>JAKLDH010000060.1 GCA_022703625.1 Cyanobacteriota bacterium | reverse complement strand
TGCTAATTATTTTTTTTAATCGTCATTCTGAGGGCTTTAGCCCGAAGAATCTCCTGTTTTTGACAATTGGTTGCGATCCTTCGCTCCGCTCAGGATGACGGTTTCGGCTAATTAGCAATTCACGTTATTTAGCAATTCAAGTTAAGTAGGTATTGTGATCTTAAAAAGAAATCAGGAAATAAAAAAATGATTTTTGTAAAGTCTTAATTGGCTGGGTTTTCGGCAAAGCCGAAAACCCAGCCAATACTTTATTGAAGGGGCTTTTGTTGTTTGTTACTTATCAGGGCGAACACTTAGGTTCGCCCCTACTTTCGTTCGGCAAAATTTAATAAGAGCTGAAAATTTTTTGTCTGTTACTTAACGAAAACTTATTCGGATTGGTATAGCAATTTTATATAATATCTTGTTTTTATATAATCAAGAGTTAATTAATATATACTTGAAATAGAGATTTAGGAGAATTGTATAAATATGAATATATCAATTTCATCGTTTAGTCCTTTATCATTAATGCTTCAGCCTGAATTAAAAAATAACAATATTGATATTAATAATAAAGAACTTGATTTATTTAATTTATTTAATTTCAATTCACTTAACAAAGAAAGAGATCAATCTGTATTAGAGGAAAAACCCTTAAATAACATAGCATTAGAGGACGCATTAATTGTAAGCGTTTTAATAAAGCTTTTTTCAGATATTTTAAAAGACGCGCAAGCAGACAAAAAAACAAATACCGCTGAAAAAACATCCGATCAAGCAAATCCTTTGACTTCCGCAAGTCTTGAAAATCCTTTATCCGTAGAAGAAACAAAAAAAGGAACACAGCTGTCATCTTCTCCATATTTAGCAGAAAATCTTGAAGATATAGAAGGAGGATGCGGAAATATTTATCATGATATGGCAATGATAGAAAAAATAAAAAATGAAACCGGCATAGATTTTATGTGTCCTCATGGAGCAGACACTTTGGATCATCCGGTAGATATGAGAAAGCGTTCTCTTGAAATAATTGCAGGATATCAGAAACAAATAGATATAAATCAAAAAATTATTGATGAACTATCGAGTAAACCTTCACTCACTAATGAAGAGAGTGAACTGCTTACGATAAAACAGCAAAATCTCAATGAATATAAAGCATGCAAGGAAAAAGAAGAAAAATATTTAGCAAAAATAAATAAAATAAGCTATGAAGAATCTTTAAATATAGCAAAAACAATGTGGGATGATTATAAAAAAGATTAAGGCGCAGCTGTAAAGCAAAGATTTCCTATATACTATTGCAGTGATTTATTAATTAAGTAACAGACAAAAAATTTAACCCCAACCCCTTCCCTTTGAAGGGAAGGGGTTGGGGTTGGGTAGATAAAAACCTGAAAACTTTTTGTTACCTACTTATGAGGGTTCGTCATTCTGAGGGCTTTGCAATTTTGTCATTCTGAGGGCTTTAGCCCGAAGAATCTTGTTGTATATAAGCCACAAGATGTTTCGCTTCGCTCAACATGACGCATTCTTTCCTTGATATCCTTCGCTTCGCTCAGGATGACCTTGAAAATTAATGAACCACCGCGCTAGGGCGGGCACTGTAGTAGTTACGAGACGCCTTTATGTTAAGAAGTATTAAAATCCTAATAATTAATATATAAAAGATAGCAACTTTTTGCATTCGATTGTTTTTATATTAATACAGAAGTCAAAAATAAAAAAAATAACATATAATCCAAACCCCTTACCCCTTACCCCTTACCTACCTTACCCTTTCCCTTACCTTACACACCCTACAGTATTTTTGCTAGATTTATTAAGGACAGTTTTAAAACTGTCTTTTTTTTTGCTTTTTAAGGTTCGCAAAGCCCGTTACAAAAGGCTTGTTCCAATTCCGGCATAATGCTCTTATGCGTCATCTCAAAAGTTATAGGGGTTATAGAAATTTTATTGTTTTTAATGGCAATAATATCAGAATTTTCTTCTTCACAAGTGTCAAGCAGTTCTCCTGCCAGCCAATAATATGTTTTTCCACGAGGGTCTTTCCGTTTTTCGTATGTGTCTGTATACATGCGTGTTCCAAGCTTTGTAATTTTAATGCCGGTAATCTCAGAACGCTTCACCGCAGGAATATTTATATTAAGAATAGTCTTTTTAGGGAAATTTATATTTGCTATTTTAGGAACAAATTTGGCAATAAATTCTGCCGCATAACAAAAATCAGCGGGAGTCGCTTCATTTCTGCAAAGAGATACTGCAATGCTTGGACATCCAAGAACAGCTCCTTCCATAGCCGCGCTAACCGTTCCTGAATATAAGATATCAGCTCCAAGGTTAGGTCCGTTGTTTATTCCCGAAATTAAAATATTTGGTTTTTCGTCAAGAATTACGTTAAAAGCTAATTTTACGCAATCTCCCGGCGTTCCATCGGTTGCCCACGCTTTCATTCCGTTATCATAACCGAGTTCCATTTGTTCAACCCGAAGAGGTTGATGCAAAGTTAAAGAATGTCCGGCAGCGCTTCTTTCTCTATCAGGAGCCACAACGTAAACTTCATGATTTTCCGCAAGTTTTCTGGCTAAAGTTGTTATTCCCGGTGAATGTATCCCGTCATCATTGCATAAAAGTAAACGCATATTTTTCCTTCTTTTTAAATAAAAACATCTTTAAATATATTCTCTATTATATTATCGAAAATTCCAACAAATAATTTAATTATTCTGTAGATTTTGTCTTATATAGTGATCTTTAAAAAAAAATCGACTGCTAAGTAGGTAACAAAAAGTTTTCAGGTTTTTATCTACCCAACCCCATCCCCTTCCCTTCAAAGGGAAGGGGCTTTTGTTGTTTGTTTGCCTCACTCGCTTCGCTCGTTCGGCAAAATTTAATAAGAGTTGAAAATTTTTTGTCTATTACTTATACCAATCATTAAAAGAAACCGGCAAATGAAAAAGATGATTTTTATAAGTCCTTAATTTGCGGGCGTTTCGGCTTCGCCGAAACGCCCGCAATACCCTTACTCAGCCCTTGCCGCCCGCAGGGCGGCAAGGGCTGTAGATATCAGCTTTTTAACAAATTATTGTTTTTTCATATCGTATCTAATTCCGGCATTTTTCATCCGATCCAGAACTTCTCTAAGTCTTGTTTCACTTACAGTTAACGCGATTCTGAAAAATCCTTCTCCTTTAGGACCATATCCCGTTCCCGGAGGAACTACAACAGCGGCTTTTTCAAGCATTACTTTCGCAAATTCGGCTGAATTCATTGTTTTAGGAATAGGAAGCCACATATAAAACGTTGCTTTAGGATTTTCAAATTCCCATCCAAGCTCTTTTAAGCCCTCAACCATTATATCTCTACGTTTTTGATACATTTTATTTAATTCGTCAATCTTTTCCTGAGGAGTTTCAAGAGCAACTACGCCTGCTCGCTGAATAGCTTTAAACGCGCCGCTGTCTATATTGTTTTTTATGATTTTCAGAGCATTCATGGCTTTTTCTCCGCCTGCCGCCCAGCCGATTCTCCACCCTGTCATATTATAAGTTTTGCTATGAGAGAAAAATTCCAGACAATAATCTTTTGCTCCTTCAATTTCCAGAAAACTCGGAGCAACATATCCATCATAGGTCATTTCACAATATGCCTGGTCATGACAGATTAAAATATTGTATTTTTTAGCAAATTCATAGACTTTTTTAAAGTACTCAAGATTCGCAACAGCGCCGGTAGGGTTATTAGGGTAATTTAAAAATATTAATTTTGCTTTTTTAGCTATATCTTCGGGAATCTGGTCAAGATCGGGAAGATAACTGTTTTCAGGACCTATCGGCATAAAATACGGAATTCCTCCGGCAAGATACGTTGCGTTTCTATAAACAGGATATGCCGGATCAGGAACAAGCGTGTAATCTCCTTCATCCACAAAACTCATAAAAACATGCGCAATGCCTTCTTTTGAACCGATAAGAGCAACTATTTCTTTTTCAGGATCAAGTTCAGCGTTAAATCTTTTTTTCATCCAGTTGCTGCATGCCTGTCTAAACTCTTTTGTTCCCTGATAAGGAGGATAATTATGAGTTGAAGCGTCATCAATCGCCTCATGCATTGCCTGAACAATATTAGGAAAGGTGGGAGTGTCAGGATCGCCAACTCCAAGACTTATTACGTCAATACCTTTTGCTTTTGCTTCATCAATTTTTTTATCTATTTCCACAAAAAGATATGGCGGTATTTTATCAATTTTTTTTGACGGTTTCATTTTTCTCTCCTCCTGGTCTAAAGTTAAGGCAGTTCCCTTGTTAATATAACTTTTGCTTTTTTATCATAAAGTTTTGAATAATACCAGCGTCCTCGAAATTTTCCTTTATCATCAAAAATATACTGGTCATATTCTGAAATATAATAACTTATACCCGCAAGCTTTCCGCTTTTATTGTATTGATAAGAAATATGCGGATATTCATCGTGAGGTTTATCGAGTATATCAAAGTATTCCAAGCCTCCCGCAACATTATAATAATACAGGTGAAATTTATCTTCCAGATATTTAACCCCATAAATTATAAAAACTTTATTGAAAAAATAAAACTTGGCAAGTTCTCTGTCATCTGTTTTTTTAATATTATTTTTTAATAAAGCTCTGTTTTCTAGTAATTTAGCGTCTTTTTTAAAAGGTTTAAGAGTTTCTTTGTCGATTTTATATTTAACATCTTTAAAAAGCAGGTCTTTATAATAATTAATGGTTTTTTCCCGCTCTTCCTGATTTAGCAGGGGCCAATTAAGGTCAACTCCGCCTTCAAGCGTTTTTGCCTGAGCTGATCCTGAAATTAACAGGAGTAATGTAAAAATACAGATAAGACGCTTAACAATTCGATTTATTTTCATAACTAACAGATCACATAATAATTTAATTATACTTTTTAAGTTTAAAATAAAATCAGGAAATAAACCAATTTTAAATAAGGCAACATTTAAGTAACAAACAAAAAATTTTCAAGTCTTATTAATTTTTGCCGAACGAGCAAAGCGAGTGAGGCAAAAAAATAACAAAAACCCTTTCCCTTTGAAGGGAAGGGGTTGGGGCTTGCTCCTCTACATTTTTATAAATTCAGTCCAAAATTCCCTCACCCCCAACCCCCTCTCCCATTGGGAGAGGGGGCTAAAGATTGTTTTTGGTCGAGCGAACCGCCAACGGCGGTTCGCTCGACCCATTGAATTTACTAAAAAATCTCGCAAAAATAACTTTTGTAGGGGAGTAAGGGGGGTTGGGGTTGGGTAGATAAAAACACGAAAACTTTTTGTTACCTACTTAACTCGAATTGCTAATTAGTCGAAACGCTGAAATAGCTTGAAATTTTATTTTAATTTTTTATACGGCTCGCAGGCAAAGCCTGCGAGCCGTATGCCCTTAAAAAGGCGTAGCGGCTGGCTTTGCCAGCCGCTACGCCAAATATAAAATTATTTATTTAGCAATTCAAGTTACTTAGTATTAAATCTCCCTCCCCCTGTCCCCTCCCCAAGAGAGGGGAAGAAGAGTTGATAAGGGTTTTGCCGGCTACGCCGGCAAAACCCTTATCAAAAAATAATACTCTTTTGATTGCAAATTGGTATTATACTAAACCTTGGCAGGTTTTACCTTTTCTGCTCCACAGCATTTCTTGTATTTGATTCCGCTTCCGCAAGGACAAGGATCGTTTCTGCCGGTTTTTCCATCTCTTATAATCGGATCATTATCTTCATCAAATGGTGATATGAAATTTTCCGCCGCTTTTGCAAGGTCAGTATCAATCACATCCGATGAATCTTCCTGTAAATGTACTACTTGCGCGCTAAATTTTGTCCTGAACAAATGAGCGACGGTTTCTCGCTGAATTTCACGCATCATATTATTGAACATGTCAAAAGCTTCCTTTTTATATTCAATAAGAGGATCCCTTTGCCCATAAGCTCTTAAGCCTATTCCCTCCCGCAACATGTCATTGTTATGAAGGTGATCTATCCATTTACTGTCAATAATCCTCAGCAATATATCCCTTTCCAGGCTTCTCATTATATTATTTTTATCACCCGGATTTTGAGCATTGATTTCAATATTTTCGTTTATTTTGCCGAGAACATCATTGTGTATTTCGATTATTTCCGCTTCATGCTCATGATATGCTTGCAACGCAAAGGTTTTAATCTTGTCAGTTATGTCCTGACAGCTTAAATTGTTTATTAATTCAATATTAACCCTGCCTGAAAGTTGCGGAAATACTGAATGTATGGTTTTTACAAGGTTTTCAATATCTTCTTCTATATATTCGGCGGGTTTCATCTCAGGACTTATATAACCGCCGATTATTCTCTCAATTTCCTTTTCAATCATATAAAGAATGTCCTGATGAACATTTTCTCCCTCAAGAACCTTCCTTCTTTGGGTATAAAAAAGCTCTCTCTGTTGATTCATCACATCATCAAATTGAAGAACCTGTTTTCTCATATCAAAATGGTATGTTTCAACCTTTTTTTGCGCTGAAGCTATGCTTCTGCTAATTATTGGGGCTTCTATAGCCATATCTTCCTCGACTTTAAGCATTTCCATAAGCTGAAAAAGCTTTTCGCCCCCGAATATTCTCATCAGGCTGTCTTCAAGAGAAAGAAAAAATCTTGTTGAGCCTGGATCGCCCTGTCTTCCGGCTCTACCCCTTAACTGGTTGTCAATGCGTCGGGATTCGTGCCTTTCTGTGCCTAATACATAAAGTCCACCGGCTTCCACGACTCTTTCATGCTCTTCCTGCGTGATTTTATAGGCTTCATCAAGAGCTTTTTGTTTTATATTTTCGTATTCTTCAGGAGTAATTTCGTCTTTATTTATGCGGGATAACATTTCTTTAGCCATAAATTCCGGGTTGCCGCCTAGAATTATGTCAGTTCCTCTTCCCGCCATGTTTGTCGCAATTGTGATTGCGGCATATCTTCCTGCCTGAGCAATTATTTGAGCTTCTTTTTCATGATGTTTAGCGTTCAAAACATTGTGTTTTAAGCCTTTTTTGGTAAGCATGCGGGATAAAAGCTCTGATTTTTCAATACTAATCGTTCCTACAAGAATAGGTCTGCCTTTGGCATGCTCTTCTGCAATTTCTTCAACAACTGATTTGTATTTTTGAATTTCTGTTTTATAAATAACGTCAGAATGATCTTTTCTCGCATCCTTTTGATTTGTGGGGATTGAAGATACTTCAAGGTTGTATATCTTTCCAAATTCAGCTTCTTCCGTCATTGCAGTGCCTGTCATGCCTGCCAGTTTCGGATAAATTCTGAAAAGATTCTGGAAAGTAATACTTGCCAAAGTCTGGCTTTCATCCTGGATTTTTACGCCTTCTTTAGCCTCAACTGCTTGATGAAGCCCGTCGCTCCATCTTCGACCTTCCATAAGCCTTCCTGTAAATTCATCTACGATAATTACTTCGCCGTCTTTAATTACATAATCAGTATCTTTAAGATAAAGTTCCTTTGCTTTTAACGCCTGCAAAAGATAATGAGCAAGCATTGTTGATGGATCAAAGATATCATTGACTTTCAAAAGTTCCTGAGCTTTATCTATGCCTTGTTCATTCAATATTACGTTTTTATTCTTTTCTTCAACTTCGTAGTCTTCATCCTTTATTAATAACGGAGCAATTTTAGCCATTATTTTATAGGTTTCAGCCGATTTTTCAAGTCTTCCGCTTATTATGAGCGGTGTTCTTGCTTCGTCTATCAGGATACTGTCAACTTCATCGACAATCGCAAAATTATACGGTCTTTGTATGCATTGGTCAAGGCTTCCCGCCATATTATCACGCAGATAATCAAACCCGAATTCATTGTTTGTGCCATAAGTAATATCAGCTTGATAGGCTCTTTTCTTCTGGTCAAAATCCATTCTTTTACCGCCTGAAAGGATAAGCCCGACATCAAATCCCAAAAATTTATATATATGACCCATCCACTCGCTATCACGCTTTGCAAGATAGTCGTTGACTGTAACTACATGAACGCCTTTCCCTGTAAGAGCATTTAAGTAAGCCGGAAGCGTCGCAACAAGAGTTTTTCCTTCTCCTGTTCTCATTTCTGCAATCTGCCCTTTATGTAAAACCATTCCGCCAATGAGCTGTACGTCAAAATGACGCATATTAAGCGTTCTTTTACCTGCTTCACGGACTACCGCAAAAGCCTCCGGTAAAATGGATTCTAACGCTTCCGCTTCAAGCTCTCTGTCCCGTTTGATATCAGTAGCGGTCTTTCTATTTGAAAGAATATTTTTGAATTCTGCGGTTTTAGCCCTGAGTTCGTTATCGGAAAGCCTGTTTATTTCGGATTCCAGATTGTTTATATATTCAACTACCGGTTGAAGTTGTTTAATTTTTTTTTCGTTGGGATTTCCAAGCAGTTTAACTAAAAATTCTATCATAACAATTTATATTATTTCCTGTTTATTTTTATTCAATAAAATTTTATCACACACAAAAATGAGTTGATATTAAATTATCTAACTAACCTGAGTTGCTAAATAAATAAAAAATTAAAATAAAAATTTAAGCAATTTCAGCGTTTCGACTAATTATACCAATCCAAATAAGTTTTCGTTAATTGATTAAAAAGCTAATATCTATAGCCCGCTCCGCCCTGCGGGCGGCGCGGGCTGAGTAAGAGTAGAGCGGGTGTTTTGCCTTCGGCAAAACACCCGCTAATTAAGGATTTACAAAAACCATCTTTTTTATTTAACGGTTTTTTAAATTGATTGGTATAACAACTCAGGTTAACCATTGTCTTTTTTGAAATTTTATAAGAGCTTTTAAACATTATTTATACTTATGTCTAATGAAGCTGGTTAGTATATTTGTTATTAATTTAAATGTAATGCAATTTTTATTAAAAGGAATATACAGATGCAGTTTTATGTAAAAGATATTATGTCTACTGATCTTTTGACAATCAAAGAAAATATTTCTATACGAGATTTAATAAAAATTTTTTCAAATAATGAAATTTCCGGCTTGCCTGTTCTGGATCAGGATAATAATATTGTTGGAGTGGTTAGCTTAACTGATGTTATACAGAATGAAAGTTCTCAAACTTATTATTCTATGCCTTTTAAAAAAGATTATGAGATTGAACTTCTTGAAATTACCAAGATTTTTGATTATCCTGTTTCAACAATTATGTCAAAAGATTTATTTACAGTAGAGCCTGGTGATTCAATCGCAAAAATGGCAAAAATTATGTTTGAAAAAAAAATTCACCGACTTTTGGTAATAGAATACAACAAACTTGTAGGAATAGTAACAACATTTGATGTTCTTAAGCTTCTTGCAACAAGCGATGAGAGTATTGTGGTTTAAAATTTAATCTATACCAATCTAAATAACTCGAATTGCTAATTAGTCGAAACGCTGAAATAGATTGAAATTTTATTTTAATTTTTTATGCGGCTCGCAGGCTTTGCCTGCGAGCCGCATGCCCTTAAAACGGCGTAGCGGCTGGCGAAGCCAGCCGCTACGCCAAATATAAAATTATTTATTTAGCAATTCAAGTTAAATAAATTTTCGTTAATTGCTTAAAAAGCTGATACCTACAAAAACCGCTTTCTATCTAAATATGGTCATTTGCAATTAAATATTCGCGAATTTTATTTAACGCAGACTGAACAACCCTTGTAATTCTCGAAGAAGACAAACCTACCTGATGCGCAATATCTTTTATCTGCAAATTTCTGTAAAATCTATATTCTACAATGGTTCTTTCTTTTGGAGGCAAACTGGCAATAGCTCTTTTAATCGCCTTGCTAAGCTCCACAAGCTCTAGTCTTTCTTCAGGCAAAGCTGAAGAATCTTTTAGAAAATCAAAAGGCGTATCATTTTCAGAAGCATCGGAAATGCTGTCAATGGAAAGAATTGTTTCGTAAATTCCTTCTCTAAGTCTTTCAGGAGCTGTGCTTACAGCGTCTGATCCTTCTTCATCTTCTCCTTCGCCGGATTTTTGTCCTTGTTTATAGGAATACCATTTATATCGGTTTCTTAATTCGTTTCTGATAGCCCATCTGACAGCGGTGCCTACATAAGATTTATTGTATTTTTCAAGGTCTTCCTGGCTTTTACCTTTAATAAGCGCTTGTACAGCAATTATTCCAATACTTACCAGCTCTTCATGCTCAACCATGTGGTTAGGAATACGCCTTTGCTCAATACGGGCAACTTTTTCAACTATATCTAAATAATCTTTTACTTTACTTTGCACAGATTGTCCAACTCTCCTAAATAATTACGAGATCGTTTTTGTGTCCAATTTATTTTCCTTACGTAAATTATATACAAATAATAGAATTTCTGCTACTGCTTTATATAATTCTGGTGGAATTTCTTTATTAACGTCAACAAATCGATAAAGAGCTCGAGCAACAGGGGGGTTCTCAATTACAGGTATATTATGCTGTTTCGCAATTTCAACAATTTTTTTTGCAAATAATTCAGTTCCTTTTGCAAGAACTCTTGGCGCTGACATTTGTTCTGTATTATACTTCAACGCAACTGCTACATGAATAGGGTTTGTTGTAATAAAATCAGCGTAAGGAACTGCTTCCAACATTGATCGCTGAAGCATCTGCATCCTCTTTTGCCTTAGAGCCGCTTTCATGTGAGGATCGCCCTCACTATTTTTATATTCATCTTTAATTTCTTTAAAAGACATTTTTTGATCTTTTAAAAATTTCCATCGGGTAAATAAATAGTCTGCGCCTGCAATTACAAGAAAAACAATACCTGCTTTTGTAACGAAATCAAGTATCATTTTTCCGAAAGCAAATAAAATAGAAAAAGTGTTTTCAATAGCGCAAAGCGTTAACAATTCAGGAATATGGCTTTTAAAGACAAAAAAAGCAATAGTCCCTAAAATTATGACTTTAAAAACATTTTTAGCAAGTTCAAAATAAGTTTTTACGTTAAAAAAAATATTTTTAAAACCGCTTACAGGATTTAACTTAGAGAATTTAGGCTCAATGGATTTTGTCGACATCAGGGGTCCAACCTGAATAAAATCAGCTATTATAGCTGTAAGAAAAGCTAGAAACAAAATAGGACCGATAATTAAAATTGTTGGAAGCGCCGCAATGAAAAATATATATGGAAGTCCGATTTTTTCCAGAGTTGCATTAGGAATTTGCTCATATATGATGACAAAAAGTTTTGAAAATTGGTCCCAAAGAATGGGGGAAATATAATTTATAGCGATAAACATCACAAGGAGTGATATTGCAGTGGATAAATCTTTACTTTTAACGACCTGACCCTCTTGGCGAGCTTTTCTCAGCTTTTGAGAAGTCGCCTCAAAGGGTTTATCCTCGTCAGACATGTTTTATTTCCAACCTTCCTTTTATAATATAATTATTATAACGTAAATTGCTATACTATACTAAAATGAGTTTGAATTTAGGAAAACCGGCAAAGCCGGATTTTCCCAACTTCATCACTCCTGCTTCGCCATACCGCCCCTAACGTTTTAAGAAAAAATCCGAAATTCATTTTGGGGGCGGTATAGAATGAGTTTTATTATAATATTAAATTTTTGACGCTATTATTATAGATTTTTGTTTTATTGCCCGTGTGTATAAATCGTTCATTTTTATTTCATCTTGCGCAAGTTTTTTGCATAAAAATTTATATCTTTCACAAGATTGATCGTTAATTTTAACTAAATTTTCCAAAATTTTCTTTTTCTTTGCAACTATAGAAAAAATGAATTCCAAATTTGACTGAATTTCAACCAAATTGACCATTGTTATTGTAGAAGACAAATCGCCATTAAATAGTTTATGATATTTTCTAAAATTTAATTCAACCTTGTTTAATTTTTCTTTTAAATGTTGCTGAGCTAAAATAACAGGGTTTATATTTATACTTGCTTGTGTTTTTTCTTTTTCTTTTAAAATCTGGTCAATGGATTTAAAGTTGATGATATTTTTTTTATATACGAAATCAACAGAATCATTTAGATCATGCCGGAATTTTAAATTTATTTTTATTTGACTCATCTATATCCTCCTCTACTAAACGATAAAATTAATATTAAAAGATTTCAAAAAATTCAGCTTGCATAGTATTAATAATTTAAAAACAAATAACTATAAAATATTGCTTAAATATTTATTAAAGCAATATTTTTGTTTCAACTCTAAATAACTTGAATTGCTAAATAAATAATTTTATATTTGGCGTAGCGGCTCGCAGGCAAAGCCTGCGAGCCGCATAAAAAATTAAAATAAAATTTCAATCTATTTCAGCGTTTCGACTAATTAGCAATTCGAGTTAATTAGCAATTCGAGTTAAATAAGTTTTCATTAATTGCTTAAATTGTCATTGTGAGCGAGCGCGGCAATCTTTTCGGCTAACAATAATAAGAGGAGAAGATTGCCACGTCGGGGGCAAGCCCCTCCTCGCAATGACAACCAGAAAATTGCAGTTATAATTGCAATTTTCTATAACATGTCAAGCTGTCATATTCATCTTGGGAGCAAGCCTGAAATTCCCTCCTCTTTCAAATGATTGTTTTAAAAAATTTTATTCGTTTTTTAATACAATTCATATTCATATATAATATGCGACAAGGCTGCTATAGCAGCTGTTTCTGCTCTGTAAACAAGTTTCCCTAAAGTTAAAGGCGTTAAATCAGCATGTAAAAACCTGTCGATTTCAAAATCATCCCATCCGCCTTCAGGACCAATTATAAGCAATATTTTTGATTCTTCTGAAATGTTTTGTCTATTTTCCGCTAAAAACTTTTTTATTGAAATATCCGCTTTTTTTTCTGAACATAAAATTTTTAGATCAAAATTATTTAAACTGCTAATTAACTTTTCAAAATCAATAATTTCTTCTATTCTGGCAAGATCGCCTCTTTGACATTGTTTTGCCGACTCGTAAACTATTTTTTGCCACCGCTGGATTTTATGCCGCTTGTCTTTTTCAGAATCAAATTTAACAACAGTATTTTTGCTGACAAATGGAATTATTTGCTTAACGCCCAATTCCGTAGCTTTTTGAATTAAAAAATCCTGTTTCTGGGATTTAATAATACTTTGAGCAAGCGTTATGTTTATATTCAGCGTTTTGTCTGAAATATAGCTCTCAAGAATTTCGCATTCGATCTGGTCGGGCTTTATTGACATTATCGCCACTTCAAAAACTCTGTTTTCAGGTCCTTTTAATATTAAATTGTCTTTTTTGCCATACCTCAGAACATTTAAAATATGATTAATATCAGATTTGTCTGTAATAAAAACCATATTCTCCGAAATATTTTCCTGTTTTATAAAAAAATGCGGCATTTTTGAAACACTTTTAAATTCTGTTATTTATATTCTTATCAATGGCAACAAGGGCTTCATTCCCCACAAATTGCTCAAGAGCGACTCTTTTATTAAGCACGTTTTGCCTGTTTTTATACTGGGAATCCAAAGTTTCTTCATAAAAAACATTTGCAAGGCATGACAAATCAAATGTTAATCCCTGCATAACTTTTAGATATTCACTGTTTTGTTTAACCGTTTTATCATTGGCTTTTAAGTTCATAATAGAATTTAGATACTCATAGTACAACACAACAAGCTTTTCCTGTAAGGAATCAGTTTCCTGCGCCAGTAAAACCAAGTCTGCGTCGGTTACTTTGGTGAAGTGAGCGTTTAATTTACTGTCATCAGATAAAATTGAACTCAAAAGCCCGCCGCCGAACATTGCGCCGGTTGCTGTAACAGGATCGCTCAATCCTAAGCCGATTATAGGCGCTATGCTCGCTACAGGAGAAAGGATTTTTTTAACAACTCCTGTTTTTTCAACCTCGCCTTCGGGGTTTGATAATTTTAAAATCGCAAACCTAAGCGTTTCACTTTTTTCAACCGTAGCTCCCCATAAAATTTGAAGATCAGCAAGAACTTCTTCTTTTTCTTCGTCAATCTCAGAGCTGATTTCTTCTGCAAGCTCTCTTATATCTGTTTCGCAATAATCAAGCTTGCCGGCTTCTACAACAGACTCATTAGGAATAGGAGGTTTAACGGCTGTTTGCGTTTCAGGGTTTGTTTTTGATTCTTCCAAATCCCCAATTAATGTTGCCTTGCCAAGATTCAGGGCATTTACCGTTTCCGCTCCGGCAAGCCTTTCCAACAATAATCTGTTAAGCTTGATTTCCTGTTTAAGATTTCTTTCCGTTATTAACGATTTATCATACAAGGCTTTAGAGGTTAAAATCCGGGTTGTATTTCGTGATTCCAGCGCTTGTGTATAAATTCTGTTATGTTTGACAATATTTTCTTTAGCAATTTTATAAGACTCAAGATTGCCTTTATATTGATAATAATTTTTAATAATCTTATCTTGAAGGTCCTCAACGAGTCTTGCCAGATGAATAATTTCCGTATCGGTAAGGGGCATTTCTTTTGGGAGTTTTTTATTAGCGATAAATCTATTTGCAAGGCTTCCTGTTGTGGAAGTTGCGCTGGAGATTATTGCGTCAGCTCCAAAAATCGCGGGAAGCATTGAAGCTCCGCTTATAAGCGTTGTTACTGTTTTCGCAAAAACAGAAGAGTTTATTCTTTGCTGATCCGCCGGTAAAGACAGTTTTCTAAGAGCAAATTTAATTACCGGATTTCTTTTAACTGTTGATTCCCATAAAATTTTTATATCTTCTACATCAAGCTTTTTTTGAACTTCAAGATAATTTTTCAAAGTATCTTCTTTTGAAGTAAAAAGCTCATCGCTGATTTCTTTTGCGGGTGTGTTCAATTCAATGGCTTGCTTCTTTTCCTGATTGAGGTTCAGGTTAATTTCCTGAGAATTAAGGCTTGAAATAGAATTATTTTTATTAATATAGCCTGATTGTTTATAGTTTAGTTCTTCTGCCTTTAGAGCCTGAGAAAACATAAATATCGGCAAGATTATAAATATGTATATTTTTTTCAAAACTTCCTCTTCCACAACGACGATTAAATTTAAACATTTAAGACTTTTATATAAATATAACACATTTAAACATCTGTAAATAAAAAACTGATTTATGCCAAGTTGCAATTATAGTGATCTAAAAAAGAAATCGGTAATTTGCTAAAAAGTTGATATCTACAGCCCGCGCCGCCCTGCGGGCGGCGCGGGCTGAGTAAGTGCATAGCGGGCGTTTCGGCGAAGCCGAAACGCCCGCAAATTAAGGACTTACAAAAATCATCTTTTTCATTTGCCGATTTCTTTTAATGATTGGTATAGCTTAAGAACAAGCATAGGGTAAAGCGCCTGCGCTCAAACATCTCCTGTTTTTAGAGCGCCCTTATTTTAAAGGCAGTCTGTATTTATATTCTTTTTCCAGAAATTCTATAAATTTATCTGAAATATCAGGAGTTTCATTCCATTTTTTTGAAAGTTCAATAAAAAATTCAAGCTCATGATTTCCATGCACAAGATTTTTTATATATTCGTCAACTCCGGCTTTAAAATCGTCTAATTCTACAGGTCGAGGACAAAGTCCGTAAGGCAGGCTTTTCCACCGCTTATTTTCAGGATTGGTATGCTCATAATACGGATTATACATACTTAATTTGTTTTCTTTATCAATTTTAGCGGGGTAATTTCTGCATGCCAGAGGACGGCAGTCATAAATCCCGCACCTGCCGATTATCCCCTCGACTTCCTGTGAGCCAAGCTCTTTTGCGTCCCATTCCTGAAGAAATATGCATTTAAGCGACATTTCATAACATTTGCTGAAAACTCTTTTTAAATAAATTTCATAATATTTAGGTTCTCCGCTATCGGTAAATATAAATAGCGGGTCTTTTTCCAGTCCTTTTTCAAGTCTTTCGCCTGAAATTTCTTCAACTCCGCAGAAAAAAAACGGGTCTATATCAATAGTTCTCATTATTCTTAGAATATCAAAGCCTGTGATCGGAACATTGAATGCCCTACAACAACCGCCGGCGCATGCTTTGCATACTTTCATCTTTAAAATCTCCATAAATATATTAAACGACAAAACTAATTATACCAATTAAGTAGATCAGTATAAAAGACTGCTGCATAACTTATTTAAATTAAAAAATGTTTTTGAAAATCAGAAATAAATTTTATTGGGGATATAGGGGCGAAGCCCCTATATCTAAACAAAGCCCCCTTCCCGTGTGGGAAGGGGGTAT
>JAKLDH010000006.1 GCA_022703625.1 Cyanobacteriota bacterium | reverse complement strand
TAGTATTTAAAAACAACTTTCTTGTTCATGCCGGCTTAGCTCCCCTGTTTACAATGCTTTCAGTATAATTATTTTACCAAAATTTAAAGGAGCTGTCCATTCTTTTGGGACAGCCCCTTTTAAATTTTGCAGGTATAGTGATTTTATACCAATTAATAAAATAAATCGGCAAATAAAAAAGGTGATTTTTGTAAATCCTTAATTTGCGGGTGTTTTGCCTTCGGCGCATGAATGAGTTAAAACACCCGCTTGTGCTACAAAACACCCGCAATACCCTTACTCTGCCCGCGCCGCCTGTAGGGAGGCGCGGGCAGTAGATATTAGCTTTTTAACAAATTAACGAAAACTTATTTGGATTGGTATAAAACAAATTTTTCAAATTATTGTATATTAAATTAATTTAATTTAATATATAAACATAAATTCGGCGAGGAGATATATATAAGCGTGTTAAAAATAATTTTGGCTTTGGCTGTAATTTTGGTATTTAATGCCTCCGCTTACGCCAAAAAATATAATTTTAACGATATACTCGATCAGTCTGTAAATAATTCTTTTCAGCTTAAAGCGGCTGATTACAACATAAAACTCAGAGCGCAAATTTCCAAAGAAGTCCGCTCTGAATATTTTCCAACGCTAAGCGTCGTTTATGACAACCAGTATACAAAAAACTTAAAAGACGAAACCGGACAAAATCAAATTGTCGGCGATACTTTGATTAGCTCAAATACGCTATATAAAAATGTTTTAAGATTCAGAGCGCAGTATAACCTCTTCGATTTCGGAGTTAGAGGCAAAAAATACGCCATGTCAAAATCTGACATTGAAAAAGAAGCCGCAATTTATAAAAGAATGCGTCGTGAACTCTCGGAACAAATAATTGGTCTGTATTCTGAAATAATCAGCGCCTATAAAGAAAAACAGTGTTATACAGTACTTATCGCTTTATATGAAGAGCTTTTTACAACAAAAGAACGTTTGTTCGTCGCCGGACAAAGCTCAAAGCTTAATGTTATGGACGAAGCGGTCAATATCGCAAGAGCGGAAGACCGCATTAAACTCGCCAATATCAGAATGAAACAAGCTCTTGATAAATTATCGGGTTTTACTTATGAGGAATACGACGCAAATTCCTTTGAGCCGGATGATTTTGGCGGTTTTTTTGTTGACGCCGCAAACACTGACGAGGCGCATGCGTTAATTTTGGATTATACTCCCGAAAATAAAATTTATCAGGTCGATTTAACCAATAAAGCCCGTGAATTGTCTATCAAAAGGCGTGAAGTATTGCCTAAAGTGTCCGTTTACTCTGATTATTACTTCTATGGTTCAGACCGTACAGGAATGTTTAAAGCGGTGAGCGATTTAACGCAAAGCAGTTTCGGCGCCGGTTTTTCAATTAATATGCCGCTTTTTGACGGGTTTAAAAATATGGCGCAAAGAAAACGCATGAAACTTGAACTGGAAAAAATTGAATGCGAAAAACAACACGTTTTGCATGAATTAATGGCTCAATATAACAGCATAAAGTCCGAATGGCAAGGCTACAGAACCGAATATGAAATACAACAAAAAACATTAGGACTTTTCCGGGAAAAATTTGATATGATAAAAAGACTTGACCAGGAACAGCTTATAGGCAAAGAGGAATACCTTAGCACCGAAGCTGACTTTGTTAAACAAAAACTGGAAACCGAATTAAGCTATATAAAATACGTTTCGGCTAGTATAAAACTTGATATATTTGAAGACAACTGTTTGGAAAGAATATAAAATGCAGGAATTAAATAATACTCAGGAAATAAACGCAATAAAAGAAAAAAATCTAATTACAGGGCTGATCTGTTTTGACGCGCTCGCCAAATTTAACAGGATGAACGTTGATACAATCAGCATCGCAAGAGAATATGCCGTGCAACAAGAGCCTACGCCGGAAGAATTAATAAAAATCGCTAAAGATCGTGGTTTTAAAGCAAAAATAAAAGAAATGCCGCTGGAAAAAATACAAAAATATCCTCTTCCTGCAATGTTTGCGCTGAAAGACGGAACTTACGGCTTGGTTTTAAAATATTTTGAGGAAAAGCAAAAACTTTTTGTTTTATTGCCTAAACAGTCTAATCAAACGCAGGAATTTACTTTTGAACAGTTTGAAGAAATGTCTTCAGGCAAATTTATTGTAATGAATCATAAATTTATAGATGAACATGTTAAATTCGGCTTTAAATGGTTTTTTGTCGAGATTTTAAAATTTAAACAGGTTATCGTTGAGGTATTGATCGGTTCTTTTGTAATTCAACTGTTTGCTCTTGTTACGCCGCTTTTTACGCAGGTAATTCTTGATAAAGTCATTGTTCACAGAAGCTTGTCCACTTTATATGTTTTAACAGTAGCCTTTTTGGCTTTAATTATCTTTGAATTTGCTTTAAACATTGTAAGAAAATATATTTTTCTTCATACAGCCAGCAAACTTGACTCAAAATTGGGAGCAAAAATATTTAATCACCTGTTTGCTTTGCCTTTTAGCTATTTTGAATCAAGAAAAGTCGGTAATATCGTCGCAAGAATCCGTGAACTTGACGGCATAAGAAATTTTATCACCACAAAATCAATTTCAGTTACCGTTGATTTGTTCTTTTCGTTTGTTTTTGTTGCCGTAATGTTTTTATACAGCAAAATGTTGACGTTTGTAGTGCTGGGATTTGTTTTAACCATTGCGATTATATATTTGCTCATCACGCCGGAGCTTAGAGATCGGCTCGAGAAAAAATTTCAAATGGGCGCAAATTCTCAATCCTACCTTGTGGAGTCTATAACAGGAGTTCAAACAGTAAAATCCCTTGCGATAGAAGGAAGTATGCAGAAAAAATGGGAAGATAATCTTGCCAAATATGTAACTTCCAATTTCAGCATGGGGGTTTTGTCTAATTTTACGGGGGCGTTGTCAACGACAATTAACAGGGGAATGACAATATCAATTTTGTTTTTTGGAGTGCAACTGGTTATAGAGGGAAAATTGACAATAGGTCAGTTGATTGCTTTTCAAATGTTTGCTAATCAATTTACCGGACCGATTTTAAGGCTTGTTGGTTTATGGAACGAGTTTCAACAAGTTCTTATAGGCGTTGACAAAATAGCTGATATCCTTAATTCACCGGTAGAAGTCCAAACTTCAAAAGCAATAACCTTGCCTGAGGTTAAAGGGGATATTAGAATAGAGGGTTTAAGCTTTAAATATGGAGTTTCAGCTCCAATGGTTCTGAAAAACATCAATCTGCATGTAAAATCAGGGATGAGCGTTGGGCTTGTAGGCAGGAGCGGCAGCGGCAAAAGCACGATCGCAAAGCTTATACAAAGACTATACATCCCTACAGAAGGCACAATTTATATTGACAATGTTGACATAAGAAATATAAATCCAATCTGGCTTAGATATAGTATAGGCGTTGTTTTGCAGGAAAACTACCTGTTTTCAGGCACAATTAAAGAAAATATTTCAATGGCTCGCCCTGACGCTTCCACGGAAACAATCATCAGAGCCGCTCAAATGGCAGGAGCGCACGAGTTTATTTCTCAATTTCCGGATGGATATGAAACAATTGTCGGAGAAAGAGGCTCAACGCTTTCCGGCGGACAATGTCAGCGTATTGCAATTGCAAGGGCAATAATTACCAATCCAAGAATTCTTGTGTTCGACGAAGCAACTTCTGCGCTGGATTATGAGTCTGAAAGAATTATTCAATCTAACATTAATACTATTAAACAGGGCAGAACAATGGTTGTGATTGCTCACAGGCTTTCTACAATAAGGTCATGCGATATGATAGTCGTGTTTGAAAAAGGAGAAATAGTGGAAATCGGTTCACATGATGAACTCATTGAGAAAAAAGGGTTTTATTTCAAAATGCATCAGCAGCAGGAAATGCTTGCTAATTGCAAATAAGACGGAGAAATACATTTCATGCAAAAAATAAAAAATATAATAAAAAAATTATTTAAAAGAGATGACGACAGCCACGAATTTAAGCCGTTGCTTGTTGAAATCGTTGATGAGCCTGTTAGTCCTCTTGGCAGAAGCATGTTTTGGATAATTATCGGGGCAATGGTTTTTACTGTTTTCTGGCTGATTTTTGGCGAAATAGACATTGTAATCACCGCAAGAGGGAAAATTATTCCGACCGGGCAGGTTAAAATTATCCAATCCATTGACAGCGGCGTAATAAACGCGCTTAAAGTTCAGGAAGGCGATTATGTAAAACAAGGCGAGATTTTAATGGAAATTGACCCCTCAATTACCGAATCCGCCGCAGAAGCTGTAGGCAAAAACCTTACCACTTTAAGGCTGGAAGAAGAAAGAATCAAGAGCATGATTGCGGGTAAGCCTTTTATGCCGGATTCAACCAAATATTCTCCGATAGAAATAGAAATGCAGCAAAGCATTTACAGGTCTGCCATACAAAATCATAATGACGAGCTTTCAACGAAAAAAGAGAATTTTAATTTAATTAAAGAACAAATGCAAAGTCTTCAGGTACAGCGCGAGAAAACGTCAGAAATTCTGGATAGCGGGCTCGACAAACAGCAACGTCTGGAAAAAGTGCTTGATATTATACCAAAAAGCAACTATGAAGATTCTGTTAACGACAATCATTCTTATACAGCAAAAAAAATGGAACTTGAACATAAAATAGAAGAATTAAAAATTCAAAAAAAGCAGACCCAACAGGAAATTTCTTATATTACCTCGAGATTTAAAAATAATCTTCTCGAACAACTTACCGAAACGCAGAAAAAAATAACCGATCTTGACGCAAGTTTTAAACAGCGGGAATTTGTTAACAAAAAACAGGCAATAAAATCTCCGGTAAACGGATATGTAAATAAAATAATAATGAACACCATAGGCGGGGTTGTAAAACCTGCTCAGGAGCTTATTTCTATAGTTCCGGAAAACGAACCGCTTGTTGTTTCCGCCAAAGTGCTTAACAAGGACATAGGGTTTGTCGAAAAAGACATGCCTGTTTCTGTAAAGATTGATACGTTCAGTTTTCAAAAATACGGGATCATTGACGGAAAAGTAATTGTTGTTGGCAGAGATAGCATTGAGGATGAAGAAATGGGTCTGGTATATGAAGTAAAAATTGAGCCTTTGCAGAAGTTTTTAAAAGTTGACGGAGAAGAAAAAGCGATTGAGCCCGGCATGTCTTTAGTTGCGGAAATTAAAACCGGAAAACGCCGCATTATCGAATTCTTCATATATCCGCTTATTAAATATTATCAAGAAGGAATAAGCGTTAGATAATTTTACAAAAAATTTCTTATGCCAATCATTGAAAGAAATCGACAAATGAAAAAAGCAGTTTTTATAAATCTTTAAAACCGGCAAAGCCGGATTTTCCAGAAAAAACACTCCCGCTTCGCAATACCACAATTCGTTTATAGTATAAATTCGAAATTATTACCGCAAAGTGGTATAACGAAAACTTATTTGGATTGGTATAGAAACTATATACTCTTTAGGTAGCAATAAAGCCCTGTTGATTGTTTTTATAAACTTACAGAGGTGAATAAGGTATTAATTTTCGGGAGAGGAGAATAAAGGGTATGTTATTGATTAACAATTTATGCGGCGATTATAATTCTGAAACGCCTGAAGGCAGAGGCGCTAATGCGGCGGCTAATGTTATAAAATACATTAATGAAGGTCGTAAAATTGCCGAAGAAAACACTAAAAAATTTCTTCAGGGAAATTTAACGCCTGATAATGTTCTTAAAAACACTGCTCTTGAAACTCTTGCGACAGCTTATATTCCTTACCTGGAAGTCAGCGAGGAAACAGGCGAGATGGACATTGAGTATGGACTTGCATTTGCGGGCGTTTATATAAACTCTCTCGATAAAGATAACGACGGCGCAATATCAACGCTGGAAGCAGGACCTTGCGGGCGTATAATCGACCAGATTGATCCCAGCGGCAAGATTACGAAAGGCAAATTCCTTGCCTGGTTAATTTTTCAGGATTGCATAGAAGTTTATAACGGAGTAATCTCTCCTCAGGAAGCGGCAAAAGCAGTTCAATGGGCATGTAGCGATCCGAAATTTGTAGTTGAAAAGCTTAAAGATATTTATAACAGATTGAATTTAAAAGAAAAAGAAAATACGTTTAAAATACCTGAACCAGTAAGTATTTAATCCTAAGTTGCAATTATACCTAGAAATTTAAGAAAATTGGAAAGAAATTTATAATTAGATAGCGCATAATGTTTATGTGTAAGAAAATGGTAAACTTCTTATGAATATTCAATATGCAAGCGAAAAATATTTAAAACCATTATTATCATTAATTGATGGAGAGAATAACAAAAAACTTTTGAGAAATATATATCAGTATCATTTTGTAAATTAATATAATATTGCGCATTATTATTGGCAAAGGCGCAACACGTTTTTTCAATCTTTCTTTTTTAGGATCATCTTTTGACCCGGGTAACATTTCTTTAAAGTCAAATAATTCCGATTCATAATATCATTTTACTAATAATTCTCTTATTATATTAAGATTCCATTGATTTATAGTTTGAGGTATCATCCCTTCAGCCTTTTAAATTTTTATTTTTCATATTTTAATTATTTCATAAAAAATAAAAAACCCGCTCTGTAAAGAGACAGTTAGTTTGAGATGAAATATCAGGAACTATGAGCTGATTTTTAGTACCCATATATGCTTGTATCAGTTATTTCCAAATAAGTAAGTATATAGTGATTGAAGTGAACAGAGCATTCTGTTAATTTTGCTTCATCGCTTCCCCTAAATTCAGGGAACCAATAATAAATATCTAGCGTATTCGGAATGCCTTCCTGACGCAAGTCGCCATTTAAAAGTTTTTTAGCGATTGAATTCTGTGGAACTTCAGTTTTGACTTCAATTCTTGCACCGTTACCATAATATCTAAAGCTGTCTGCAGGCTTGTAGGAAATAATTTTACCGTTATAAGGGCTGCTAAACACACAGACACAAATATTGGCGGTGCTTAAGGAAATTAACTGCATTATTGCAACCTGCAATGAGACATCATAAGTTTCGCTTAATATTTTTGCATTTTTAAAAAGATTTTTGCTATCATCCAGAAAACTTTTATTAACGGTTTTTGAGGGGATTAATAATTCTGAGGCAAAACCGTCAGCTTCTACTTCTTTTTGCTTTAAATATGAATTTTTTAAAGAATTGACAGAATCTTCCTGAAAATTTTTCTGAATATTGACGTCTATATGATTTGGCAAAAAACAGTGACCAAGTTCATGCGCAAGTGTAAATCTGCATCTTCTCCACTGTGTTGTGTCTTTTTTAGCTTCCTCTATAGAATTCCCAAAAACATTTGCATTAAGGTATATATAAAACTTGTCATTTATTATTTCTGTTAACCCTAATTCCTTAGCACTCTTAAATTTTTCAGAAGTAAATTCAAAATTTATGTCTAAATACTCAGGAATGTCAAAAACATTAATAGGAAGATCATCTGTACCAACGGTTTCAATCAATAATTTATTGCTGTGATTAATAATATTCTGGTCTCTGAAAAAATAAGGATTACTTGTCATCTTGCGAAATCTTCCTGTAGGCTTTGATTATAGTTTCTGCGTTTGCATTTTCCAAATAAGTATCGAGCTTTTCACGATACTGCTTTTTTACTTCTTCAGTAAACACATCCTCTTTGGAAACGTCCAGTGCTTCTATTATTTTATCTAATGCGTCTTCAGAGGGATATCTTTGTCCTGATTCAATCATAGTTATTAATGTCCTCGCTATTTTTGCTTTTTTAGCAAGGTCTGCCTGAGATAATTCTTTTTCTTTTCGGAGTTCCTGAATCCTTAAACCTAAAGCGTTCTCTTTTTTTTCCATAATATTTTCCTAAACATGGGTTGCAGATGTCACAAACATATGTTACCATAAAATCATGGTCACATAATTATGTTACCACATGTTATAAAATAGGTGAAGTGTTAAGTAGGAGGAGAAGACCTTGCTAAATCAAAAAGAACAACAATACAACAGGTTACTTGAGGGAATTTCAAATGCATTGGACATTCCCGAGTCAAAATTTCGACAGGCTGTTAAAAGATATGGAGATGTCGGCAAATGGCTTCAAGATGGCTTATGCGATGGAACGGAAATTTATCCACAAGGTTCTATCAGACTGGGTACAGTTGTTAGACCTATTAAAAAAGCGAAAGAAGCGAGTTATGATTTGGATTTAGTCTGTGAATTGCCACTGGATATGGCTCAAATGGATGCAAAAGACCTAAAACAGACGGTAGGCAGCAGATTAGCAGAGAATGAAATGTACAAGAAGCTAATGGATGGTGAAGGAAAACGTTGTTGGACATTAGAATATGCAGAGGAAGACGGTGTTGGTTTTCATATGGACATTCTTCCATCGGCGCAGGAAATTTCATCTCTGCCTAACGAACCTATTGCTATCACTCATAAATCAGAGGATAGTCAATATTCCTGGCTTTCAAGTAATCCGAGAGGTTATGCACAATGGTTTGACGAGAGAAAAAAGATTGCTTTTGAGCGGATAGCGAAAGCACAGAAGCAGACTATATTTGAGAGCAGAATGAATCAGGGAATTTATAACTCCATTGATGAGGTGCCTGATTATAGGGTTAAAACTCCTTTACAAAGAGCTATACAGATTTTAAAACGTCACAGGGATTTAAGATTTGCAGGGCAGCCAAATGAAGAAAATAAGCCTATATCAATAATAATTACCACTTTGGCAGCACATCTTTACGAACAGGAAGAAGATACATACACTGCGCTTAAAAATATAACAGAAAAACTGCAGACCCATTCAAGCCTGCTTGAACTTAGGTATGTTATTGATGAAGCTCTGGCTGAACGGAACCTTATAACCCGCAGGGGAGATAAATGGGAAATTTTAAACCCTGTGAACCCGCAAGAAAATTTTGCTGAATATTGGCACGAAGATAATCACGCCCGGGCTAAAGCATTTTTCCACTGGGTTTCATGGTTGAGGGAAGATTTATTGGACATTTTAAACCAGACTAACCCACAAATTTTACAAAAAACCTTTGAAGGCTGTATAGGTGAGCGAGTTATTAATGAAGCAGTAAAAGGTTCAGATATTTTAGGCTCTATAGTTGCTTCAAATCACAGTAAACCTCTTCAGGTTAATATAATAAAGTCTGAGCTTCCGGCAAAACCTTGGTGCCCAGAATGGTAGAAAATTTTTCAAGAATAATATCCGAATTTACGGAAGTGAAGGAAAATTGTCCAGACCTTTTTATAAAAAAAAAAGAAGAGGAGGGCACCTGCATTATCAGAGGCAATTTAAGTTTTGATGCTGTCTATGATAACAAAAATCAAATTCAGGACACTTTTAGCATTGAAATAGAAATTCCTGCTGATTACCCTGACAAATTACCGGTAGTAAAAGAGACAGGGGGACGGATACCATTAAGTATGGACAATCATATTTATACTTCTATCGGAAAATTTTGTCTGGGTGCTAATTTTGAGGTACAAGACAAGTTTAAAAAGCAGCCCACATTATTTGGCTTTATAAAAAATCTTGTTGTCCCTTTTCTTTACTCGTTTTGCCACAAGCAAAAATTTGGGGAAATGCCTTACGGCGAACTTGCTCACGGCACAGAAGGGATTTTTCAGTATTATAAAGAAAAATTTCAAGTTGAATCGGATGATGAAGTTATTAAATTATTAGGTTTTCTTGCTTTCACTAAGTTTAGGGGGCATCACGACTGCCCATGTGGAAGTGGCAAGAGACTACGCAACTGTCATGGTGACATTTTAATAAAAATGAAAGATTCAAACTTCGATTTTAGAAAAGATCTTGTAATTATTTTTAATTTATAAAGGAATATATATGTCGAATTCAGAAATCCCAACAAATATAAGAATGCTACTTTGGGGCAAATCGGCAGGCAGATGCCAGTATGAAGGCTGTAATAAACCCTTGTGGATAGACGATTTAACTAAAAATGAATTTAATATTGCTTATCACTCACATATAATAGCCGATAGCCCAAACGGTCCCAGAGGTGATGCGGAATCATCTGAATTATTATGTAAGGATATTTCAAATATTATTCTACTTTGCGATGAACACCACAGGCTTGTTGATAAACACGATGTTACTGGGCACCCCCCTGAAAGACTTTTTGAGATGAAGAGAAAACATGAGCAAAGAATTGAGCTTGTAACTTCGCTACTTCCTGAAAACCAAAGTCATGTGCTAATGTATGGTGCAAATATAGGGCAACAAAATCCTAATGTTAACTGGAATAAGGTTATTTCTGCATTGTCACCAAGCTGGTACCCAGCAGAAAAACCTGCCATAGAATTAAGCCTGAAAAACAGCAGTTTTAGAGATTCTTCACAAAATTATTGGCTTATAGAGAAAGAACATCTTACTAAACAGTATGAAGACCTTATAAAACCTAAGATTCTTAAAGGTGATATAAATCATTTCTCTATTTTTGCCTTAGCCCCTCAACCTTTACTGATTTATTTAGGCAAACTTCTTATGGATATTCACCCCGCCGAAGTTTATCAACTTCATAGAGAACCACAAAACTGGTTATGGCAGAATGCACCGGAAAATTTCAAATTTATTGTCCAAAAACCAGGACAAATTTATCAAAAAGTTGCCCTAAATCTTTCCCTGAGTGCAACAATCAATAATTCCAGAATTCAGGAGGTTTTAGGAGATGATGTTTCTATCTGGACAATGACAATTGAAAATCCATATAACGATTTTCTTAAAAGCAGTGAGCAGTTATCCTTGTTTAGAGACGAATTTAAAAAGTTAGTGAATCTTATAAAAGCTGCTCACGGCGAAAATACAATGATTAATCTGTTTCCTGCTGTTCCTGTTGCAGTCGCAGTTGAAATAGGACGGATTTGGATGTCAAAAGCAGACTTGCCTTTTAGATTATATGACCAAAATAAAGATTGTGGCGGATTTGTTTATGCTTTTGACATAACACCATCATTAAGCATTACTTGTAAAGCGTGAATATATCTCTTAAATCTTTGTTAGACATTTCTGTAATCCAGCTTTCACCTGTTGAAACAGTCAGGTCAGCAAGTTCTTTCTTGGATTTTATTATTTCGTCAATCTTTTCTTCAAAAGTTCCAAGAGTAATAAGCCTGTGAACCATAACATTTTTATCCTGACCTATTCTGTATGCTCGGTCGGTTGCCTGATTTTCAACGGCTGGATTCCACCACAGGTCATAGTGAATAACGTTTGATGCTTCTGTAAGATTTAAACCTGTTCCGCCGGCTTTTAAGGAAATTATCATCAACTTTGTTTTCCTGTCATTCTGGAAAGAATTGACCATTTCATCTCTTTTTGTCCTTGTAATTCCACCATGGAAGAATATAGCTTCTTCTTTAAGCTCTTTTTTGATTATCTCCTGAAGAATATCGCCCATTTCTTTGTATTGGGTGAATATTATAGCTTTTTCTCTGTTGTCAAGAATGTTTTCGAGGATAGTAAGCATTTTGGCGGATTTACCAGAGGATTCTGATTCAATATTTCCCTTTTTAGCAAAATGCACCGGATGGTTGCATATCTGCTTTAGCGAGGTTATTAACTTAAAAATTAAACCTTTTCGCTGAATACCACCGGAATGCTCTACCTGCCCCATTATATCGTCAACTATATTCTGGTAAACAGCCGCTTGTTCCTTTGTTAAATAGCAGTATTCATCAAAAGTAAGTTTATCCGGCAAATCAGAAATAATTGCTTTATCGGTTTTTAATCGCCTTAAAATAAATGGTGCCGTAGCTTTTTTTAGTTTTTCAATTACTGCTTTGTCCTTGTATTTTTCTATCGGAGAAGATAATTCTGTTTTGAATTGAGTTAGGCTGCCAAGATAACCCTTGTTCACAAAATCAAATATGTTCCAGAGTTCGGTTAACCTGTTTTCAACCGGCGTACCTGTCATCGCTATATAATTATCAGCTTTTAATGCTTTTACTGCTTTAGTTTGCAGGGTTTCAGAATTTTTAATATTCTGGGCTTCATCTATTATCAGAAAACTCCAGTCTTTTTTATTAAATTTTTCTATATCACGCCTGAAAGTTCCATAACTTGTAATTAAAATATCAATGTTTTCAGTGTTTAATTCTCTTTCAGAACCATGATAAATATTCAGGTTAAGCGATGGGGCAAATTTCTGACATTCTTTTTCCCAGTTGCCGATAAGTGTTGTAGGACAGACTACAAGAGCTGATTTCTGCGTTTTATTTTGTTTTTTGTATTCCAGAAGAAGGGTTATAACTTGAATTGTCTTGCCAAGCCCCATATCATCAGCTATACACGAACCAAATCCCTTTTTGGCATTAGAATAAAGCCATTTATATCCTCTTTCCTGATAGGGTCGCAGTGTTGCATTAAGGGCTTCAGGGGTTGTAATATCTTCGATTTTAGTAAAATCATCGAGAATTTTCTTTAAAGCCTCGTCTGCTTCAAATTTTATTCCTTTGTATTCACCTGTAACGGCAGTATAAAGAGCTTGCATTGATGATGACATTTGCGGTGGCGGTTCTTTTAGCTTATTTAAAATATTTTTAACTTCATCAGGTTTTAAAAGTAAGTACTGATCTTTGTATTTTAATAACCCTTGTGTGTCTTTTACAAGTTTGCGGAAGTCTTTCAGAGGAATATACTGGTCTCCCAGAGCTACTTCATAGGAAAAATCCAACATTTCATGAAGATTAAGATAGCCTACACCGGTTTCATTCGATTTTCTGACTTTTGCTTTTACGTGTAAATATGGATATGCAAGTTTTTTAAGCTCTTTAGGCAGGATTATCTGAATACCAAGAACATCAAATATACCCGCTGTAGATACTAATATTTGCGCCATTTGCTCTAGGGACAAAGTGGGTATTTCCTTGCCTTTTGAGTCAATTATGGTTTTTAATTCCGGCATATACTGACCTGCAATGATCAGTTGTCTTGAAATTTCGGGAAGATACATATGACCCTGTTCTGATTTTTTCTTTGGGAATAGTTCATTAACAGGGATTATCGGATCAAGAGCATTCTTTTTATTGATTACATCTACATAAATTCCAAAGTTTTCATCGCCTGCCTCTTCAATCCTGATTACGGGAGCTATTTCTTTTTTACTGATATAAATTTTTTCAAGCCAGTTTAAAATGGTTTTATGGGTATTTTTTTCATTAAAATCAACAGGTTCAAAAACTGCGTTAATTGCAAAAACTGATATTATTTTGTCTTTATATTCTTTATTTTCCTGGGAAATAATTATTTTAACTATATAGGTTATAAAAGCCGATAAAAGGTCTAAAACAGAGTCTTCAGAAAGGAATTCCTCGCCTTTGTTGCACATAGGCTGGGGCATTATTTGTTTTAATTTATCGATCTGAGCCTGTACCTTGTCGTTTACAACAGGTATATATCTTATAGAAAAGTTGTTTTCTTTTTTTTCTGCGACTAATTCAGGGATAAACAGATTTGCCTTCACTAATCCCAGAGCCATTGAAGATAAAACATTCAGAAAACCAAAGCTGTTTGAGGCTTTATCGTAGTCAATTGTGGCAGAAGTTGTTAAGAAATAGTAAAAACCCAGCCCATTAATGTCAGGGCAGATGGCATGATTTGCTTCCAGCTTGAGGTTGCCTGTTTTATTATTAAGAGCGGGTAGTAAAACAACAGTTTTTTTATATTTTTTTAGTGATGTTTTTATTTTGTAATTAAAGAAACTATTTCCGTACGGGTTATATTTTATTAGCTCAACCTTTTTTGGATTCTCAACCTGTAATTTTTCCAGAATTTCCTGTTTTGCCTTTTCTGATGCTTCTTTGTCAGGAATTATTTTAAATGAATATTCTGTTCCTGTTGGGTAGACATACCAGTCCGGGTTATATTCAAGCTGGAATTCATTTTTTATAAGTTCAGGCTCTTCATGCAGAACTGGGAAAGCATCTTCAATTTTTAAAGAAGTAAAATTGAAGATATTCTCAATAAAAGTTTTAAAATTCCCACTATTATAAAACGGCGGATTTTCAGCCAGCAATGATAAAAGCTGTTTTATGTCATATTTGGGGAAAGAAAATTCAAAATCATCAATATTTATATTAACTTTTTTATGCTTTAACTCGGAAAATTCTATAAATTTATCGCTCATTGAAATTGTTTTGATTTGCGCAGATTCAGTGTTGACTCCCGCCATTTTCACCATATCCGTTTTTTTCAGCCCTTTTAGCTGAAAAAGGAGAAAAGGGTCTTTGTCTACTTCATTTGCAAACAGGTAAAATACAGCTGCAAGGTGCTTGCATATATCTTCATATCCAAAGTCATAGCAGGTGCATTTTGTCTCCAACTCTTCCCAGTTTTCAGGAAAGAGTGCAATATTTTCTTTTTTAAGTTCACCCAGAAGGCTTTCAGGGAAATTACCCATCCCAAGCTCAACTGCAATAGAGGAGTTCTCAGCAATAATCTGTTTTATCCTTATAATTTCATCTTTTGTGAATACATCAAATTTAATGCTTACCCTGTAGGAAGAAGGGTAGCTGTAATAATAGCTGTTGCCCGAACTTTCCACTTTTGCGGTAACTTTACCTTTTACAACTCTGATATTTTCAACAAAACCTCTATTGGCAAGACTTCTTCCTCTTGACAGCCTGTCAGAATCCATGTCTTTCAGGACATTTACCAACTCCTGCCCCCACCACGTATTACCGTATGTTTTTCGTTTTGTTTTTAGCAATCGACTGCTCCCCAGACATTTTATTTATATAGATAGCCTTTTTAGCTTTTTGTTCCTGAAATTTTAACGTTATTTTATCACAGACTATTTAATCAAACTTATACTTTAAATACCTCGACCATATTTATTTTCCAATTTATTTCAAGCAGAAGCGAAACTTAATGAACTAAGGTCTTGATTAAATCTATATATAAATCATGATAAAAGCCAAATTCTTCTTCAATTTTCTTTATATTATTTTCTTTTTCCGGTGTAAGAGATTCTTTAACACTTTGAAGATGCAATACTAAAATTGAAAACGGATGGTCTAATTCTCCTTTTTTGATATTAATATGACCATAAGCTCTAATTTTTATGATTTCCTTTGTTATAATCTGCCGGATTCGTTCTTTTGACAAATTACAGATAGAGCTTATTTCTTCAAGTATTTTAGTCTTATTTTCCTTTAATAAGCCGTATCTCAGCTTTAATATGTGCGTATCCCTTTTGGATAGATTCATAGAATCTATGGCATTAATTAAATATTCCCTGGATTTATATTTGGTTATATTTTTATCTTCACTCATTAAATTGATATCCTTTATTGCAAACAGCAATATCTATAGCCTTATATCAGAAGCTATATTTTCTTATTATACATACTTCATCTATTTAAAGAAATATTAACCAGCAAAATCAGGGTGGAGAGTATGATATTAGCGGGGCTTATGAATATCTTGGGCTTAAGAGGTGGTTAATGACTGATTTTATTAATCATTTCAATAAAATGATTTTTATTTTATTCTTGTTGGCATACGAATTAAGTAAATTAAACATAAATAGCTATAAAAGAGGAAAGTGTATGGGAACTGTAAAAAGTTTACTCGAAAGAAGCAGAGACTTTGAAGAAGCTCATTGTACCTGTCGAGAATTAATGGAAGACCAGCTTCATAAAATTGAAAGTTATACAACTAAATGGATGCTGGTGGGATTTTCTATTTTACTGCTGGGACAAGCAGGCAGCTTCATATTCTTTTACAATAAATTTGATCTGCTTGAGAAAAAAGTTGATTACCGATATTTCCTTACCAAAGACAGCCTTGAAGATATCCATAAAGTAAAGATTGAAGAGGGAAGAGTTATTTGGAAGGAGTCAAAGCCAGAATCTTCCCGTTAGTATTTCAATTTCCCTTTAAAATATTAAGGTCATGTCCAGCTTGATTTATGTATTCCAAGTATTGTGATGGTTGAATTTTTTGCTGTTTAAGCAAATGAATGATAATTTTTATTCCTGCAAGGTTAATTCCAATATCTCTGGTCATAAATTGGATGAATTTGCCTCTTTCAATATCATTAAAAGAATATAGTCTTCGGTTTTTAGCTGACCTTGAAGGAGTAAGAATGCTTTCATCATCATAAATCCTCAAAGTTCTTTGATGAACCTTTAAAATATCTGCTACAACACTGATGGGAAACATCGGTTTTTCAGGATCTAAGGTATTGATTTTTTGTTCGTGAATTGTTTTAGTCTTATTTTTTTCCATTTTCCTTTCCTTGATTTCTTATTTATAGCATTATACTACTCAGTTAAAATTTTAAAGCAAATTTTAATGGCATAGTTTAAAATTTTTATTAAACCATAATGTCTGAGTTTATAATAAACTTAAAATTTAAAGATAGCTAAAAAAGTTTTATATATGACAAAATTAGACAAAATAGCAATAATTCTACCTAAGGGCATTCCTTTTAGATACATAAAAGGGCAGTTTAATGTATATTCTCTTTCCACCGTTCCTTTAACCATACCTGCTTTAGTATCGCTTATTCCTAAAGAGTTAAATATAAAGGTGGAAATATACGATGAAAGCATAGAAATAATCAATAAGGAAAGTATTAATGCTGATCTAATTGTTATAAGTGCAATCACTCCGACTGTTAACAGAGCATATAAATATGCTGATTATTTCCGCTCAAAAAAAATTCCTGTTGTTATGGGTGGAGTACATGCAACTTTAAACCCGCAAGAAGCATTGCAACATGCTAATTCTGTCATATGCGGAATTGCGATGGAAAATTTTCCTCAGATGTTAAGAGACTTTAAGGAAAACAAACTACAAAGAATTTATACACAGCAGGAAAATATTGATTTATCTCAGATGCCTTTGCCTGACATGGATTGCTATAAAAGCAAATCAAAGTTTCCAATTAAACTAAATGGAATCCAGGCAACTTTCGGTTGCGATAATAATTGTGAGTTTTGTGTCCAGCCCTTAGTTTGCTCTGGTTATCATCAAAGGCCGGTTGAGCAGGTTATTGAAGAAATAAAAACAATAAAATCAAAGTTTATAGAGTTTTATGATCCAAACATAGCAAGAGATAAGGAATATTTGAGGAGATTATGCGAAGGAATGATTCCATTAAAGAAAAACTGGGTAGCACCCGCAACAATTGATTTAGCTGATAATGAAGACTTATTAAAACTGGCTGCAAAGAGCGGTTGTAGAAGTGTTTTAATAGGTTTTGAATCAGTGAATCAAAATACTTTAAATGAAATATTTAAAGGCTTTAATAATGTGTACAAGTATCAGGACGCAATTAAACGATTTCATAAAGCAGGAATTGCAGTTGCGGGCAGCTTTGTTTTTGGATTTGACTCAGATACTAAAGATGTCTTTAAACAAACGCTTGATTTTATCAACAAAACGCACATAGATATGCCAAGATTTACTCTTAATACACCATTTCCCGGCACACCGTTTTATGAAAAGATGAAGCAGGAAAACCGCATAATTGAATATAACTGGTCAATGTATGACTGCAATCACGTGGTTATAAAACCGAAAAATATGTCAGTTAAAGAATTACAGGAAGGTTTCGACTGGATAAACAAGGAAGCCTATAAACTAGGCTCGATTCTTAAAAGGGTTGAGTTCGTAAATCTATCCTCATTGCTTGTTCTTACAGCTAATATCGGTTTAAAAACTAAATGTGGTGGTTCAGTTAAATATACACGAAATATAATGACTGATAATAGTGATATCTAAATTACACATTATTTAATAGTAACAAAAAATTTATACATAAGCCTTGTAAGTTTTTCATTGTTGTCTAAAGCCTGAAACATTTCATCTTTCAGCTCATCTGCAGGTCTTAAATGTTCAAACATGTATAATTCATAAGGCTTAACTTTTAAAACCTCGGCAATTTTTTGCAGATTTTCATTTGTTGGATAATATTTCCCATTTTCAATATTGCTGATGCTTGGCGACTCAACACCAATTAACTCAGCTAAAGCTTCCTGAGTGAGATTTTGAGATTTTCTTATCTCTCTTATACGTTTTCCTAAAAGCACTTTTATATCTTTCATACCTATAATACTGAAATAATTTCGCCAAAAAGTTAATTATGTCAGACATAATAAAAATATTGATTTCATAAAGGCATGCTTATATAATTTATTCAGTGCTTTAAATTTTTGTAATTATATAAAGCTAAAGTTAAAATATTGTTACAAAAAGAAGCATTTATCAATACTGGCTAGAGTTTAAATGATTTTTACAGCTAAAATCGGCTAATACTAACCTAATAAAATGATATTAAAATTAAAACTGAAATAAAAATCCACTTGTAAATTCTGACAAAATTAGTATAATGAACATAAATATCATAAAGCTAATTGTCAATTAAAATAGACAGCCAAGTTGTATATCCTGTGTAAATATTTTTGGATCGATAGTGTTAGGGAAAGTTAAATAGTTGAAAATCTTTATTTTTAAAATCTATAATTTTGCATGAATTGCCAAACGTTAAGCATACGTTGGCAATTTTTTGAATGAGTATTAATTGTAAAAACAGCTAGTTTCACAATTTTGGAGGAAAAACATGATAGAGAATGACATTAAACAACAACTAATCACGGCAAGCATTGACATAGACGCAAATATTGCTTTAGGAGCTATGCCAACTACTCCCGATAACGTAATTGTTATAACAACTGCGGATAGTATATTAACAAGTTCATTAAATACCCTTACTAACCAAGCTCTTATCCCTCCGGGTATCTCTGACATTCAGCAAACCGTTTCAATATCGGTAAGAAACACAAGTTATACCAATGGACAGGGAAAAATCTGGGATATTTACAATGAATTAGTTGGACAGGAAAGCGGTTATAAAGTCTGCAATAGCAGAAAAATGTATATAATGGCTGCACAACCTCCTCATTATTCCAGTACAGATGGAAGCAACAGAATTATTTTCGTATTCAATTTTGTAGTTAATACCTCAAGAGATAATTAAGGAGATAAATATATGACATTAACTAAAGAAGCGGGATTATTAGGTCTTGATGATGTAAAGATATTTGAAGTTACTGCTGATACCGCAGGGAGTTTAACATATGGGAGTGCGGTTGATGTTCCAAGCATGCAGAATATTAATTTAGCTCCAAATTATATTCAAAGACCATTGATGCAGGACGAAGAAATCGATGGATATTATTCAAAACTTCAGTCTGTTTCATGGTCTTTTTCTAACGTAAAGGTGAGTCTTGACGCTTTGAATATTTTAGAAGGCGGAACAATTACCAGCACTGGTTCTACTCCAAACCAAAAGCATACTTACACATTATCAGATACAAGTGCACCAAAATACTTTAAACTCGAAGGTAAAATTAACTATTCCCCTGACACCATAGGAGATTTTCATCTTGTGCTGCATAAATGTAAAGCCTTGTCAACGCATGTTGAATATAAAGCTCAGAACTACGCAATCATATCAGCCAGCGGAATAGCTATTCCAACAGTAAATAACAGCAAGATCAGAGATTACGTGGTTAACGAGACAGCAGCAGCAATAAGTTAAGGTAAACTATGAAAATTCAATTAAACAAAATAATAACGTTTTCCTTGATTATAGGAATTATTTCTTGTATAGGATATTTTACACTAGCTGTAAAAGATGAAACTTCAACAAAGATAGTATCAATAGTTCAAAAACAAGCAGATTATCTTTTTCCTATAGAAACTGAAGGGAAATATGGTTACATTGATAATAAAGGAAAAGAAATTGTAAAACCTCAATATGAGGAAGTGTTTCCATTTTCTGAAGGATTAGCTGCTGTAAAAATAAATAATAAGTTTGGATATATCAATACAAAAGGTAATTTTGTTATACAACCAGAATTATGTTCAGCCCAAAATTTTTTAGAAGGACTTGCGCTTGTTAGCCCTGATTGTGTTTCAAAATATTTTATTAATAATCAAGGTTTAAAAGTTATAGAAAATAAACAAATAGATTTCATTAATAGCTTTGACGATGGTTTAGCTTCAGGATTCCTCTTCAAAGAAGGAGAACAAGCAAGCGAACAAATTGTTTTTGTTAATAAAAATGGGGAAATACTTCTGGATTTGAGCAAGCTAGGATACTATAGTTGCGGAGAAGAATTAATATGCAGGAACTTTTCTCAAGAGTTTTTAGCAGTTAATGATAGAAAATTATATCTTGAAAAAAATATATATAAGTGGGGTTTTATAGATAAAAAAGGAACTACAATTGTTAAGCCTAAATATGAATATGTTCATGATTTTTCTGATAATCTTGCAGCAGTTGAGGTAAATGGCAAATACGGTTACCTTAATAAACAAGGAAAAGAAGTTATAAAACCTCAATATGATGATGCTAAAGATTTTTCAGAAGGATTGGCAGCCGTTTTAATTAAAGATCGGTGGGGATTTATTGATATATCGGGCGAAATGGTTATAAAACCCGAATTTTACGATGTTAAAAATTTCAGTAATGGTGTAGCAGCAGTTGCAATGTCGATTAATACCTGGGGTTACATAAATAAAAAAGGAGAATTAATAATACAACCTCAATTTGATGAAGCAGAATCTTTTAAAAATGACTTAGCTAAAGTATCTAGTGAAAATAAAAATGGATATATAAATAAAAACGGTGAATTTATTTGGTCTAATATCAGTAAAAAACAGAAAAGAAGTTTAAATTTTGAAAAAACAAACATAAATGCTTTAGATGAGTATATAAATAACGTAACAAATAATATTAATAAAAATTGGAATCCTCCCAAAAGTGACCATAATTACAGTATTACAATACTTTTTAATATTGACAAAGATGGATATCCAACAAATATAGAGATTGAAAATTCTTCAGGTGATGATAATTCAGATAACGCAGCTATAGATGCTGTTAACAAAGCAGCACCATTAATACCATACCCTAAAGAATTTAATATAAATGAGGATAAAATATCTATTACCTTAAAATATAACAGCCTTAGGGTAGGAGAGTAGAATAATGTCACAGAAATTAAATGCCCAAATACAAACTAGCAGCTATAATTTTGAGAATGCACAACCAGGAGATATATGGTCTACAGATGCAGTTAACTCATATATAAAGGAATTTGGGAAGTTGCCACCAAATGGAGCAATGGCATCAGAACATTTTGCTTGGAGTGAATTATTTGATCCTAGAAAAGGATTACCACCAAGGGATGTTGTTCAAAGTTATGGTAGGTTGGCAAATAATCTTGAGGTATATAGACACTCTTTAGGCGATAGATCTATAACTATAACTTCAGGATTTCGTTCGTCAGCTTACAATACAAGCATAGGTGGCGCTACAAATTCTTGGCATACAAGAGGAGCGGCTGTTGATATTACAGTACAAGGCATGACTCCGAGGCAAGTACAAGATCACCTAAATTCTATTCATAATGGTGGCTTAGAATACGCTCCTACTTGGACCCATATAGATACGGGTGCAAATAGACGATTTGATGACAAAAATAGATCAGTAACAAATACATATAACCAAGGTGCCAGAGATCAAGCTGTAAATGGTTATGCTAATCGCACTAATAGAGCTAACCAAAACCAAAATAATCAAAGAGGTAGCGGAGGTGGAGGTAGTTCAGTTACTGGCGGTGCTGCACCAGCACAATCTACTCACCCAAATGCCGAAACACCTTCGCTGGCTGAAGATCGTGTAAAACACAACCCTCCCCCTACACATAATAATCCTTCAAACGAAAGCCAGCATGAACAGTATGTAAAAGAACAATTTAAGGGCTCTAGCACTCGTGACGACCAGCTCGAGGAAATATTAAAGGTTTCAATTCAAAATAGAGAACAAATAGGTAAAGCTGCTGAAACTCTGGGCAAAGGACTGTCAAATCTGGCAGGGAAGGCTAAAGACGCATGGGGTGGTATGTTCCACAAACCTTCTGGCACCCTTCTCAAGGGTAGCGCAGAAGTAAAAGATTTTTACCATCCAGCGACAGAGCAAGTAAATTATAATGTAACAGCAAGAGTGATGAATCAAGAGGGTAAACCAGTAGGTCTGGAGGGAGTCCTCGACCTTTCTGGCACTTCACATCCCCCAGCTACATCAAAGCCGTTTGCTCGAGAAAAACCATTCAGTACGCCTAATGAATTAAGTAAAGCAGCATAAAGGAAAAAATAAATGATTCTAAACATCAAAAAACCATTTTTTATATTATTTAATAAAGATTCCTTGTTTAATTTATTAATATTTTCAATAATTAGTATTTTAAACACTTATTCATTTTTTTTGCCAACCTTTATGAATGTTGTGATAATGGGCATCCTGTTTTTTACAACAATTGCATTACTATTTGGTTATATTGTTGAAACAGTCCATATTTCAATAAAAAATTGTGAAGAAAAAATCAATTTACCTAGTTGGAAGTTAAATATACTTACATATTTAAAACATTCATTTTCTTTAATAGTAATTCTTATAATTTATCAATTAATAATAACATTGATTACTTATGTGATTTCAGTTCCATTTGAAAATTTAGATAAAATTATTTTTTCTTTAATTTTTCCTTTAATAATCATTATGTACGCTAAAAATTTTAAAATACTGGAAGCATTGAATTGCAATTTGTATCTACAATTAATAAAAAATAATTTTAAAAAATTTCTTATTATTTCTATACTTTCCACATTGTTTTTTATGATAGTTTTTATTGCTATTGATGCAATTAAAGCTTCATTTATAGGCTCAGGAGTAGATTCTTTATATTTTTATATCTTTAATTATATTTTATACATCAGTTCTTTTTTGGTTGTTTTATTTTATTCGCAATTATTTAAACCAGAGAGGGAGGAAGTCAAATGCCTTTAATGGAATTTTTAGAAAAAGTCCCAATTGTGGGATTGATTCCTAAATATATTAAATTAAGAGGTGATAACTATGACAAATAATGAACAAATAGAAATGTCTCTGACTAAATTGACATTATATTCAATATTAACTTTATCTTTATATACAGTTATATGGTTTTATAAAAAATGGGAATTTATTAGAAAAAATAATATTAAAAAAGTAAATCCATTAATTAGAACATTGATAATGGGATTGCCAATACTTAATTTTATTATGCCTATTTTATTATTTAAAGAACTTTTTGCTTATAGCACAAACTGGGGTAAATATAAAATAATTTCAATTTCTACTATATTTAGTTTTATTTTCTGCGTGATTTTATCTTTCGGATATGATTATGAGCCTAATAATCCTTATATATATATATCTATTTTAAACTTTTTACCCATTTTAATTGTTCAATATTACATTAATTCAAGTATTAGGGAGAAATTAAAAAATGCCCGGTGAAGATAAAACTAAAGAATTAAAAACTAATGAGTTACATGAAATTATAAAAAAATCCGCATCTGAAGAAATTATTTCAAGCGGAACGGAAAAATCTGGAGAAGAACTTTTAAAGGCTATAAATAAGGGAGTAAGAAAAGGAGAACTCTCTATACTACAAGCCAGAATTGCTAAAGAGGTTCCAAAGGCTTTAATGCAAAGTGGAAAAGCATTAGGCAAGTTCTTTAAAATTACTACTTTAATTGATATTTGTTCACATAAAGAAGATTTGAGACAAAAAATAATTACAGATACTCCAAGATTAGCTCCAGGAGGATGGGGGATTTTAGGTGAAGTTTGGAATTATAAAGCGGATGAATATATTAAAAACATTGATAAACAAGCAATTTTGAATTATTTTGAGGCAAGAAAAGCAGAAATAAGGGAATTACGGCAATATATAGACGACCTTCCATTGATTAGATTAGAAAATCAATATAAACAATTATTGGAAAAAATAGATAACTTAGTCAAAGCAGGTCCGGGTCATGGTGCTGAAATAGACAAGGCTTTTGAGCAATTAGAGGAATTAGACAAACAAATTGAAGGTCTGAAAAAACAATCAAAAAGCGGAAGCGGTGGAGGTGGTGGCTCTCCAACTGGTGGTGCCGCTCCTATAACTGATGACCAACGCTATGAACAATTAAAAAATGACTCATCATTACAAAAAGGTCATTATGACCCATCAATGATGACTGAAAGTCAGCATTCAGAGTATTTAAAGAATGAGTTCAAAAATTCTTCGACAACAGATGACCAACTTTTTGAAAGATTAAAAGATCAATTTGAAAAAGGAGAAGGACTGGATTCCCTTATTACCAGAAGGGAAGAAAAGGTTACAGCTGAAATATTTCAGGGCGACACTTTCTATGATCCAGTAACAGAACAGGTAACTCCAAATGTTACTCAAAGAGTTTTAAATAAAAATGGCATTCCCATGTCAGATAAAATAAACACACCGAGCGAAACCTCTTTGCCGGGAGTTGCATCCCAGCCATTTAATCGTGAAAAACCATTCAGTACACCTAATGCTTCGACTATAAAAAATACTTTATACGGTGGCGTTAAATTAGGCTATAGCTACGCTAAAGGATTTTTACGTGACCGCTCCAGAGAATTAATGTTTGGCAAAAAATTGTCAAAAATAATGGGCAAAGCAGACGCATATCGAAATTATGCCAACATGGCTAAGGGCTTAGCTAAAACTTTTGCAAAGAGCCAATGGAAAGCCGCATCTACTGCAGTAAAAGCTTTTGCAAATGCCGCATGGCAATCTGTTGCTAATACTGTTGTTGGTCAAGCAATCGGAAGTGCTGTAGCTTGGGCAGGGGCACAATTGGCAGCAATGTGGGGAGCATTAACTGCGCTTCCATTTATAGGAGGGGCAATAGCAGCTGTTGGAGCAGCTGTTTCCTGGGCAATTGGTCTTGCGATTTCATTCTTATTCCCGTGGTAACAATATAAAAGTGATATTTAGATAAAAACGAGGTAAACAAATATGGTAGACACATTCAATTATCCTTACAAACAGGCTCACGTTAACTCAATCCAGTTCAAAACCATTGTGGATGAAACATTTACCGGTAAAGAACAAAGACGTGATACCTGGACTAACCCAAGAATGAGCTGGGTTCTTGATTTTGAGAAAAACCCTACAAATACGGCAGCTGTAGCAACTTTTTTCAAGAGTCAAAAAGGTCGAAAAACAGCCTTTAATTGGACGTGGGATTCTTCAAAAGGCGGGGATGGCAATACTTATCTTGTCAGGTTCGCTTCTGATGTGCTTAATTTTAATATTCTGGAATCCGGTTATTCCACTTTTAGCATTCAATTTGTGGAGGTGGTTGAGTAATGGGTAAAGGTTTAACTGCTTCGCAAAAAACAGAAATTGCAAAATCAGCACTTAAAACCAGAACCCTGATTACGATTAGTCTTGATAGTGGTCCCTTCAGGATTCTGGCAAATGATTCTTCAGCAAGTATAGTTATTAATTCAAATACATATTACGCAAGGATGGTACAAGCATCCGACATTGAAACCTCATTGGACGGAACCACTGACAGTATGTCCATAAGCGTTTCTGACATTGCCCAGGAATTTTCAGCATTGGTTGCAAATAATGGAGATGTTCTCACCAATAGAGGTTGTAAAGTCGAGGAAGTAATCTTCGATGGAAATACAACTACTATTATCGGTGATCCCATACTATTATTCGATGGAAAGATTAATAAAATCCAGCTAACCGCTAAAACATTTGTATTTACTGTTGAAAGAATACTGAATAACTATTCTTCACTGAGTCCTAATATGATTTTTGATGTGAACTGCCAGTGGAGATTTAAAGATAGCAGGTGTACTTATTCTGGAGCCGAAACAAAATGCGATAAAACGCTAACACGGTGTAAGGCTTTAAGTAATGTAACTAATTTTGGAGGTTATCCATCAGTGGTACTTCCTACACCGACTAAATAAAATCATTATAAAAGTAGATTAATTAGATACAGAGGGAAATATATGAGTGTTACAGATAGAAACAATTTAGGCTTTGACTATGAAAGTCCTGCCTATAGGTTTGGTTCTTTAGAGACACAGGCGAATAATTGTTTGTCTGTACCTATAGTCTATGGAAAAGCCAGAGCTGCAGGCAATAAAATATGGCAAAGCTCAGGAACAACAAGCTTTAACGCATTAGTATGCTTTGCTGAGGGTAAAATAACCGGATTTTCAGATATAAGAATAAACGATATTTTAATAACTGATTCTGCTCTTAATGGTTGTACTTATACAGCTTATTTGGGAGACGGTGTACAGCAAATTGATGATAGGGTTCCGGGTGATACTCAAGCTGATAAGGCAGAACTTGTTGGCGGGTTAAAATATACGGCTTATCTTGCTTTAAGAATAAAATCAGGTCTTAAAGTCGCTAGTAACTATATGGATGTAAGTGCGGTCTTGCAAGGAAAAGCCGTAAGGATTTATACAAATACTTCAGCCTATACAACTATGTATTCCAATAATCCTATATGGTGCATTCTGGACTTCTTAACCTGCTACAACGGCTGTGGTTTGTCTTATAGCAATATTGACATCCAAAGTTTTATTGATGCAGCCAGCTATTGTGATGAAAAAATCAATCCGGTTAACGCAACAGGAACAGTAAGCGTAACCTCCGGTTCAAAAACTGTAACGGGTTCGGGAACCAAATTTAAAAACGAAGTGAAAGTCGGCGATCAGGTTACAATTAATGGAGAAAGCAAAGATGTTACGGAAGTTAGCAGTGATACATCTTTAACCGTTGCTTCCAATTTCTCCAGCACAGCCAGCAGTCAAACAATGGTTGTTAAAGATACCAGATACGCTCTTAACATTATCCTTGATACAAGAAAAACAAGGCAGGACTGGTTAAACGAAATGTTAATCTGCTGCCGTGGTTTTCTTAAATACAATGGCAGCAAAGCATCCATAACAATAGAACAGGATGCAACCTCAGTCCAATCATTTGCGCAAGACGACATTATAGCTGACAGCGAAGTGTTCTGGACAACTCCGAAAGAGCAAAGGTGCGACATATTTAAAATCAGGTATATGGACCCGGATAATCAATATGCAAGAGCCTATGCGGTTGCGGAAGCTGATACATTCCTGAATGATCCGCCTATTATACAGGAAATAGTAGCGCTTGGGATAACAAGTTTTAAGCAGGCATCAAGATTAGCGTGGTTTTACCTTAATCAGGCTAATACATGCGACAAATTCTTTTCATTTATGACAACTAAGAAAGCTCTGGACAGGACACCGGGCGATATTATAGACCTTACAAGCACATTTATGGGCTATGAAAATAAAAAGATGGTTGTCGTCAGTATGAATGAAACACAAGAAGGTCAAATTCAGCTGATTTGCAGAGAATTTAATTCTGCCTTATATGCTGACACATTAGGCAGTGTTGCCCCTGTATTTAATACGGTTAACCTTACCGATGTTCTTGATACTCCTGATGATGTTCAAAATTTGGCATCTGCTCAAAATCTTAATTCCATTATATTAACATGGCAGCCTATTTCTAACCCTATTGCCACATATGAAATCAGGGAAGGGACTTCTTGGAGCGAATCAAGGCTTATTGCTAAAGACCTTACAGGCTCAAGTTATACGGTATTAAATATCCAGAAAGGAACATTTAAATACTGGATATGCGCTGTGAACAAATACGGCAATTATTCTGCAAACCCCAAGCTTTCGACAATAGTTGTCAGTGATATTCAGGAAGTTAATACTATTTTAAATGAAAATATTTTTGATGATGACCTGTCAGCAGGAACTTTCGTTAATTGCTATGGGGTTTATAACAGAGTTGCGCTTGATTCTGTTGATACCTGGACAAGTTCAGGCACTTGGGACGATGCAGGCAAAGACTATGCTCCTGATGGTTATTGGGGATCTGAAGTCGAATCCACAGGTTCATATACAACAAAAGTTTATGATATAGGCACTAATTTAACTTCAATAATCAGTGTTAACTATGATCTAAGCAGCAGAGACGATGCCAGCAATATAATAGTTGAATGGAAATACAGCGAAGATAATATAACGTGGACTGACTGGCAAATCTTCTCTCAGGGTAGTTCTACCTTCAGATATTACCAGTTTAAAATAACATTAAATAGTCCAAACAATAGCTATACAGCCGTGTCAAACTTTATAGTCAATATAGATGTACCTGATAGAGACTTTTATTTTGAAGATCAGGTAATATCAGTAGCTGCTAATGGAGTAACGGTTAATTTTGATCCGGCATACGCAAATATACCTGCGGTTGTTGCAAATATTTCAGATGGAACAAACGGATACTGTGTAGTTACATCCAAAACTACATCTCAGGCAACTGTAAAGGCATATAACAATTCAGGAATAGCTATTACAGCGCAAGTAGATATTAGAGTAAAAGGATATTAATAAACCGAAAGGAGAATGAAATGACAACTTACACTTGGACAGATAATGCAATGCAGGGCGGAGGAGCTTGCGATGTGGATAAGGTAAATGATAATCTTATGCACCTGAAATATGACAATGTTTCACCACAAGATGGCAAGGTTCCTTATTCTGCTGTGTCAGGCAAGGTTGATGCTAATGGATATGCTAATTTTATTATAAAAATCGACAATTCAAGCGTTAAAATTGAAGCGGGCAGTAGCAATCCTAACCTTGTAATAGCTTATCCTGATGGTTCTCTGGAAACAATAAGCGCAGATTATACTATTTCAAGCATTTCTTCAGATGGAACTTATACAGTAATAAAAGAAAAAGGACAAAATCCTTTAATAACTACAAAGACTATTACAGAGGATATTAAAGCTCCAACTTCTCCTGTTGATGGAGATTATTGGTTAAATATAGGTATAAAACCTATGGCGCCTTATAAAAGAGTTGGCGGCGCATGGATAGCAACTCAATATACGAAACTAGGCGAGTTTACAAGAACATCGGGAACGATTGGAACACCAAAAAGCTATGCTTTTAATGGTCAATCAGTTATTGAACAAGCTCTAGCAAATAATTATTTGACGAATATTTCCTTTAATCACAATATAGGCTCTGATTGTATTTGCAAAAGTGAATTGATATGTATTTCAGCAGAATTAGGTTACGCAATAGGAGATAAAGCGCTGCCATTAGGAAAAGAAGGTGGTGGAAATTTTGATACAGATGGTATTGCATATATGTTAAACAAATTGTCAGGATTGACGCATTCTACAAGAAGCGCAGGAACATTATACCCTTTTGCGGTTGTTAATACATCAACCATTACAGCAGCAAGGGCTACTTATAGTAATTGGAATATTAGGTTTATAACAAAAAGGAGTTTTTAATTATGTCTTTTAAGCAATGCAGAATATTGAATAAATCAATTAATGTAGTGTTCTATGGTGAAATAGATACTGAATTTGAAGGCAAAGACTTTTATGAATTGGTTGAAATTCCTGATGATGGAAAACCCTACAAATGGGATGGAAGTAAAGTAATAGAAGATATAGAAAAAGAGCAGCAAAAACAAAAGTTGGATGCTCTTGAAAAAGACTGGGAGGCTCTTCCAAAAGGAGTTCAATCATTCTTTAAAAGTAATTATGGAGATGTTAAAGACGCTCTACAGGCAGGGAATAAAGCTGAAGCTGTTCAAATAATGATTGATATTGAGCCTATGGTTCCAGATTCCTTAAAACCTACATATCAGGCGTTATTACAGAAAATACAAAACTTTTAGTCATGTCTTTAAAGCGAATAATCCTTCACTGGACAGCCGGACAAAATATGCCAAATGATACTGACAAACGCCATTATCACTTTATGATTGATGGGGAAGGTAAAGTACACGCTGGTAAATATAAACCTGAAGACAACCTGAATTGCAGAAGTGGAGGCTATGCTGCTCACACTGGAGGTGGCAATACCGGAAGCATTGGTGTTGCTCTTTGCGGAATGCTTGGCTTCTGCAATTCAAAGCAGGTTGGAAATTGCCCTTTGACTAAAAAGCAATGCGAAGCAGCTTTTAAGTTTATGGCGGAGCTTTGTAAAAAGTATAATATAGCTATAACTCCAGAAACTGTGCTTACACACAAGGAATTCGGAGATGCTAATCCTAAATCTACAAGCCACGGCAAGATTGATATCTGTTATTTGCCCCCTTGTCCTGAAATTAAACCCAGAGGAATCGGGGATTTTATAAGAAATAAGGTACAATGGTATTACCAGAGGGTATAATGTTCGAACATCATGACACAATTAAAATCCTATCAATTGACGGTGGTGGAATACGAGGGTTTATTCCAGCATTATTGCTTGCCAGAATCGAACAGCAAAAACAGGCAAAGATATATGAATTATTTGACTTTTTCGCAGGAACATCAACAGGCGGGATAATCTCCCTATTGCTTAACAGGCCTGATCCTGTTCCTGCCAGCAAGATTGTGGAAATATACAGTGATGATGGGGCTAACAGGATTTTTAAGAAAAACGCTTTTACTCCCTTAAATTACCTGTCCAAGGGTGAAAAATATAATCGTAAAGGCATAGAAGGAGTATTAGCGGAGAATTTGCAGAATTATTGCTTAAAAGATACCCTCAAGCCTGTTTTAATCCCATCTTACGAGATGGAAAGCAGAAATGCAGTATTTTTTGCTAACTACGATGAGAGATATAAGGATGTTTACTTGAAAGACGTTGCAAGAGCAACATCTGCAGCTCCAACATACTTTGAACCCTATAAAATTGAAGGCAAGGGGACATTTATTGACGGCGGTGTGGCTGTTAACAATCCCGCAATGTCAGCCTTCATAGAGGTTATTAAAATTTTAAGAAGGGAAAATATTGAGCCTTTAAGTAAAAGGATAATAGTGGTTTCTCTTGGTACTGGAACAGCCACATCTTCGCTTTATTACGATGAAATCAAAAACTGGAATCCCCTGCAATGGGTGGCGGGTCCATTAATTGATACTTTTTTCAATGGAAACAGCAGAACTGTCGAACATCAACTGAGGACTTTACTGCCACAGGACTGTTATTACAGGTTCCAGCTTATGCTTCCTGATGAAAAAGGAGCGGATAAACTGGATAATTCAGATAAAAAATGTTTAAACAGGTTAAAAGGCCTGACTCAAAGATATATTGACCATGATTATGTTGATAATATGCCTATTGGCTGGTATTCAAGAATTAATACCCTGTGCCAGGGACTGCAGACAAACGTGAATATCAATTAATGCATTAATCGGCTAAATAATCCTCTATTCTCTTCAGAATTTCATTTTTCTCATTATCCCCAAGCTTCAAATACGGTCTAGCCGGAATTTCAACAGTTTTATTCCTGCCAGCCTTCCCTCCGAACTGGTGAATAGCAGCATAAACCTTGTTTGTCCCGACAACCGCAGAATCCGAATCATAGGAATTGGTAATTGAAGCTGCCAACTCACCACGCATTTGAAGGATTTTTCCGGGATAATAACCTTTTTTACTCCGCTGCTTTATTGTAGCGGGTTTAAGACCTTCCCACTTGGGTCTTCCTTCTGCCTCAAAGTTGCTTTCGATAGAATCCATCATAATCCCTGCAATATTTTTCATAATCGGGCGAAGATTTTCTGTTTTGGAAATCAATTTTTGCAAATACTGCTGGATTTCTTTATCGTCAATCTTTATTTCTATCGGTTCCGGCATAAAATTTCTCCATGATTGGATAATTTGCAATCAATATCTCTTTAAACATTTTGTTTTTGCGGTCATCCCCCAGTTTGTTGTTGATTCCGTTAAGCCTTTCAACCGCAATCATTTCATAGCCGTTGTAAAGTTCACGAATTTTAGGAGCATCATCATATGAGAGCAAAAATCTACCTTTAATTTCTCCTAAAGTAGCTCTTAACCTTTCGTGGTCAAAGGCTTTTGTGGAAGTTACCGCATAACCGGCTCCGCAACTGTATGGAGGATCACAATAAAAAAATGCATCTTCATGATCGTATTGTTTAATGAATGCTTCAAAATCCTTGTTTTCAATGAGGACTTTATCAAGTCTCTTGTGAATGGCATCGATTCTAAAGAGTATATTTCCCTGACTTTTGCTTGCTCCGCCGCATGATTTTTTGGTACATCCAAATGTTTCTCCTCTGCCTCCAAAAGAACGGGTTATTAAATATAAGAAGCGGACTGCTTTTTGAATATCTGTTATGCCTTCTGTTTTCATAAATTGAACAAACATTTCCCTGCTGCCAAGAAGATAATTCAGCTCTTCCTTTAAAGCATTGGGATGAAATTTTACAATTCTAAATAAGTTTACAAGCCTGCCATCAAGATCGTTATAAACCTCCAAATCCGCCCATTTGTCTTTATAGAAAAGGATGTAGCCTCCTCCTCCGAACACCTCTAAATACGAAACCATATCTTTGGGAATTAACGGCTCTATTGTTTTTCTCAGGAGTCGTTTGCCTCCAACCCAATTGATAAGGTATTTTGTGTCAATTGTCATTATTGTGCCTCCATTTCTTTAAATTGCCTGGGTTGTAACTCCAACCCGCATCAGGTGAAATTTTATGCCCTGTTAATGAATCCGTATAAACCGCAACAGGCTTTTCTTCACCTGTTTTTTTCGAGACCACCCTCATTTCTTGAGATAATTGCCCTTCTGAAGAATCCACATCAAGTTTTCTGTCTTTTGTGTTGTCTTCTGATAAAGCCCTGACCCTGCATCTGCAGCCCCAGCCATTGGGAGGATAGAATGAATTCCAAAATGGATCGTCATATCTGAAAATTCTGCCGTTAAGCATTGCATGAGACGGTCTGGTTCTTCTGTCCATTACAGCTACATATTGAAAATACGGACGATTTTCGATGTTATCAATTTGTTCTTTGTACCTGCCTGCCATATATGAAGTCTGAATGTTTGTTCTGTAAATTGTTTTCAATCTCCACGGAGAGCCCAACTGGACGGTGACTGTTTCTTCTCCATCTGGAATCAAGGATTTATCTTTTATCAGCTTGCGTTTTAAAAGTTCATCTCTTACTTTATCAGGAGTTCCTGAAATAATGCCCCACCAGCCTTTGTTTTTCAGCTTTGGCTCAAGCTCTTTTTTAAACTGCTGCAAGGTTAGACCTTCATCCAGAGACTTTTGAACAATTTCTCTGATATCGTTTAAAATATCTTTCCGCATAACTTTTGCAACTGTAAAAGACCTCGTATGAGCATCCTGCCAAATCTCATGCCAATCCCAAGAGAATTTATATCCTTTGGACTTAAGATATTTAATAGCCTGCTCAGGAGGCAGTGTTATCAGGTATTTCAAATCAGGCTGCATTGATTCTTTCCTCTGCCATCTGTGCATATTCAGGATTAAGTTCAATTCCAAGCCAGTTGCGGTTTAATTTTTTTGCAACCAAACCTGTTGTCCCTGAACCCATAAAAGGATCAAGAACTATGCCATTTTCAGGACAGCCTGCTTTGATCGGTGTTTCAATTAATTTTGGAGGATAGACAGCAAAATGAGCACCCTTGAAGTTGGTTGTGGAAATATTCCAGACTGCACGTTTGTTTTTGCCTTGCAGTTTGCCTGATAGGATTTTCTGTTCAAGTCTTTCAAAGTTTTCCTTGCTTAATCCCTGATAATGAGAGCCTTTGTTTTCATTGCAGCCGGTTTTGCAGCGTTTTATTGTTGATTCTTTAAACGGTTCAATTTGTTGGACAAAATGATATTTGCGTTTTTTGACAAAGAAAAACATATATTCAAAATCAACCGTGAATCTGTCCTTTGCACTTGTTGGAGTGCAGTTTGGTTTTTGCCAGATGATTACGTTTCTTAAAATCCAACCTCTATTTACCATTTCAACAGCAAACTTGAAGGGGATAAGCAATAAACTCTTGTCATATTTGCCTCTTGCGTGTGCGGTTTTTGGCAAATAACTTAAATCATCCGGCAGGAAAGAATTTTTGCCTTTGCAGTGACCTGAATAAGACAACCCCATGCAGCTTCCGCCATAAGTGTCTCCAAGATTTACCCAGCATGTGCCTGAATCTTTAAGAACTCTTTTTGCCTCATCAAAAATGTCGCAGAGATGTTCGATGTACTGGTTAAAATCAGGTTCCTGTCCGAGCTCTCCTTGCCATCCGTCATTCCAGACAACGGGGTTTGTGCCGTAATCTCTTAAGGCCCAATAAGGCGGTGAGGTTACAACGCAGTCAACCGACTGACTTTGAAGTTGTTTGAGTGAATTTAAGCTGTCTCCAACTATCATTTTGTTAATAGAATCCATTTTGCCCCCTAAATTTTTTGTTATTTTAAATTTGCATTTTCTTCATTCACACTGAGTCTGCCCCAGATTTCTGATATAAAGATTATTTTTTCCAGCATTTTCTCTATTTGACTTGTTTCTAACCCCTGTTCTGAAAGTTTTTCCTGAATTTCTTCATATGAACTTGCATTATTAACAAGCTCCATAACAGAGCCAAAAATATTTTTTGCTTGCTCCTGCAACTCTTCTGCTGAAAATGAATCTATAAAGTCATCTATAATTTGCTGGTCAGGAAATTCTGATTGTGTTTCTTTAAATTCTTTAAATGATTTTTCTTGTGAAGCAGGAGGAATCTCTTCCGGCTTTATAACTTTTGTTTCAAGATTTGAGACTTCTATATCATCTTCTTCAAAGCCATAAGTTCTCATTAAATATTTTTTTGTGAATTTAACTCCGGCATCAAAGAGAATCTTGTCTCTTTGTGCAAGATTCAAGTCAACATCTTCTTCTTCATACATAGTGAAGACTGGTATCTCACTTTGCCCTGCAAAGTTAAGTTCGTAAATCCAATAAATTAGCTGATTTAAAGTTCTTTCAACAAGTTTTTTATCAGCATTAATAATATCTTTTCTGACATCAAAGTGAGTTTTTGAAGCTGAATAACTGCCTTTGTTGCCAATTTCTGTGGTTAAAGTCTGTCCCAGAATAGCTTTTGAAATTTCAGCGTTCATCTTATCAACAAGTCTTTCGTAGATTTCTGCTGAAGATGTTTTTGTAGCTTCCTGAATTTCAATGGTTGAATCATCGGGAATTATTGCAATGGCATCATGAACCATAGCTTCAAGCATATTTGCAAAATTATTTGAGTCTTCTTTGCCTGTTCCACGGGGATGCTTGCCGATTAGAAACGGCATCCCGTATTTTTCGGTGAACTTTATCCAGAATTTAAGTCCGCCTTTTTTAAGGATTACATTCCAGAATATGCGTGATAAAGTCCTTTCACCGTAAGGATTTTCATAAGTTGGTTCATACTGCGGACAAAGAAATTTTCTTGGCGGCAATAATTCTCCGTTAAAATTCGATTTGGTTTTAAATTTCAGATTGTTGTCATCATCAAAAACAAACCATTCAGGAGGTTTTGCCTTTATTTGAGAGGGGAGCGTATAAGTGCCGTTTGGTTTCCACATTATTTCAATGGGCTGGAATCCAAAGAAAACAGAATTGAGAATTTCAGAAATTAAAGTGTTCAGGTCAATACTCTTAAAAAAGTTTTCAATAACCTGTGCCTGTTTTGATTTTGCCTTACCTCTGTCTATTTCCCATTCAAGGGAAAGGACACCGGATTTTCTTGACTGCACGCAAGCCCAAACGTGAGGGTCAGATAATAAATCCCTGTAAATTCTGATGTCTTTGCCCTGCTTTCGTAGGACAGGGTCGGGGTCGGGAAGGTTTTGAAGTATGGAATAAAAATCAATAGAGCGATTTCTTGTCGCTATTTCATTGGATATATTGCTTTTAACTTCGTTAAAAAGCACATATTCTCGCTCATTAATCCATAATTTTTTCATTGAAAAAACCCCTGTTTAATACAAATCAAAATCTATGTTGTCGCAAAGACCTTTTGTCATATCTTCTGTTTCCCGACGACATCTTGTTTCTATGTGTATTGGTTCATAATTGTTTTCTGCTGAGTGAAGAGCAAGGGCTAAAGCCCAGAACCTGTCTGCGTGACCTGAAGCATCTGACTTTTCAACATCAAACCTGATATTTCCTGCTGCCGTCGTAGTTCGTCTGACGGAGTGAAGGTCTTCTCTGATTTCATATTCCGCAGGAATATACACAGTTTTATCTTCAAAATGTGTTCTGAGCCCATAGGCAAGTTCCTCCTTAACTTTGTTTGTAAAGGTAACAGCTTCAGCTCTGTACTGACCGAATTTTTTCTGTGCAGATTCAGCCAGATGCATCCCGATTCCTGTAGAATCAATGCAGCAACGTCTTAGGTTTTTATGTTTCAGGATATTGTAGAGAATTTCTTCCTGAATACGGAATTCAGTATTTTCAAGAACCCTGAGCATTCTTGTGTAATTAACCCTGCCAAGTTTTTCCAAGACCCAGATAACTGTTAAATCTTTCTTCCTGCCTATATCCATTCCCACATAAATATCGCCTGTTAATGCTTCAAGTTCCTTATACAAATTTTCAAGTTCACAGGAAACAATAAGCTGATATGGAAGAAATGCGGTTGCTTCATCTATTGCCACACAGCAATATTCCTGAAGCCAGGTAAATTCGTTAAAACATCCGGCTCTTTGCTCATCCAGCCATTGCTGTTTTTCTTTTTCAGTTGCACTTTTGCCGAGTATTTTACTAACAAGCCCTTCATCGACTGCAAGCTGTATGGGTGTTGTATGGAGACTCCAGTTTAATTTTGCAGGCGTATCATCTGCAGGATTCATTTCTTTTTTTACCTGCTCTATGAATTTATAGAACATGCAGTTTTGACCGTTATGGGTGGATAAAATCCTTATAGGGTATTTCCACGTTGTACAGGGCTTGGCAGCAGCCCACAAATCCTCTGCGTTATTATGATGCGCAAACTCATCAAGAACGACTTTCCCGCCTTTGCTCCTGAATGCTTTGGGGTTTGAACTCAGTGCATTAATTCTTGCACCATTGGCAAACTCGATAACAAATGCTTTAATATCCTCTTCAGAGTTAATAATTACTTCTCCGAGGGATGTTGCAGCAATGTCATAGAGTTTAGCCCATTTTTCACAATAGTTTATGTATTCCCTTGCGGCTGATTCATCTGCTGAAGAAAACCATACATTTTCAACAGCATTAACTACGCAATCTCTTACGTCCTCATAGCTCTGAACATAGGTTGCACCGATACGACGGGACTTTTCCCATATTTTTATGCGGGAATTATCATTTAGCCACCTTAACTGATATGGAAAAAAATGTTGCGAAGCGGGAGTCTTTAGCTCATTCTCTTTATTCGGGTTCATTTTCTTCCTCACTTGAATCGTTGTGCTTTATTCCCAAAATTTCTTCTTCTATCTGCCGTATAATTTCAGGCGACAAGCCTTTTTTTCTGCGTTTATCTTTTTTGGCAACAACGTCTTCATATTCTTTAACCTTGGTGATTAGAGAAAGTATTTTTGAAAACGTGTATAATTGCCCTGTATTAGTTTTTTGACCATTCTCTATATCAGAATTTATTGTCCGCATTAATTTTCTTGAAAATTCATATAATTCTTCATGGAACGCCACGTCTTTTCTTAAATATTGGTTACGTTTTTCAACCCAACCTCCTTCGTTTCTCCAAGCTCGTATTGTTTTTTCAGAAAGTTTCAGTCTCGCTGCTATTTCTGCAGAAGTAAGGTTCTCATGGACAAACATTTTTTCAGCTTCATAAAAATGCAGGTGTTTTTTACTCAAAGTATTTTTCTCCTTTATCTGAATGATTTTTTGCAAATCAGCAAGCCAAATCAGAGCCCTGATGGAACTCTTTTGTTTAATTGATTTTAAAGCCTTCGGCTCTTCCTCTACAGCACAGATGTTTCAGGAAGTGATAATGTCTGCCGGAATATTTTTTCTGATTTCTTTTTAATCACCCTAACATACTTTTTTGTTCCATTTCATAATTATTGGAACTCTCTTTTATCAGGTAAACGGAATTTCTTTTTACTTTGAAGTGGAACGGAAAGAAAGTTTATACTGCTTTTTAGCTTTTCAAGAAAAAACAGATTCACAAAGACTTAATGGCAATTAAGGGGGCATTTTAATGAAATTTTTTGAAGTATTTAAAGCAGGTAATTATCCGCAGGGAAAATTTTCACAGGAAGATGTTGAAACACTTGCAAAAAACTACGACCCAAAATTCTGTGAAGCACCAATTACACTTGACCATGAACAAAAGGGACCGGCTTATGGTTGGGTGTCAGAATTAAGATCAGAAAACGGCAAGTTAAAAGCAAGTTTCAGAAACGTTGCAGATGAATTAAAAGATTATGTTCAAAGCGGAAAATACAAAAAAATTTCTGTTGAAATTTACAAAGAACTCGAAGGCAAAAAACCATATTTAAAAGCTGTTTCTTTTCTTGGAGCGTGCATCCCGCAGGTAAAAGGAATGGACAATATCGAATTTAAAGAAGGTGAATCCGAAACATATATTTTTGAGATTGAAGAACAAGTATCTGAAATTAAAATGAATGAAGATCTTGTAAGACTTCAAAACCAAATATCAGTACTTGAAAGTCAGGTCGTTCTTTTTATAGACAAACCTAATAAAAACGAATACAACGAGCTTGCTTCAGAGCTTCAGCAAAAAGTTAAAAACATGTCTGTGCAAATTTTAAAAATGCAGGATGAATCCGTTTTAAGGAAAAAAGCCGAACAGGAATTATCAAAATTAAAACAGCAACTAAGGGAAAAAGAACTTGAAAAATTTGTTGATGAGCAGATTACATCCGGTCATCTTTCTCCTGCACAAAAAGAAACAACACTGAAAATACTTACAGCTCTTAATAATGTGCAGAAATTTGACGAGTCGGATTATATTGAAGCATTCAAAGAATTTATTAAAACTTCACCTATGCAATTTGATTCTTCAGAAATTGCAACCAAAGACAAAAAATCCAATGCTGAAAAAGAATTCAAAGAATTTTCCAATGCGAGTGAAGACAGCATCGCTATTTACAATGAGGCAAAACAACTTTCAGAAAGAGAAAAAATCTCTTTTAAAGAAGCTCTTTTGAAACTATACGAATAAAAACCTCCAGCTGAAAATCCAAAGAATTACAAATTATTTAATAAAAACAGGAGATTATCATGGGCAGATTAGAAGACTTACGCATAAATGCGTATTTATCAGAAGTGGCAAGAGGCTACACAAATTCAGCTTTTATTGCTGATGCCTTATTCCCGACAATAGAATCAGACCTCGAAAAAGTCGACATCTTTGAATTTAACAAGGAAGCTTTTCAGGTCTATAACACTGAAAGAGCAATCAGGGCAGATTCCAATGTTGTGAGTCCTAAAGGTTTTACCAAAAAGACTGCAACCTTAACCGAACACGACCTTGCATATCCCATTGATTACAGGGAAGAAGAGGAATCCAAAAAAGTTAAACTCCAATTACATGCAACAAATGTTGTGACAGAAGGACTCAGGCTTAAGCAGGAAAAACAATGTGCTGATCTTGTGCAAAAACCTGCAAGTTATCCTGCAGGAAATAAAATCACACTTTCCGGCTCTTCAAAATTTAATGTTGACGGTTCAGACCCTGTCGGCGTGATTGAAGATGCTAAAGATGCAATAGCAGGCAAAATAGCGCAAGACCCCAATACTATGGTTATCGGTCATGAAACCTGGAAAATATTAAAAAAACACAAACAGATACAGGGGCTAATAAGCAACAACCAGAACAAGATTGTCACACTCAATTTTCTGAAAGAAATTTTTGAAATTCCAAATATCGTAATCGGCAGGTCTGTTTTTATGAATGAAAACGGCAATTTTACAAAAGTCTGGAAAGACAATATTATCCTTGCTTACGTTCCGGCTTTAAGTTCACGAACGGAGTATGACCCGTCATTTGCTTACATGATTAAAAAGAAAAACGCTCTAAATATCGATGAGTACAGAAAAGAAGGCAATAAACTCAAATTCATAAGGGCAACAGATATTTATACACCGTTTCTTGTCGGTCCCGACGCAGGTTATCTCATCTCTGATACAAATTAACTTCAACTTATATCTTTAAACAAGATTTAACAGGTCATTACAAAGCATACAGGAGAAAATATATGCCTAAATACAAAGTAAAAGGAACAGACATACTGCACAACAAAGTGCTTCATCCTGACGGTTCAACAATTCAGCTCGCTAAAGATGAAGCAGAAAGACTAATTGACCATCTGGAATTCCTTGAAGATGACCCTGAGGTTTTTCCGCAGGAAACAGGGCAAACTGCTCAGGCGGTAAAAACTGAAAACATTCCTCCTCAAACAAACCAAAATAATCAAAGGATAAATCAGGACAACAGAAGACCTTTTCGACAAAATGACAGGCGGGGGCAAAACCAAAGAAATCAAACTTCTGTAGTGAATGCTCCTGCAACACAGACTACTGTCTCAAATGCGCCTGCAATTCAGGCCAATGCTGCAAACATTCCTGCAGCTCCAACGAATAGTAAAGAGGTAAATACACCTGCAATTTCTGTAACACCGGCACCGCAAAATGACACGCCAAAAACTACAGAAACAAGCCCGCAAATTACACCACCCCAAAACATGAGGAGGGCATAAACAATGGCAGAAAAAACATATAAACCACTTTTAATGGAAACCGTGCAGGCAGCAGTAAATCTTGAAAAACAAAGATTTATCGGATTTGACGGAAATTATTGTACTGCTAATGCTAAAGCCCTTGGTGTTTGCGATGTTGAAATTGAATCCGGTCAATATGCACCTGTTGCATTATTCGGAATTCTTCTTATGCAAACAGCAGGCGCCATCACAGCCGGAAGCAAAGTCGCTTCCGATGCAAACGGTTATGCTGTAGCTTACACAACAGGAGAATCTAACGGCTATGCTCTTGATGCTGCAGCAGGGGCAGGAGAAATAATCAGAATTGCACGAGGCATCTAAATGTACTGCACGCTGGATGACATAAAACAGCAGGTTCAGGAATCCACCCTGATTGAAATCACAGATGACAATCAGGCAAATGAAATCAATACAGCAATTGTTGATGAAGCGATTTTATACTCGGAAACACTCATTGACGGATATTTAAGAGGCAGGTACACGCTTCCGTTATTCACAATTCCAATGTTAATAACAATGCTTGCTGTTGATTTGTCAATCTTTAGACTCTATTCAAGAAGATTTCACACTGATATGCCCGAATCTATAAATAATAAATACAAAAATTCAATAAAACTTCTGGAGCAAATTCAAAAAGGAATTGTTTCTCTTGGAATTGAAATCGAAGGAACACCCCCTGAACTTGGCGAATACAGAACAAACATGACTTTTCAGGACAGAATTTTCACTAAATCAATGCTGGAGAATTTTTAAGTGATAAATGATATTGAAAATCAAATAATTCAAAAGATAAAAGAAAATATCCCTGAACTTCACATTGAAGGATTTCCTGAAAAACCTTCCGAATTCAGATTGACCCATTCAAAGGGAGCAATACTCGTTCACTATCAGGGCGGCAACTATTCAGAATCAAAAAGTATCGGCTATATCGTTCAGGATAAAAAACTTGAGTTTTCTGTAACAGTCGTAACAAGAAACCTCAGAAGCCACGAGGGATCGTATTTTTATCTTGATAAAGTCAGAAACATTTTAACAGGATACAGACCCGATAACTGCTCAAAAATGCAGTCCACAAAAGAAGAATTTATCTCTGAAGACAATGGAATCTGGCAATATTCAATAAATTTCAGTTTAACGACACCAACAATAGAAAATTATCAGGAGGTGATATAAATGCCAGCAAATTTTCTGCACGGAGTTGAAACAATAGAAATAAAAAAGGGAGCCCGCCCTATAAGAACTGTAAAAACAGCAGTCATCGGGCTCGTTGGAACAGCTCCGGTTAATACTGTTGGAGCTGACTATAAAACAATAAACAAACCCGTTTTAATTACCAGCGATAAAGATGCGGCTTTGTACTTCGGACAGCCAACAAACGGATTTACAATACCCTCTGCGTTAAACGCAATCTTCGATCAGGGTGCAGGTATTGTAATAGTGGTAAATGTTTTTGATCCGGCTGTTCATGAAGATGTTTCTGATGTTCAGCTGTCTGATATTATCGGAGGAGTTGATGCTCAGGGAAAAAGAACCGGAATGCAATGCTTTAAGGATGCTTATTCCCTGTTTGGATTTTATCCTAAAACCCTTATCGTCCCTAAATATTGTGAAGATATGGCGGTTGCAACTGAAATGAATGCTATTGCTGCAAATATTAGAGCAGTGGGGATTATTGATGCGCCTGTCGGAACTAGTGTACAGGGAGCCATTACCGGAAGGGGAGCATCAGGAACAATTAATTTTAATTTTAGCTCCGACAGGCTTGTTCTTTGTTATCCGCATTTAAAAGTTTACGATACCGCAACAGACACAGAGCGATTAGAACCATACTCCCAAAGACTCGCAGGAGTGATAGCAGCAAAAGATATCGAGAAGGGCTATCACTGGTCTCCCTCGAATACTGAAATCAAAGGAATTATCGGCGTTGAAAGAAACCTGACTTCGATGATAAATGACCCCGCAAGCGAGGTAAACCTTTTAAACGAAGCAGGCATCCTAACAGTCTTTAATTCCTTTGGCTCAGGCTTTAGAACTTGGGGAAACAGAAACGCAAGTTATCCATCCAGTACTGATCCCACTAATTTTATCAATATCAGAAGAACGGCAGACATAATCCATGAAAGTGTTGAATATTCGATGCTTCAGTTTATTGATTACCCGATAGACAACGGGTTAATCGATTCAATTTGCGAGTCAGTAAACGCTTTTATCCGTACTTTAATCGGCAGGGGAGCATTAATAGACGGTAAATGCAAATTTAACCCTGCTAAAAATCCTCCAACCGAAATAGCTAACGGACATTTAACCTTTGATATTGAATTTATGCCGCCCACTCCTGCAGAACGAATAACATTCGAAAGTTTCATAAACATTGAATTACTGAGGAGTTTAATACAATGAAAATGCTGTTAAATAGATGGCGATTAATGGAAGTAATCATTGACGATAGAGACCAATGCTCCAATTGTCAAAACAAAAAACTTTGCCCCTTAATTCGCACCCTTAAAGACGATGTGGTTATTTTAAGGTTCGGAAGAATTGATGTTAAATGGTGCGGTCTTTTTAAGCAGAAGGAGGCTTAAATGTCAAAAATAAAAATAAACAGACTTACAAACGCAAACATCTATATGGACGGCAATAACCTGCTTGGCAGAGCCGAAGAAATCCAGCTCCCGCAAATTAAACACAAAATGGCAGAGCATAAAGCACTTGGAATGGTTGGAAGTGCAGAGTTTTTCGCAGGAATCGACAAGCTGGAGTGCAAAATCAAATGGAATGCTCTTTATACTGAAGTCCTTAAAAAAGCGGCTAATCCTTTTATTGCTGTGCAATTACAGGTTAGGGCTTCTCTGGAAACTTATAACAGTATGGGCAAACTTGCAGAAGCTCCTGCCATTGCGTATATAACAGGAACGTTTAAAGAATTTCCACTCGGTAACTTTAAGCCGCAGGATAACGCAGAGTATGAAACCACCATGAGCGTTAATTACGCAAAATTAATCGTTAACGGTGAAGAAATATTTGAAATAGATGTCCTTGAAAACATCTACAAAGTAGAAGGCACAGATATTCTGGAAACTTACAGAAACAATATAGGAGCGTAAATTATGAAAGAACTTACATTACCAAGCGGAAAAACCGCAACATTTAAAAAAGGCAACGGTCAAACCGTTTTAAATGCACAGAGAAAAGCCAAATACCCTGAAGAAATCATGTTTGCCCTTATAGCTGAAATAACTGACATCGATGGACAGCCAATAGTTTATGAAGATTTGCTTGAAATGGATATGGAAGATGTTCTTATCCTGAATGCCCAATTATCGGGGAAGCTCCAATCATTACAGCAGAGTGCATTATACTCCTTTGCAAAACCACAGGCTGGCAATTAAGCGAAATCAAGCAAATGGAACTATCCGAGCTGGAGTTCTGGGTCAATCAGGCAATTAAGTACAGACAAGCACAATCTGAGGCATTTGAAGATTTATGTTAGACACCATGATGAAAGTATCTTTAACCCTTACCGCCTTCGACAAGATGTCGAGGGTTATTAAAGATGCTGTCAGCACATCTAATCATGAATTTAATAAACTTCAAAAGGAAATCCATGAAACTTCAGAAATGCTGGATAAACTTGGCAAAAATATGATGACAGTCGGTGCCGGAATGACCGCAGGAGGACTTGGTTTAGCTCATACCCTTGGTTTAACTTCAGCTATACCGCAAGCACTTGAAATGGAACACAGGCTAAGAGAGCTCGGCAATGTCGGGCAATTAACAGCAAACCAGCTTGCTGATATGGACATGAGGCTTGGTACTATCTCAAAATATACCAACCAATTCCGCCCTGAAATCATAGAGGGATTGAGTGTGCTTGTCGCATCCGGTGTTGACCCAACAAAAGCCCTTGATTATATGAATGTCATAGGTAAAACTGCAACGGCAGAGCAAGCAGCTATTATCGATATTTCAAAAACAGCTTTTTCCGTTACAGATAACCTTAAAGTTCCTGTATCAGAGTTAAACAGGACAATGGATATCCTTGCCCAATCAGGAAAAGAAGGCAGGTTTGAGCTTAAGGATATGGCAGGAGAATTTCCGGGACTTACTGCAAGTGCATCAATGCTCGGAATGAAAGGTGTTCCTGCTGTAGCACAACTCGGAGCAGCTCTTCAAATTGCAATGAAAGGAGCAAAAGATGCACCCGAAGCTGCCAATAACCTACAAAACTTTATGCAGAAAGTAACAGCACCACAAACACTGCAAAATTTCAGCAAGAAATTTGGCATTGATTTAAAATCGGAACTTTTAAAAGCAGTATCAGAAGGCAAAGACCCGATACTTGAAGTTCTAAATATTATCCAAAGGGCAACAGGCGGAGATGTGTTTAAAGTTTCCGAGATATTTCAGGACATGCAGGTTTTAAATTTTATAAAACCAATGATGAAAAACCTTAAAGAATACGAAGCGATTAAAAAATCTGCTTTATCAGCTACCGGCATAGTAGACTCGGATTTCCAAAACATGATGGGTACAACAATAGAGCAGTGGAACATGTTAAAAATCAACATGATGGAACTTGTCCTGCCAAATCTAGCTGAGCCGCTAAAAGCAGCAAATAAAATGCTTGAAACCATAAACAAAAATCCCTTGCTTCAAAAAGGAATATTCGCTTCAGTTATTGGACTTACAGGCGGAGGACTGCTTTTAACCACACTTGGAGGAGCGGTTTTCCTTGTCGGAAATCTTGTTAAGGGTTATGGCTCATTTTTAAATCTGGCAAGGAATTTAACTCCTATATTATCTCAAAATAGTATGCAATTGCTTAAATTTCTTGGACTAAACACAACTCTCGGCAACCTGCAAACAACAGCAAGTTTAAGGAATGCTGGCAATCCTATTGGAATTGACCTGTCAAAATTCTCGACTCAATCAGGATTAATGGCAGATATAAGGCGAATAGATAACAATCTTCGCTCAACTATCCTAAAGACCTTTAAAGAATTGCCTTTAAACACAATTAAAGCAACAACTTCACTGAAAGACTGGACTATTGCTTCCCTTAAAGCTGTTCCAAACAGTTTTCTAAATGGGTTAAACATCTTAAAATCAGGCTTTTTAAACCTGCCAAACATAATTAAATCAGGAATTATTGCTATTAGAACACTTTCCCTTACCTTACTCACCTCTCCCCTTTTCTGGATTGGAACGGTATTAGCAGGTGCTGCCCTCCTTATTTACAAATACTGGAAACCTATTACAGGATTTTCCAGAGGTGTATTTAAGGGGTTACAGGAAGGACTTGCTCCGCTCCAACCGGCTTTTCAATCTCTTGCTGGAGCTTTTTCACCATTGCTCACACCCTTAAAAGCTGTATGGAGCTGGATTAAAAATCTTATCCAGCCTGTTAACGATACAGGAAATGCAGCGGAAAAAATGGGGCTAAGGTTTGGAAAAGCTCTGGCAGGAATTATTTTAAAAATTACAGATTTAATCAAAAAAATGTTCGATTTAGGGGCAAAAATCGGCGAAGTGCTTTCATTCGGACTACTTTCAAAGACAGGGAAAACACAGCAGGCAATAGAAAAACACGCTCAAATTATTAGAGATTACCTTCCTCATTCACCAGCCAAAATGGGACCGCTTAAAGATTTACATAAAATAAAACTCATAGAAACTATAGCAGCAACAATAAAACCTGCTCCCCTAATGGCTGCAATGAATAAAGCCTTATCTCTCAAGTCAAACCCAATCACTATGTCTAATTCAAGACAGGGAAGTTCAGGCGGAGCAGTTTCAATCAATTATAGCCCGACAGTAAATATATCGGGAGGAAGCCCGCAAGAAAAAGAAGAATTCCTGCAAATACTAAAACAGCATAAAGACGAGATTTTAAGAATTGTAAAAGCTGAAAAACAAAGACAGGAAAGGTTAGCTTATTAACAAAGAGGCAGAAAATGTTTGCACAGCTAGGAAACATACAGTTTAACCTCATAACTTACTTTAACGGCATAGAAGAATCCCAAAAACACAACTATGCGGTTCATCAGACAATCGAATCCAAGCCAAAACTTCAATACATCGGTGATGAGCTTGATACCCTGACAATAAAACTTAATTTTCATTCATCTTTCTGCACTCCTGAAACTGAAATTAAAAAGTTGAAATCTCTTGCAAAATCACATGAAGAACAGGCTTTTATTCTCGGCAACGGCAAGTATCTAGGCAGATATGTTATTGAGGAAATTACATCAAGCACTATCCAGACAGATAAATCCGGCAATGTGTTAGCTATAGAAGCGGAAATCAGACTAAAAGAATGGTATTCAAGACAGGCAAAGGTTAAGAAAAAACAACAAAAACAGGGACTTAAGAAGAAATGAGCGATTTCTATGAATACATTACAAAAGATTCTGACCGCTGGGACTTGATAGCATATGAATTTTATTCTGATGCAACTCTCTATGAATCAATAATCAAAGCAAACCCTGATATTCCAATTACTCCAATACTCACCGCAGGAATAAAACTAAAAATCCCTGTAATAGAAAATAATGACCAGATTCAGTTTGAGCTTCCCCCTTGGAAAAAATAGAGGCAAAATATGCTAAAACCTGTATTTAAAATCGAATATGAAAATCTGAATATCACCGCCAAAATATCACCTTACGTTTTGTCTGTTGAATATACTGATTTTGAACACGGGCAGAGTGATGAAATCCAGATTCAGCTTGAGGATTCAAATAAACTCTGGCAGGGAAGCTGGTATCCAAGCAAGGGAGATACTCTTAGTCTCCAGATTGGTTATGAAGGCTCAAAATTATTAAACTGCGGAAGTTTTGAGATTGATGAGATCGAATATATAGTTATTTAAGTTGAAAACAATAACAAATAGCGTCAAAAAGGGTATCAAAAATTTTTAAAGCGGACCGCAATTGTTTTTTCAGCCATGCCCAGAATTTTTCAATTTTATTCAGGTCGGGGGAA
>JAKLDH010000059.1 GCA_022703625.1 Cyanobacteriota bacterium | reverse complement strand
GCGCCTGAAGACGATTATTTTAAAGCAAAAACAGAAAAGCTTGTAAATAGCAAAAAAAGCGGAACTATTACAAGTTCAGCTTTTGATGAAAATGGTAATACAATTGCTACAATAACAGTTGTGGAAAACGGTAAAATAGTAAAAAATAAAACACAAGTTGTACGGATAGACGGCAAGGCAAGTTCAAAGGATTATCTATTAATCGATAAAAAGGCAACAACATTTGAAGAAAAAGAGCGTAAAGCTGTTACTACACAAGCAAATAACAGTAGGCAAACTGCTAATACAAGCCCAACTGTTGGTAAAAATGTAATGCAATTACTAAAATAACAGTTATTGTATTTTGAAAAAAATCAGGAAATAAAAAGATGTTTTTTGTAAATCCTTAATTGGCGGGCGTTTCGGCTTCGCCGCCCGCCCCTTCTGTAAAAACAACTTTTTATAATGTCTTGAAAACTTATTCAAAATACAATATTAGAAAATATAATTTTTATCAGCTCTTCAGTTTTCTGTATAAATATTTTTTTATTTTTTTAAAATAGTGTATATTTTTATTATTATAATAAAAATCATGAGGTTTATATGTATAATTTTTTAAGACTATTCCTGTTTTTTGCGGTTTTTAACATAAACATGGCATGTTTTGCCGCAAGTCAGGAAACGCCGATAAAAACTTTTTTCCTGCCGGATGGTCATAAAATTGTTATAAAAGAAGTCCATTCCAGCCCGATAGTAACGATAGACACCTGGGTAAAGACCGGAACAGCCATGGAAAATGAGAAAAATAACGGCATATCACATTTTCTTGAACACCTGATGTTTAAAGGAACAATAACTCATAAAAATGGCGAAATTGAAAAAATGCTTGAATCAAAAGGAGCAAGGTTTAATGCGGCAACCAGCAAGGATTTTACGCATTATTACATAACAATCGCCAGCGATTATGCGGATACAGCAATAAAACTTCATGCGGATATGATGAAAAACCCCGCCATTCCTAAGGAGGAAATGGAAAAAGAAAGAAAAGTGGTTCAGGAAGAAATAAGAAGGGCTAAAGATAACCCCCAAAGTATTCTTATAAACAACCTTTTTAAACTGATTTTTAAGGAACATCCTTATAAAATGGATACTCTGGGTCCTCACTCAGTTATAGAAACCATTTCACGAGAAGAAACGCAAACTTATTTCAAAGAAAAATACATTCCTTCAAATTTAATCACAATTATTGTCGGAGATATAGATACTCAAAAGGTCATGGCGCTTTTAAAAGAAAGTTTTGACACAGGGTATAAACCGCAGGTTAAAGCTATAACTTCAAAACCAATTAAAGAGCCGGATATGCTTTCTCCTGCAACTAAAATACAAAGAGGGGCTTATAAATCAGGGTATCTTTTTATGGGGTTTAAAGGTGTTCCTATAAGCTCTATAAAAGAAAATTATGCTCTTGATCTTGCAGCGTCGTTATTGGGAGGAAGTCAAACCTCAAGACTGTATCAGAACCTCAAGGAAAAACAAAATTTGGTTACTTCAATCAGCGCAGGGCAATATTCCCTGAAAGACGACAGCGTATTTTTAATATCAGCGGATTTTGAGCCTGAAAAATATCAGGAAGTCTTAATAGCAATTCAGGAGGAAATTGAAAATTTCAAAAATTCTCCTGTAAGCGACAAAGAATTAAAAAGAGTAAAAACCATGGCAAAAAGAAGTTTTATTTATGAAAATGAGTCTGTGGAAGACATTGCGCAATCTTTGGGATACGCAACGGCTGTAGGAGGTAGTATTGACCACTATACAAAACATCTTCAATATATAGAAAGCATTACTGTTTTGGACATTCAAAAAGCGGCTCAAAAATATCTTGATCCTTCCCGTATGGCATTATCAACGCTGCTTCCCGAAGAAACAGAGGTTAAAAACGTTGTCATAGACAAAAAAATAATAAAAAATTCCGCAAGATCAAAACTTAAAAACGGAATGGTCTTAATAACAAATCAAAACACATCAAATGATATAATTTCAATGAGCATATTCTTAAAAGGCGGCAGTTTCTTTGAGCCTAAACCGGGTACAGCTGCTTTATTAAGCAATACGCTTTTATATGGCACAAAACAAAGACCTTATGAAGAATTAATTAAGGAAATCGAAGATTTAGGCATTTCAATTTCCCCTAAAAGCGCTGCTGATTACTTTGAAATAACTTGTAAGTCAACAAAAAATGATTTTAATAAAGCCTTTGAAATCCTTATCGATGTAATAAAAAATCCTGTTTTTGAGGAAAAATATATTGAAAAAAACAAATTGGATATTCTTGCGGATTTAAAAAAGGATAAAGACCATCCTTTAAGCGTTGCGAGCCAAAAATTTGCCGAGGAGCTTTATAAAGGTCATCCTTATGGGAATGTAGGCGCTGCGCTTGAAGAAAATATCCCGACATTAACCCGTGAAGATGTTTTAAATTACTGGAGCGCAACATTTATCCCCGAAAATATGGTGGTATCTGTTGCAGGAGATGTTGATCACGATAAAATTGCCAGAAAATTACTCGCTGAATTTAAAGCTTCAGGAAAAATTCCGCCGACAGCCGCTTATTCTGATAAATTTATTCCTCTTGACTCAAATAAAATAATAAAATCAGATTTTAATTCAGAAGCGGCATGGATACTTATGGGCTGGCTTGTGGGTAATGTTCAGGATGACAAGGAATTGGCAAGTTTTAAAGTAATAGACGCATTGCTTTCAGGCGGATTAAGTTCAAGACTTCATGAAACTTTCAGGGAAAAACAGGGGCTTGCCTACAGCGTCGGGAGTTTGTACTCTCCAAAAAGAGATAAAGGGCATTTTGCGCTTTTTATAGGCGCTGAGCCTAAAAATATTGAATTGGTTAAAGCTAAATTCCTTGAGGAAATAGAACTTTTAAAGACACAACCGCTTACGCCAAAAGAACTTGAGGAAACAAAAAATAAAATTATCGGCGGTTACGCCCTTTCGCAGGAAACCAATCAAAATAAAGCCCAATTAATGGGCAAATTTGAAGTTATTGACAAAGAATTCGGGTTTAATTATGATTTTCCTGACTTAATAAATAAAGTAACGTCAGAGGATGTTTTAAACACGGCTAATAAATATTTTAATCATCCTTATGTTTTATCCGTTGTTGCGCCTCAAAAAAAAGGAAAAAATTCCGGTAAGGAATAAAAATAGTGAAAGTTACAGTAAAAGTACCCGCTACAACAGCAAATATCGGACCCGGATTTGATTGTTTCGGCATAGCATTATCAATCTACAATAAAATAACTCTTGAAGAGCTTATTTATCCTGCTGAAGGGCTGGAAATAAACGTTTTTTCCGGCGAAAACGAGAATGATTCTTCATTATTGACCATTCCGACAGACCGGACAAATATAGTTTATAAAGCTGTAGAACTGCTTTATAATTATGTTGGACAAACGCCACCGGGTTTAAAAATAAACATAGAAGCGAATATTCCTATTGCCAAGGGGCTGGGCAGCAGCGCGTCTGTCATAGTAGGAGGAATTCTTGCCGCAAATAAACTGCTGGGCAATCCTGCTGATGAAGCGGCTTTATTATCAATAGCAAATGAAGTTGAAGGACATCCGGACAACATAACTCCTGCTATACTCGGGGGTTTCAATTTTTCTTCCGCAGAAGAAGACGGAAGTATTGTCTATAGAAAAATTGATTGGCCTGAAAACTGGAAATTTATTGTTTGTATACCTGATTATGAGCTTTCAACGCAGATATCAAGATCGGTTCTCCCTGAAAAAGTTGATATGAAAGACGCTATATTTAATTTAAAAAGAAGCGCCATGTTTATAGAAGCTCTGCATAAGGAAAATGCCGAACTTATGAAGTACGCGCTCAATGACAAACTGCATCAGGTTCATCGAAGCAGGCTAGTAACCGGATTTGACAAGGCAAAAGAACGTCTTGACAATCTGCCGCATATACTTGGTACGGTAATAAGCGGAGCAGGTCCTGCTGTTCTTGTTATATACGAGAAAAACAATAATTTTGAAGATATAAAATCAGAATTAAGCGCTGTCTGGAGGGAATCAGGGGTTAAAGTAGCGATTAAAAACATTAATATCGACACTAAAGGGGCAGTAATAATTTAATTTCTTTTAAAAAACAGGATAAAATACTAAAATGATTTTTTCAAATAAAAAGGTTTTTAGGGATTGCCCCGTAAAGCGGGACAATCCCTCTCCAGTAGGAAAAATGCGGCTTTGTCGGCTTTTCAATTTTAACAAAACACATGCTGAAATTTTCCATTTTTCAACACTTTTATTCATTTTCGGAATCCTTGGTTATGCTTTTTGGAATCATCAGGGAAGCATTCTCATAGATTGCGGGCGGGAAGCTTATATACCCGAACAGATTTTAAAAGGAAAAGTTTTATTTAAAGACATTTTTATTTTATACGGACCGCTTTCTTATCAAATAAACGCTTTTTTGTATAAAATTTTTGGAATTCATTTGAATACACTATATTATGCGGGAATTTTTAACTCTTTAATCATCGTATCAGTCTTTTATTGGATATCAAGAAAGCTGACCTCCATAAAAACAAGCTGGCTTGCCTGTTTTTTATTAATGACAATCTGTATTTTTTATTTTCATATTACAGGTTATATTTTCCCGTATGCTTATGCGGCGGTTTATGCTTTAAGCTCGTTTTTAATTTCAGTTTTATTTTGTATGTATTATATAGAAAAATCCAAACCGGTATTTTTAAGCTTAGCCGCTTTGTTTATGGGAATTTCAGCCGTTAATAAGATTGATTACATACTCTTTTCGGGCGTTTTATTTTTAATTGCATTTTACTTTAAAGCTTTACAAAAAAAAGATTTAATTAAATTTATATCGTGTTTTTTATTAATTCCCGCTATTTCATGGGGAATTGAATTTAGTCGGGGACTTGAGCTGAAAGAACTTTTTTATTATTTGCAAACAATGAATGATTTTGTTAATTCCTCATTATTTAAATATTTTTACGCAAATAATACAGGTTTATACCCGTCGGATAAATTTCTCTGGGCTTTATCAAAGGTTTCCCGAATATTTATTTATAACTTTGGAATTTGCATGTTAACTTTTTACGCTTTTTTCTTTATTTTTGCCAAACTGCCTCAGTTTAAAGGGAAAATTTCTTTGCAAATTTTAGCGTTTACTGCTTTATATATTGTATTTCCTAAAGATTTCTTTAAAGAAATAGGCAAGACAACCGCTCTAGGTTGGCTTGGCGTTGAAACAGCGGTAATATTGGCGGTTTTTATAATCTTTTTGCTTATTAGCAAGCGTTTATTTAAGGGGAATATAATTAAAAACTTCTCAACAATAAATTTAAACGATAAATTTTTTATTCTTATATGCGCTGCCGGCGTTCTTTCTTCTCTTAAATCCTTCTTTTTTATTAATATACATATATTTGGAACTTTTTTTGTTCCGTTTTTACTTCTTGCAAGTGTGGTATTCTGGCTTGATAAATTCCCGAATTATATTAAATTTATAGACAAAAAAGCCTGGGAACAAGCAGGGTTTACAATTTTATTTCTTTTGGGGCTTATTTTTATGCTTAACAGTCTTAATAACGGAATTAAGGGTTATAATTATCCGATTCAAACCAATCGGGGGAAAATTTACGCTCCTGATTTCCTTGGAGCGACTCTTGATGAGCTTATAAGTTATGTTAACAGGGAAATTCCGGCAAAAAGCTCTTTTTTAATGATGCCTGAAGGTTTAATGATTAATTTTTTAACCGCAAGAGATTCAAACAACCGGTTTTATTCGCTTACGCCTAATTTTGTTGAAGCGTTTGAAGAAAAAATAGTTCAGGAAATAAAGCGCAATAAGCCTGATTATATTTTTATAACAAGTCAGGATACAGGCGATTATGGTTTTAAACAATTTAGTCAGGATTACGGATTAGAAATTTATAATTATGTAAACAAAAATTATTTTTATTTACATAGAATAGAAAAACAGAATAAAGACCCGCAACCTTTATGGATAGACATTTACAAACTAAAAAACGGGGAGATTTGACAAGGCTTAAACGTCATTATAGAATGTTTATCGCAACTGCTCTTGTATAAGATATTCCGCCTAAGATGTTATCCTGAACTTGTTTCAGGATTTTTCCAGATAACATTTATTTGTAATTTAGCCAAATTGGATAGATGCTGAAATAAATTCAGCATAACGTGTTTTTAAATTTTTAGAATTGAAGCGCCTTGCGCGAAAACTTATTTGAATTGGTTTAACAATCCCATTATAATATTAAAGTTATTATCGTAAAAAAGGTTAGAATTAGTGAAAATATTATTTATTGGCGATTTTTTAAGATTATCTGAAATAAATAATAGACCTAATCAAAATGGTAACGTCCAGTGGTGGTGCAAGCTATTAGGATGCAATTTGGCGGATTTGAATTTTCAGGTAAATGCCTTATTATCTGAAGATTACATTATTTCAAATAATACTCCGGCAAATTTTTATAATGGCAAAAAATATAATATTTTAACAATTAATACTGAAAATATTTATAAAAGCTTTAATCTTGAGCAAAATATTAACAGCTGGCTGGAAATTCACGATAAAACCATTGATGAAATTAATTCGCCGTTGATAAACGATATTATTAATTTAATTTCACAATATGACCTGGTTTTTGGGTTTGAGCTTTCTCCTTATATCAGAAGTATTCTGGAAAAATCCGGTACTTGCTATGTTGAAGGAATGCTTCACCCGATAAGATTCTATAAAGATATTATTTACGCAATAAAAACGAATCACCCTGAATTAAAAGAAAAAATTTTTAATGCAAGACTAAAATATAAAGATATCGTTGATTATTGCAAATTTATCAGCGCAAAATGCGAGCACCGCTTAAGTCGGCTCACTTTAAAAGAAAATTCAGCGGTATTTTTTGGTCAGTCTTTTATAGATAAAAGCCTTTATAAAAACGGAAAAATAATCAAACCTGATGATTTCAGGGATAAATTGTTCGAACTTGCGCAAAATTATGAAATTTTATATGTAAAACCCCACCCGTATAATCGACATGAAGACTTTTTTAAAGTTTTTAACGGGTTAGGTAAAAATATTGAAATAATTAATGAAAACGCATATAAAATCTTGTCGCATGCCGCTGTAAAAAAGGCTGCAACTCTGACATCTTCAATAGGCATAGAAGCTAAATTATTTGGAAAAGAAGTTGAGTTTTATTCAGAATACCCATTTCCTGTTTATGAGGTTTCTTCTCAAAACGCAGATGATTTTATTGCTGTGGATTCTGATTATTTTTATCATTATTCATTTATGGAGTATTTATTTAGCGGCGGGGAGTTAAAATCCGGAAATTATCAAGGACTTATCCGCAAATCCTTAGCTCAAAACTGGGGATTTGATGTTGTTGATGAATTGTATGAATTAAAAGAAAAATCTAAAGAACAAATTCTTTAATTTTGAATTATTGCGTACAAATCTGTTTCAGTGCTGTATGTATTATGGTGACCAAGATAAAATTTATAATTTAAATTTAAAGCGTCAATCCATAATGGAATTTTAAAAAGGTCATCTGCTTTATGATAAATACTGATTTGAAGCTTTGGCTTGAATTTTTGAATTGTGTTTTTAGCCCCTTCGAGAGCTTCTATCTCTGCTCCTTCAATATCAAGGCTGATTAAACCAATTTTTGTTATATTATTTTCTTCAACAAAAGAATCAAGATCAGTTAAACTAATAATTTCCATATCAATATTCGGGTTTTCTTCAAAAATCAATGCTGAGCTTCCACCAAGATTAGAGCTAAAATTTAACTTTTCCTGTTTATTCCAAAGACCGAACTTAACAGGTTTTACGATATTTTCAAAAGGCGCATCAGGATTTTTTAATCTTGAAATGATTTTGTCATAATTTTGAGAGCCGGGTTCAAAACAATAAACTTTACCGGAAGAACCAACCTGCTCTGCAAATTGTATAGAAGTTTTTCCATCAAATCCACCACCATCAACAACAACATCGTTAAAATCGGCTTTTACAGCGGGATGCATATATTCAGGATAATCTGCAATTTTTAAATATCCGCAATTAAATGTTGTTCTATGTTTAATTACTGAAGCTAAAGTTTCCTTAGAATCCTCATCCTCCAATAAATTGTATACTCTGTTTAATTCATCTTTGTAGTTATCAAAAAAATCACTGCTGCATCTATAGTTGCTATATTTTGGTTCTTCATCAAAAGTGAGATAAAAAATTCCATTCAAAGCAAGTCTAATTCCATATCTTCTATAGTTTTTATAAGCAACTATCGCCAAATCTTTACGAATTGCAAGTTCTTCTAAGAAAATAATTTTTATATCAAAGGATTTTCTAATTAAGTCCAAATTAGCTGATAGCTTATCTACATTGGAGATGGAATAATAATCTGCGTCACGGTTAAAATTTTCTTTAATAAATTTTCCGGCAGATTCTATATCTTCCAATTCACAAATAATACAGATTTCTTTATTTTTTATAAGCTCTTCTGATACTACTTGCCTGTATAATTTAGCATTATTAATTCTATTTTCTAAGCTATGTTTAAACATGAATACCTTAAAATTATGAAAGTTTAATAAATTATATCACTTAAGTTAAGAATTATACCAATCCAAATAAGTTTTCGTTAATTCGTTAAAAAACTAATATCTACAGCCCGCGCCGCCCGCAGGGCGGCGCGGGCTAAGTAAGGGCAAGGCGGGTGTTTTGCCGAAGGCGCATGAATGAGTTAAAACACCCGCTTGTGCTACAAAACACCCGCTAATTAAGGATTTACAAAAATCATCTTTTTTATTTAACGGTTTTTTAAATTGATTGGTATAGTATAAACTCAAAATATCAAAGGATTTTATAACCAGTAGAAATAAACGAATCATATTTGAACTTGCCAAATTCAGGAATAATTATATTTTCTAAAAAATTAGTAACTTTTTTTACTTCTACTACTGATATAAGTACCACATCAGGATTGTGAACTGAAATACTTTCCGGAGCAATGGTTTTATAACCCATAAATTCTTCTCCGTCTTTAAACTTAATATCAGATATTCCAATAATGTTAAATTTGCTTAAATTATTATTTTTCCTTATTATATCTAATAATTTACCTGTTCCATAGATAATTACTCTTTTATTCTTATATTTTTGAGCAAGTTTATCTATTCTTTTATCTAAATTTGTCATAAAAGTTCCTCTTTATATCCAAAGGTTTTAAAGTCATCTATATATGTCTTATAAACTATTTCTTGTAATTCTTTGTCATAATATTCTTCCAGTTCATTAGAAGAATTAGTAGTTCTTCCTTTTAAAAGTAATTCTTCCTTTATATTTAATTTTTTTAAAATAAAGCTTGAATCTTCATTAAAATTTTCCATCTTTGCAGTAAAATCATAGTTAATATATTTATCCATTGTCAGCAATGTCTGAGGCATCCAATGAACATCCATTGTTTCAGGATTTTTATTGCTGAAAAAAATCACAAATTCTTTAAAAGTAACCTCTTCTTCATTATTTTCCGCATAGCCATTTTTTAGCGCGTTACGTTTTATAAGAGTCCTCATTTTATTAAAAACTATAAAACTAATAGCTTTATTTGCGCAATCGTTGCTGATTTTACCTGCAATTTTGTTTTTATATGCAGATAGAATTCTTGCATAAGGATTTCTTACCATTCTAAATTTAAAATATTCGTTACTATATAATATTTTGTTAATGTCAAAAATATTATATTCCTTGATACATTTAAAATCCCTTACACTATCTTTGTTTTCAAGTCTTAACATTAAATCTTGCCAAGATCTGCTTGCTACTTTTGGGTTTACAATAAATAAATATTTATATTTTTCAGAAACAACAAACCTTGAAACTGAATCCAGAAGTTGTTTCTTAAATTTAAATGATCTGTATAAACCCATTCTCAAAACTCCTTTATCGTTTTATGTTCATCTTTAAGTAGGTAACAAAAAATTTTCGTGTTTTTATCAATTCGAAATAAGAATTTTTATTCTATCCATAAATGTATAATTATGGATAAAATCCAGCTTAAATTTATTAGCGCCTAATAAATCTTCTAAAAATTCTTTAATTCTTGTAACTGTTTTTACTTCAGTAATAACACCCAGAATGATAACATCGAAATCATGATTTTGGATTTCAGACAAATCAATTACTTTATACCCCGCAAAATCCTTAACATCGGAATTGCAAAACTTTCTGTCGCTGACACCTATTATATTTAATCCTTTTAAATCAAGATTTTCGGTAACTGTTTGAAAAAACTTTCCGGCGCCGTAGATTAAAACTTTTTTATTTTTATATTTTTTAGCCAGTTTATCTATATTGTTTTGAAGCTTTATGTCCCCCAACGTTAATTCTTCAGCAATATAACCGTATTTTTTTAAATCAATGCCTATATGTTCTGAAAGCTCTTTATTAAAGTTGCTATAATAACTTTTAATCAAACCTTTTCTCTTTTTATCTATAAAATCACCTTTAATTTTAATAAAATTATCAAGAAATTTAATTAATAACTGTATAAATTTATTGTGTTGAATATTTGCAGGATTGTAAATTAAACTTTTTAAAATTAAAGAAGAAAAAGAAGGAGCAGAACGAACCAACTTGTTTTCAGGATAAAAATATTCTATGCCTGTAAACTCAAAAAACATTTTGAAAAATTGGCTTTTATCTTTTTTAAACATTTCATAAGGCAAAACAAGAACATTCTCTTTGCCAAAATTATTAACATAATGCTTATATTTATCAAGCCAATTGCAATTAAATGCATTTAACTTTAAAAAATAATCAACTACTATGTTGCTCTTACCTGTCGTTATATGGTGTTTATACAAAGATTCCAGCCAGTCTGTCTGTTCTCTGACACAAAGTATGATTTTTGCGTCAGGAAAAATCGGTTTTAAATAATCTGTATAATATTCGCAATTTGTTGAAAAAATTTCATCCGACAGTATAATGTTTGACTCGTGAAGGTTGTTAATATACTCATATATTGCGTTTTTTTCCTGCGAAACGTCAACCGGGAAATAATTTCTTAGTTTTCTGTTATATTCCTGCAAAGGATCATTATTTGTTTTTACGTTTCTATAACAAAAATAAACATCTTTTAAAAACGGGAAAAACATGTCCTGAAGATATGTGGAAGCTGTTTTAGGCAATCCGACGTGTATTATAACCTGTTTTTTCATTGTAGTTTAATAAAATCCGTATTCTTTTCGTAAATCATTAGGGCAACAACTTCCGCCGGTTTCAATTAAATGTTTTACCATTAAAGGATTTTGAAAATCGCTTAAATACCACTGATTTTTAAGTATATTATTTATGTAAGATAAAGTTTTTTGATCCTCTAAAACATTTAGCTTAAAAATTTTATCTAAATCCTCTAAATCTTTTCCAAAAGGTCTGTTATTTTTAACTGTATCCTCATTCCAAATTAATGTCCCCGCGCAAATTGAAGGAATTCCCCATAACAAAGCCTCATGAACAGAATTTGAATTAACGCTTATAATGCCTTTGCATAAACCCGTTAAAAACAATTCCGTAAGAGAAATTTTATCTTCTTTTAAGATTAAGCTGTTTTTTTTATTATCATAAAAAACTTTTTCGCTGAAATTTTCAGTATTATCAACAGGATGTTGCTTAAAGATAATTTTTATATTATCAACATGTTTTTCGGCAAAATTTATGCATTCCTGCGCAAAAAGATGATTTTCCCCTTGTTCAGGCTCATAAAACCTGGCAAAACAAGAGTTTGAATGTTTCAAATTAAAATCATTGGCTAGTTGAAAAGGAAAAATAACGAATTCCTCTTTTATTTGTTCTTTTAAATAATCAATTTTTTTAAAATCAATATTTTGTTCAAAATAAAATTTTAATGTTGAAAAATGTCTTAATATAGAATCCCTTTGCTTATCGGTTATTTCATTAAAAACATATTCTTTTGCATAATGCCCCAAGGCATTGGAACCCAGAGGACTTAGCTGAAAAGAAAACCTGGGAAGCCAGCCGTGTTCCATAAATATTTTATTTGAATTTTTTATATCATGCTTATTCGACCAGCATATAAAAAGATCGGCAAATTTTGCGTCCAGATAATTTAACGACGCATTTGAGGATTTTAATGTTTTATAAAGCGTATTATACGCCCCTCTTATATCTATATATGCGTTGATTTCATTTTTAAACTTTTCATTTTCAAAAAAATCATCGCCAAACATTTCATTAAATTTATAAAAATGGATATTAAAACCGTCTTTAACGACTTTTTGCGGATTAGGATTATGTTTGCCTATAATTGTTTCTTTTATCATAAAGCGGCTCTTTCAATTTATTCAAAAAAATAAATTAATTTTATCGGATGACTTAGATATTTTTCAAGATGTTTTTTTAAAAAACTTTCAATATCTATGCTGTTTTGAACAAAATTAAAGATGATATCGATATTTAAATCAGGTATATCAAAAACAGAATACGCTTTATACCCGCAAAAACTCTTGGTTTCAGGCAAAAAATTTCTGTCTGTTGCTCCTATAATATTAAAATCAGAAAGATCACAGTTCTTTAAAATTGTCTGAGCCAGAAAACCCGATCCATATATTAAAATTTTTTTATCTTTATATATATTTTTAAGTTCTTCAAGCTGTTGAGAAAAATTTTTTTCAATCAAGAAATTTTGGTATTTCTCTATTTCTTTTTTCATAAAATAAAACCTTTTTATGTTTTTATAATAAAAGTCATTAATATATTTACATTTAACGAGTTTTCCCCATTATCCCGCAAGAAATTCATGTTAATTAGTTTTGTCGTTTCGTATATTTAAACATATAAAACAGACTTTGGCAAAAGCTTATGGGTAAAAGGTATGTACTGATGAATTATCTAAGAGATTAAGGACGCCTCTAAAAACTCGATTTTTTTAAATTTTTCATAAAATCTGATTGGGGTTTGGTGTAGGGGCAGAGCCCCTGCCCACAAACCCCACCCCCCTTTGAAGGGGGGTGGGGGGGGGTAGATATAAACAATAAAATTCTTTTGTTTTTAGAGGCGCCTTTAAAATAAAAATCTCTCAGATTTTTTTATTTTAACAAATTATTTATTAGTCAAAAATTATTCCTTACCGGTATAATATATTAATAATAGTTAATACTAACCCAAAAGGGACTTGCTTAATTTTTAATTAAACACTAATATTTACATAGAAATTAAAATATTGTTTTAGTTTGGTCTTAATTTTTTAAGGATGGGGAATTTTATGAATAAGTTATCTGCAATGAACCAATCTCAACCGCTTAAAGGATCGCAAAATAACGGAAACATTTCATTCAACGGAATTAAATGTCAACCCATAGCCGGTGAAGGACATCTCTTAGGAAAAAATCTGACCGGTCTACAAACTGATAAGTTTGTAAGTTCTAAAAAATCGTTTATTGAAGAAGATTATTCTTTTGCGTCAAAAATGAAAAACGGCGTAAAAAATATTGCAAAAAACCTTGGGTTATAATTAAACTAATATTAAATTAGTTTAATTAAGGTTTATTTATTAATGTCTTCTCAAAATTTTGATAATTTCAAAGAACTCGTTAAAATTATTTCAATGCTAAGATCACCTGAAGGCTGTCCCTGGGATCGGGAACAGGATCATAAAAGCTTGAGGGAAAATCTGCTTCAGGAAACTTATGAAGCTCTGGATGCAATAGATTCAGGGGATTTTAACGAACTTAAAGAAGAGCTTGGAGATGTTCTTCTTCAAGTGGTACTTCATTCTCAAATTGCGGATGAAGAAGGAAAATTTAATATAGAAGACGTGGCAAAAGGCGTTTCTGATAAACTAATACGAAGACATCCGCATGTTTTCAGCAATATTAAAGTAAAAAACTCTGCTGAAGTTATTGTTAACTGGGAAAAAATTAAAAAACAAGAAAAACCTGAAAGGAAATCTGCCGTTTCCGGCATCGCAAAAACGCTTCCCGCTCTTATGTCGGCGGCTGAATTAAGTAAAAAAGCTGTAAAAACAGGTTTTGAATGGACAAATGTTGAATCTCTGTGGGAATGCGTTGATTCTGAAATAAAAGAATTTAAATCCGCCGTAAAAAATCAAAATGCCGAAGAAATGGAAGATGAACTGGGCGATATTTTGTTTAGTTTTGTTAACGTCGCAAGATGGCATGGCATTGATCCGGAGCTGGCTCTTTTAAAAGCAAATAAAAAATTTGAAAAAAGATTTCAAACAATGGAAAATATTGCTGTAAAAGAACTTCGGCAATACAATTCCGATGAATTTGAAGAACTTTGGCAGGAAGCGAAAAAACAGCTTCAAAAAAACGAAAAATAAGACAGGCAAGGTTTAATGGAAAAAGTAACCGCTGGAATTATAATAAAAGACAATAAAATTTTAATTGCAAAACGAAAAACCGGAAAATGTATAGGCGCAAGCTGGGAATTTCCCGGAGGAAAACTTGAAGCCGGCGAAACTCTTGAAGAATGTTTAAAAAGAGAGCTTAAAGAAGAATTAAATTTTGACGTTGAGGTTAAGGAATTCGTGGCTTCCAGCAAATTTTTTTGCGGCAATAAAGAGATTGAGCTTATTGCATACCGGGTTATTCATTTATCAGGCGAATTAATAATTTATGAACACGAAGAAGTTAAGTGGGTCAATCCTATTGAGCTTATAAAATATGATTTTACCTTGCCTGATGTGCCTATAGTTAAAAAAGTTATGGAATGTTATTGTATATAGGGTATATATGTCAAGTTGCAATCAATCGGCAAAAGAGGGATTTCTTTAAAAGAAATCCCTCTTTTCGGTCAACTTATGGTCAACGGGGTTTTTTATTAAATAATTATTCTTCAGCCGGCGCTTCTTCTTCTACCACTTCTTCTTCAACAGGAGCTTCTTCTGCCGGCGGTTCTTCTACAGGAGCTTCTTCAACAGGAGCTTCTTCTGTTGGAGCTTCTTCTGCGCTTTGCGTTTCTGCTTCTGCCTGGAGTCCTTCATCTTGATCTTCTGTTGGAGCTGTTTCCGCTTCAGTTAAATCTGCTTCTGCTTCTGCTTTATCTGTTTCAGCTTCTTCAATTTTTTCATTTAATTCATTTGGGTCAGTTTCTGTTTTGTCTGCGTCCTCTGTTTCGTCTGTTTTGTCAGTCTTATCTGCTTCATCTATTTTATCGGTCTTGTCTGTTTCATCTGTTTTGTCTGTCTTGTCTGTTTTATCTATATCATCTGTCTTATCTGTTTCACCAAGTCCAAGTTCTTTTTTCATCTCCTCAATCTCTTTTGTTAAGCTGTCTATTTGTTTATTTAAAGCCTCTGTTTCTGCGGAAGGCTTTGGCGTCGATTGAGTTTCGGCTTTTGGTTGGGAACCACCGCCGCCACTACATCCACCGGATTTTTGTCCTGATGATTCAGGTTGCGCTTTTGCTTGTTGGTTTGGATCAGTTTGTTTATTTTGTTGTCCTTGCAGCATGCTCATCAGCATCATCATCATCGGGTCCATTTGACCGCCTTGTCCGCCTAATAGCTGACTTGCCATTTGATCTAACGGGCTGTTGCCTGGAATTCCATCTCCGTCAATATCCATGGCTTGTCCTGCCATTCCGCCGGATTGAGCTTGAAGCGCCTGTTGGGCTGACTGTAGCTCCATTTGATTTAACATTCCGTCTCCATCTCCATCAAAAGAAAATAAATCTGGGGGTTGTTGAGAAAATGGGTTTTGGGTTCCTGTCATGCCGTTCATGCTTGCCGGATCAAATATTGATCCTGTTGTTGCTCCGGTATTCATGTTGTTCATGCCGCTCATTCCGCTCATGCCTGCTCCGGTATTCATTGCGTTAGCGCCGGTTAAATTTAAAAAAGGAATAGTGTTTACCATAAGTTCTCCTCCGCTTTCTGATAAAATTTAAAAAAAATGAAAAAGAATTAATACTTAATCACAGTCTGAAAATAAATAATTATTTATGCTTTTAGCATCAGTTTTAAAGGGATTAAAACTGATATTAAAATTTTCTTAGACTGTATTTAGGTATAAAAAATTCTTTAAATAGTGGGGTAAGATTTAAAATATTTATGCTTAATTTCTTTGTTATTTTATTAAAAAAAATTTTCTTTTAAAAAATGCTCTCTAATTATAAAAATATTCTTATTTATATCTTTTTTAAATTAAAGCTATATATTACATAATTAATCTAGAGATAAAACATGTTAATTTATGTAAATTTGTCTTTAATTTTGATAAATACCAAATAAATCCATAGCAAATATGAGGTATATAAAAAATATTATCGGTCTATTCTACACCCTGCTCCGCCCGTAGGGCGGCATGGGCTGAGTTATACATTGATTGCAACTTGGTATCAGTCCAAAATTCCCTCACCCCCAACCCCCTCTCCCATTGGGAGAGGGGGCTAAAGATTGTTTTTGGTCGAGCGAACCGCCAACGGCGGTTCGCTCGACCCATTGAATTTACTAAAAAATC
>JAKLDH010000058.1 GCA_022703625.1 Cyanobacteriota bacterium | reverse complement strand
TCTCTCTGGTCATCATTTAGGCAAACTTCATATTTTAATACGCTTTTTTTCATGTCCTTACCTCACGTCTTTTTCTTCAAGACGTTAAAAACGTAATTTTGTTCTATGCAATCATTCGGTCAGAACATTAGTACAGTGATTCATTAATTATGAGGATTCGTCATTCTGAGGCTCTGCAATTTCGTCACTCTGAGGGCTTTAGCCCGAAGAATCTTGTTGTATTCATGCCATGAGATCCTTCGCTGTGCTCAGGATGACCTTGAAAATTAATGAATCACTTTAGTAGCGCCAAGTTGCAATCAATGTAGTATTAAATCTTCCTCCCCCTGCCCCCTCCCCAAGGGAGGGGAAGAAGAGTTGATAAGGGTTTTGCCGGCGTAGCCGGCAAAACCCTTATCAAAAAATAATACTCTTTTGATTGCAACTTGGTATAGATATTAGCTTTTTAATAAATTAACGAAAATTTATTTGGATTGGCATGGTATAGTTTGTTCCATATTCCTATATAATTAAAATTATGAAATCTGAAAATAAAAAATTAATCGGAATATGGGGTTATCCTGAACCGGATATTCTTGAAAAAATCAAAAATAAATATCCTGAAAACAAAATAATTGATCTTGATATCAATTATAATAACCCTTCTTCAGGAATCCTTCCTGACGCTTATTGCAGGATTACGAAAAATATGATCGATAATTCCTTTGCAATGAAAGAAAATTTAGAGGTTATTATAGCGTCTGTAGGCAGAGAGAAATGCGATTCCGGCTGGTTTGCCGCAAAAATCCTTAAAGATGAGGGGTTTAACGTTATTGAAACCCGCTATGAAGATTATAACGGCAAAATTTGCGCTACTCCCGTTTGCAAAAGCAATTTGGCGTTGAAAGAAAAAATCAATTTGATCATGGATAACATTATTCAAAAACAAAATATAAAACTTGTCGAAACAAAACCGGAATTTGGTTTTTGGGGAGTTCCCCCGAATGATTTTAACTTTCTGGATATTTTCCCTGAAACAACGCATGTATACGGCTGGACACGGTGTGTAGAAGCAGGAAGACCGGCTGATATAGATCTTGAAATGTATGTTGACGAAAATATCCCGACAGTATTTTTTGCTCAGACCTTTTGCGCTAAAATGCAGCTGGCGAAATATCTTGCCAAAAAACACAACGGGATTTATGTGGATGTTGACGATGTGGCTTCTAATTCGGTAAAAGCGAAGATAGAAGCTTTTATAAAACTGAGATAGCTGATATGACTAAATTATACGCTGATGCGGGAACTACCTGGACTAAAATTCTTGAAATTTACGAAGAAGAAAAAGATATTCAAAAAAGTTCTTTGCTTCAGATAAATAATCTGAACAATTATTTTGTTCCTGAAAACGGAAACAAGTATTATAGCAGAGAAGAAAAGCTTTTTACAGGCAGAACCTTTATTATGCCCACAAAAATTTTTTCTTTTGCGGATATAAAACTTGACGGCGCAACGGGTCATATGACGGGACAAAAACTTAAGCCCGAGGGCATTTACCAGAACGAAGTTGTTTCTTTAGCCTATGGCGCTCAAAAAAGAGTTAAAAATCTCGAAAATTCCACAATTATTGATATAGGAAGCAGGGACGTTAAGTGGGTAAAGTTTGAAAACAATCAATACAAAGACCTTGACTGGAATGGGAGTTGCGGAAGCGCGACAGGCGCGACTATTGAGATGTTATGCGGCTTTTATGGCGTTAATCCGGAAAATCTTGCACCGGAGCGGGAAAAAATCCCTGTTACCTGTGGAGTTTTTGCTATGGAAAAGATTATGGACAATATCGCTTCCGGAATCCCGCCGGAAATTGCTGTTGCCAGATATATTCACGGGATCGCATACAATGCGTGGATTTTTTCTAAAAAACCCGAAAAAGTTTATTTATCCGGCGGACTTTGCAGAAACAAATGTTTTATTGAATCTTTAAAACTCTATTGCGAGGCAATTCCTCTGGGGCGTTTTATGCTGATTGAGGGATTATATTAAGAACGCTTGCAATCAAGTTATACCAATCCAAATAAGTTTTGGTTAAGTTATTAAAAAAGCTGATATTTAAGGATTGGTATAAGTTATGACCGATAATATTTTTTATGCAAAAAGCGAAGAAAAAACAAAAAGCGGACATTTGTAAGCAAGGGGGTTCGGGGGCTTGCCCCTGACAGTCTTGTCCCCTTTGGGGTTCAGTTTTTCTTTTCTTTGCTTCGTTTCTTTTCTTTTTGCGTTCAAAAAGAAAAGAAATGAAGAAACGGTAAGCATTGTATTTGCATGCTAAGATTACTGCATAACTGTTTTTTATTTTGCATTTTGCGAAATTAACAACCCCATCCCCCATACCCCCTTCCCACACGGGAAGGGGGCTTTGTTTAGATATAGGGGCGAAGCCCCTATATCCCCAATAAAATTTATTTCTGATTTTCAAAAACATTTTTAATTTAAATAAGTTATGCAGCAGTCTTATGCTATACCAATCCAAATAAGTTTTCGTTAATTGATTAAAAAGCTAATATCTACAGCCCGCGCCGCCCGCAGGGCGGCGCGGGCTGAGTAAGAATATAGCGGGTGTTTTGGCGAAGCCAAAACACCCGCTAATTAAGGATTTACAAATTTCTTTTATTGATTGGCATAGCTGGCATTTTGGATATGCCAAAACAGCAGCTATACCTTTTTTAAACCAACAAATTAAACTTTGAGCCTTTAGAATGCTGCTTTTCAGGAGGTTCTTCGGATTGTTTTGCTTGCGTTAGCTGTTGAGAGGATAGCTCTCCTTCAACATTTTTATCTCCGTTAAATTTTACAAGTCTTGCTTCAAGATTATTTCTTTCTGCCATTGCAGCTTTTGCGGACGATAAAACTGCCCTGCCCTTTTCCGCTACGCTTCTGTCGGCGGCAGAAAGCTCATCAAAACCGGCAGGAGCTTCTGCTCCTTTAATTGTATATTGCGCCGCTTCTTTGGTTTTTTCAATTTGTTCTCTGGAGGCTGTTGGATTGATCAAAGAAGGAACATTAATCATTTGATGCCCGCCGGTTATGATTTCACGACCGTCTTGATCGGTTTTTGTTTCATAAACGGGGGATCCGCTGGCTTGTGGACCTGCTCCGCTTTTGTGGGCTTCTTCATGCCTTTTTACCAAAGCGTTTTGTGTTTTAATTTTGTTTTCATAGGGAATAAACGCTTTTTCTTTTTGGGCAGGCTGACCTGACTCATTGAAAAATAAAGACTGTTGATTTTCCTGATTGTTCCCATATCCAATTTTTTGCGCAGGCTCAATATTTGCCGATTTTGGATAAACAATTCCTATACCAGTCAATGTTTAAGTCCTCATTTTAATTTTTATAACTTCCTTAAAGACACATGTGTAAAAATAATAGTATTTATTATATATAAAAACCAATTATTTCTAAAAGTTGACATAACAGGCAAAATTTTTTTAAAGGTTCTATAAAAACAAAAGAATTTTATTGTTTTTATAGAACCTTAATTTGCTGGTGTTTCGGCGAAGCCGAAACACCAGCTACACGCTTACTCAGCCCGCGCCGCCCGCAGGGCGGCGCGGGCTGTAGATATCAGCTTTTTAATAAATTAACCAAAACTTATTTGGATTGGTATAAACGACAAAACTCGTTAAATGTAAACAGATTAATGACTTTTATTATATAATTCAAATTATTTATCAATTACACTAAAATAAATAGTATCCTCAAATAAAAATGAATTTGAGATTTTGTTAAATTGGTTTTATTTAGTTATGGATAATCGAATGAAACGCGCAATTTCAATACTGGGATCAACAGGTTCAATAGGCAAACAGGCTTTGGAAGTTGTAGAAAAACTTCATGGAAGGTTTAATGTTTTTGGATTGGCGGCAGGCAAAAATATTGAGCTTCTTAAAAAACAAATAATAAAATTTAATCCGCAAGTGGTTTCTGTTGAGTCAGAAATAGATGCCTGTAAACTATATAAAGACATAAAACATGTGGAAATTCTCTGGGGAAAAGAAGGATTAAGACAAATTGCCGAAAATACCAAAAATGATATTGTTTTAATAGCTGTTACAGGATTAAATGGCTTAGAACCGACTATTTCAGCAATTAAAAATGGCATTAATGTTGCGCTTGCAAACAAAGAAACTCTTGTTTCTGCCGGAAATATTGTTACAAAATTGGCTAAAGAAAAAAATGTTAAAATTATTCCCGTGGATAGTGAACATTCAGCGATTTATCAATGTATAAACAGTAGGGAAAGCTCAAAAATAAAAAGAATTATCTTAACAGCTTCAGGCGGTCCATTTAGAACAAGCACGCTGGAAGAAATACATAACGCAACTGTAAAAAATACTCTTGCTCATCCAAAATGGTCTATGGGAGATAAAATAACAGTTGACTCCGCAACGCTTATGAACAAAGGGCTGGAGGTTATAGAGGCTTACTGGCTGTTTAACGTTGATTACAGCAATATTGAGGTTATTATTCATCCGCAGAGCGTCATGCATGGAGCGGTAGAATTCCTTGACGGAAGCGTGATTTCGCAAATGGGTCTGCCGAGCATGCACATTCCAATTCAATATGCCCTTTCTTTTCCAGAAACTTTTGAGGGAATAAAAACAGGTTCACTGGATTTTACTCAAATAACCGGTCTGGAATTTGAAAAACCTGATTTTGAAAGATTCCCATGTCTTAAATTGGCGTATGAAGCCGGCATAAAAGGCGGGACTTATCCTGCCGCGCTTAATGCGATTAACGAAGAAGCTGTTTTTGCCTTTTTAAAAGGGGAAATAAGATTGACAGATATCGCAAAGATTGTTTCAAAAGGATTGGAGCAGCATAACAATATTGTAAACCCCTCGTATGAGGAAATTCTGGACGCTGATAAAGAAGCAAGACATTTTGTATTAGACTATTGCTCTATTTTGCAGTCATAATATAATAAACATATAAATATATTTCGTACATTTATCGAAAAAGAGGAGGTTTTTTAAACATTATGAATCATACCTGCATCTGTAAAACTTTTACCGCTAAAGATAGAAGCGACTTTAAAAAAACAATTCATAAAGCCCTGGAAATCTTAAACAAAAAGAATTTTTCCCTTATTATCCACGGCGCAAGCTTTCCTTCATTGAAGGAACAGGATACAGGATTCGGCACTTACAACTCTGAAGGCGGCAGAAAGTTTATTGAATTTATAAATAATCTTGGATTTAACGGGATCCAGCTTGGACCTGACGGCATGACAAAAGGCGTTGATTCTTCGCCATATATAGGAACAATGTTTTCTAATAATCCTCTTTTTATTGATTTATATCAATTAACAACGCCTGAATTCGGAGAAATCCTTGATAAAGAACTTTTTGCCCGAATTGTTGCCAATAATCCAGCTAAAAATAATCGTTCAGCGTATAGTTATGTTTATAAAGAGCAGAATAAAGCTTTAAGAGAAGCTTTTAAAACTTTTAAAGCCAAGCTTTCAGAAGATGATGAAACAATTAAAAAATTAAACAAAAAATTTGACAAATTCGTTAAAGAAAATGCTTTATGGCTGGAAAAAGACGCTTTTTACGAAGCCTTATGCGTAAAACACGGCAATGATTACTGGCCCGTGTGGGAAGATGAGCTTGATAAAAAGCTTTTTTGCCCTGATAATGAATTTTCTCAGGAAATAATTGATGAAAGAATCAAGGAAATAAAGAAAATTTTTGGTGAAGAAATCAAATTTTACCAGTTTGTTCAGTTTATTTCATTTTTACAAAAGCAAAATACCGCAAAATTTGCGTTAAAACAGAACATGAAAACAATTGCAGACTGTCAGGTAGCTTTTTCAGACAGAGATTACTGGGCAAATCAGGCGTATTTTATGAAAGATTACTTTCTCGGATGTCCTCCCGACTGCTTCTCTGTTGATGGACAAGCATGGGGATTCCCTGTAATGAACCCTGACAAGCTTTTTAATCCGGACGGCTCTCTTGCTCAAGGCGGTAAGGTGCTTAAAGCGAGATTTGAAAAAATGTTCGACGAAAACCCTGGCGGGATACGAATAGATCATATTATAGGTCTTATTGACCCTTATGTGTACCGGAAAGGATTTATGCCAAAGCCTGAAGAAGGCGCATCGAGGCTGTATTCTTCTCCTGAACATAAAATTCTCGGCAAATACGCAATTCCGACAAAAGAAAATTTAAACCCTGAAGTTGGTCCTGAGAATGAAAAACGAATAATTAATTTAACTAATAAGCAAATAAAACAATATGCTCAAATCCTTGAAAAGGTTGTAATCCAAACAGCAGAGGAAAAAGGAATAGGCAAGGAGTCCATAATTTGCGAGGACTTGGGCACAATAACAAATCCCGTGCTGGAAGTTATGGAAAAACTTGGATTAAGCGGACTAAGAGTAACCTCATTCGTTGATCCGGAAGACGAAGAGCATCCATATAGAATTAAAAACGCAGAACCACGCCACTGGGTAATGATTGGAAGCCATGACAATGACCCTCTTGTTTCCTGGGTAAACGAATTATACGAACAAAAAACCATAGATCAGCATGCGCAGATACTTGCAGAAGATTTAAAACCTTCTAAGCTTGAGGAATTTAAGCAGGAGCTTATTAATAACAGAAAGAGCTTTATTAAAGCAAAATTCGCCGAATTGTTCGCAAGTTCCGCTGAAAATGTTCAGATATTTTTCGCTGATCTTTTTGGAATGCCTGAAAGATATAATAGACCTGGAACAGCAGGCGATGAAAACTGGTCTTTAAGAGTACCGCAGAAATACGAATGTTTTTATTACGAGCAAGTTGCGGCAGGAGAAGCTTTAAACCTACCGGAAGCTTTAATTTTAGCTATTGAATCAAAAGGAAACAAATTTGTGTTCAAACATCAGGAATTAGTAAAAAAACTTAGAAAATATGCCGAGATATTTTCAAATAAATAAAAAAATAGGTACTATTTTTAAGGTATTGAGGGTGTTTCAGCGAAGCCGAAACACCCTCAAATTAAGGATTTACAAAAAATATTTTTTATTTACCTAATAAAAAACTAGTCAGAGAACACTTCCTGGAAGTTTTCCAGTTGAAAATTACTTGCAGGTCTTTCAATAGGGATTATGAAATTAAACGTAGATCCTTGCCCTAACTCGGTTTCTGCCCATATTAAGCCTCCGAGATGAGCAAGCATTTTTTTTGTTAATGCAAGATTAAACCCTGTTCCGCCATATTTTTTCGCTATATTTCTCTCTGTTTGGCTGTATTCATCGAAAATTGCCTTTATTTCTTCTTCAGCAATTCCTATGCCTGTATCAGTTATTTTAAACAAAAGGTATGACTTGTCTGTAAACTCATCAGGCATTTCAAGCCCCTGGGCTTTAACAAAATCTGTATCAGGATGCAAAACCTGCATTTTTACAAAGCCGGTTTCAGTAAATTTAACCGCATTTTCCAGAATATTATAAATACTTTTTGAAAGCATTTCTTCTACAGAAAAAATATTTTTTCTTGTCAAATCTTTAAGGTCAATCTCCAGGTTTAATCCTTTTTTTTCTGCTTTTAACTTAATCCTGTCAGCAATAATATTTATAGTTTTAACAATATCAAAAGTTTTAAAATTTAAATCTAAATCCTCGTTTTCCAGTCTGGAAAGTTCCAAAAAATTTTCAACAAAATCCAGAAGGCTGTTTGCATTTTTATTCATTATTGTTACATATTTAAGCTGTTTTTCATTAAGTTCGCCGCAAATGCCGTCAAGCAATCCCTGCGAAAAGCCTATAAGTGAGTGGATCGGCGTTTTGAAATCATTTGAAAGCCCTGTTATAAAGCTGCTTTTGTATATACATATTTTAGAGGCTTTTTCATACTCCACAAGAAGTTTTTGGATAACTTTCTGATTTCTGGTTACATTTCTTCCGGTTATCATTATTTCTTTCTGCCCGGGCAATTCAGCGCAGGAAACTTCAACGTAAATTTCTTCATTAATATTATTTCTTGATGAAAGAACAATATTTTTGTTTAAATCGATAATTTCATGTATTTTTTCAGTATCAGAATCAAAAATTAATGCTATATTTCGTCCCAGCATTTCTTTGTCTGAATATCCGAAAAGTTCTTCAGCTTTTTTATTCCAATGCGTTATATTATCTAAAATATCAATCAGAATAACCGCATCGGGATAATTATCAAAATTATTTGAACAGGAAAATTTTTTAAATAAAGAATTTATTTTCATAATTAATTTTGTTTATTTTATATTAATGTTTAATAGTAACATAAAATATTTTATCAAAAGAATAAATTGGATCAAAAAAATGAAACCTAAAAAAATCAGCATAATTATTCCCGTCTACAACGAAATAAATACCCTCGAAGAAATTTTGGAAAAAGTAAATCGTTCATCTTTTCAATCATTAAATAAAGAAATCATTCTGGTTGATGATGCTTCAACTGACGGCTCACGAGAGCTTTTACAAAAGCTTGAAAAAGAAAACAGGTATAAAATATATTTTCATTCCAAAAATACGGGAAAAGGCGCTGCCATAAGAACAGCGCTCAATTATATTACCGGAGATATTGTTATTATTCAGGATGCTGATCTTGAATATGATCCTGACGATTATAATGATTTAATAAAACTTATAATAGACGATAAAGCCGATGTGGCTTATGGATCAAGACTTTCAGGAGGGAAACCGTCCCGTTCTTTTAAATTTACGCATTATCTTGGAAATAAAATGCTTACTACCCTTACAAATTTGCTTTATGATTCCACTTTAAGCGATATGGAAACTTGTTATAAAGCTTTTAAAGCTGATGTAATAAAGAATATTAAAATTAAATCAAACAGATTTGAATTTGAGCCTGAGATAACGGCTAAAATTTTAAAGAAAAAATACCGTCTTTATGAAACATCAATTTCTTATTACGGCAGAGATTACAGCGAAGGGAAAAAGATTACCTGGAAAGATGGAATTACAGCTCTTATCACGTTAATAAGATACAGATTTTTCGATTAACATTAAATTTATTAATATATTCGAGGTCATAAAAAATGCTGGCAAAAAGAATAATTCCATGTCTTGACGTAAAAGACGGGCAAACAGTAAAAGGGGTGAATTTTCTAAATTTACGCTATGCCGGTGATCCTGTGAAACTTGCGGCAAGGTATTCTGAAGAAGGAGCTGACGAGCTGGTTTTTCTGGACATAACAGCCACTAATGAAGGCAGGGAAACAATGAGAAACGTTGTGGAAAATGTCGCAAAACAGGTGTTCATACCTCTTACCGTTGGAGGAGGCATAAGAACCCTTGAAGACATAAGAAACATCTTGCTTGCCGGAGCTGATAAAGCGTCTTTAAACACTGCCGCAGTTAAGAACCCTGAAATTATCTTTCAGGCGTCAAAAGCATTTGGTTCTCAATGTATAGTTATCGCAATAGACGCTAAACGAGAAGCTGATGACTGGTATGTATACATAAATGCAGGGCAAAAAAAGACTGATATAAAAGCGCTGGACTGGGTAAAAACAGTTGAAAAACTTGGAGCGGGCGAAATCCTTTTAACTTCGATGGATGCGGACGGAACTCAAAACGGTTTTGATGTGGAGTTAACCAGGCATGTTTCTTTAAACACAAATCTTCCCGTAATTGCATCAGGAGGAGCAGGACCTGTTATGGAACATTTCAGCGAGGTTTTTGACAAAGGCGCTGCTGATGCGGCTCTTGCGGCGTCAATTTTTCATTTCGACACTTTAAAAATCAATGATTTAAAAGAATTTATGACAAAAAACAAAATCCCCACAAGACTCATGCCAAGTTGTATTTGATCTTCCTGTTCCTGCCTAAAGACAGGAGAATATTTTTTGCGCAATAAGTTTGTTTTATAATAATTAAAAATAAATATAATATATAGAAATCAGAGGTTAAATTTGAATATTATTAATAAAGTTAATATAAAAAATTTTTCTGTCGGAAACGGCGAACTCGTTTTAATGGCAGGTCCATGTGTTATTGAAAATGACGGCGCAACCGCTTTTCAAGCTGTTGAAAAATTAAAGGAAATTACAGCGAATTTGAACATTCCTTTTGTGTTTAAAGCGTCTTATGATAAGGCAAATAGAACTTCTCTCGACTCATACAGAGGTCCCGGCATAGAAAAAGGACTGGAAATTCTGGCAAAAATCAAAGAAACGTTTGAAACGCCTATTGTTACAGATATCCACACCGCCGAAGAAGCGGCAAAAGCAGCGGAAGTTGCGGATATTCTTCAAATACCCGCTTATTTATGCAGACAGACCGATCTTTTAGTTGCGGCGGCAAAGACTAACAGGGTTATAAATATAAAAAAAGGTCAGTTTCTTGCTCCCCTACAGGTTGAACAGGCGGCGGCAAAAGTAAAAGCCAGCGGAAACAATAAAATTATTATAACAGACAGGGGAACTTGTTTTGGATACGGAAATCTTGTTTCTGATATGAGAGCAATCCCAATGATACAAGGACTTGGCTACCCTGTAATATTTGACGCCACCCACAGCGTCCAGCTTCCTGGAGGAGCGGGCAACGTATCATCCGGTCAAAAACAATTTGTGTCGACTCTTGCAAAAGCCGCATTAGCCTCAGGAGCAGACGGATTGTTTATGGAAGTACATCCTGATCCAGAAAATGCTCTTAGCGACGGCGCAAACATGATTCCTCTTTCTCAGGTTTCAGACTTGTTGAAAATATGTAAAGATATTTTTTCTATTGTTCACGCATGAAAACACTTTTTAAAGCAAAGTGGATTTTACCGAAAGGCAATGTTGTTATAGAAAATGGCGGTTTATTAGTTGAAAACAATCTTATTTTAGATGTTTTAACGTCAAAAGGTCTTGAAACTTTAGAATTAAAAGACTTTCAAATTAAAGATTACGGAAATTCAATAATTACTCCCGGATTTATAAACCTGCATACACACTTACAGTATACTGAAATCGGCAAAAAAAAGTCTAAAAAGCTTGGCAATCGACTAAAACGACTAATTTTAAAATTCAAAAAACTTATAATTTTTAAAGGAAAACAGAAGTCTTTTACATCCTGGATTGTGGATTTAATCATAGAATACCTCTGCTGGAGCGCCGAAGAAAGGATCGAATCTTTTAAGTCAGGACTGAACAAGATTTTATTGTCTGGAACAACCTGTGTCGCTCAACTATCAGCGGAGGAGATGTATTTTGAAATACTTAATTCCAGCCCTATAAAGTCATATATCTTTTTTGAAACCTACGCTGATTCTGAGAAAAGCGCAGAAGAAAATTTTATTAAATTAAAGGAAAAATATGAAAAATTAAACAAAAAATGTTTAAAATCAACATATTTAGGTATTTCACCGCACTCTTTTTATAACGCGCATAAGAAATTATGGGAAAAAATTTCTCAATATGCCTCTCAAAACAATATTTTAATCCATGCGCATTTCGCAGAATCACAGGAAGAGCTTGATTGGATTAAAACAGGGGTGTCAGAAATAAATAAACTCCATAAATTTGTCGGATTTAATCACTTAATTCCTTCTGAAACTGGACTTGATCCTGTTTCATATTTAAAAACATTTGATCTTGCATATAAAAACGTTATTTTAGCGCATATAAACCAGCTAAAAGATGAGGAAATCAATGAGCTTGCGACGTTACAAACAAGCATCGCCCATTGTCCCAGAAGCAATTTGCTTCTTCATAAAAAGACAGTTGATATAAATAAGCTTATCAAGCTGTTCCCATCCTCTGTAGGGCTAGGCACAGACAGTTTGTACAGCAACTATGATCTTAATATTATAAACGAGGCAAGGAATGTATTTAATTCAGGCGTAGATTTATTCACAGTTCTTGACATGTTAACGATAAATTCCGCTAAAATTCTTGGCATAGAAGATTTTACAGGAAGTCTTGAAAAAGAAAAAGATGCGGATTTTTTAATTTTCAAACTGGAAGAAAACGAAGATTTCAATGATTTTATAAAAAAAGAATTTCCTGATCATGTTTTTATTACAGGATTACAGGTTGTTAAAGATAAAAAACTCGTTTTAGACTGTTCCTAAAGGGCATTTCAAAGCTTTTTCTTCTGTATTTTTATATACTACTGCTTTGTTAAGTTAATTTCATGCAACTTACGACCGATAATATTTTTTATGTAATTTTAAATTAGCCTGAAAATCGTCACCCTGAACTTGTTTCAGGGTCTTTCCGGCATACAATACAATACTTACCGTTTCTTCATTTTCTTTCTTTTTGAACGCAAAAAGAAAGAAAACGAAGCAAAAGAAAGAAAAACTAACATGTCAAACTGACATATCGGTCAGGGGCAAGCCCCCGAACCACCTCATATTCAAATGCTCACTTTTTGCTTTTTCTTCGCTTTTTACATAAAAAATATTATCGGTCTATATATATCTATTCTGCAAAATTAACTTAGAAGAGTTGATAAGGTTTTTATAGGCGCTCTTAAAATTTTTTGAATCTTAAACTAAACTCATGTTGAAAATTAATGTATAATTATTTTGTCTTTAAATATTTAAAAAAGGAAAAACTTATGTTAGTAAAAATTTTGTTAATAGTCCTTTTTGTTGTCTTTTTAATAGTCTTATTTTCATTTCTATATAAAAATTTTATAATTGGCAAAAGCGGTTCAAAAAGAAAAAAAGCGGATTTAGCGGGTCAGGACCCTGCCCAGATAATAAATAAAGCGATTAGTTTTTATGAGTCCGGTCAAATAACTAAATCTATTAAATTTCTTGAAGATTCGCTCGGCTTTTTTCCAAATGATCCCCAAATTCGTTTGTTATTGGGAGATTATCTTATTGAAAAGAATCTTTTCTCTAAGGCGGAAAAGCATTTTAATCACATATTAAAACTTGCTCCTTCTGACAAACAAGCTCTTGAAAAATTATCAGACTGTTTTATGATTTCAGGGAAAAACGATAAAGCGCTTGGCGGTTATTTGTCAATTTTAAAACAATCACCCGATAACCACGAAGCGCGATCAAAAGTTGCGGCTATTTATACAAAATTAGAAAAATATGATCTCGCAATAAAAGAATACAGGCTTATTTTAACAAAAAGCGCGTACGACACTAAAATTAAATTAAATCTTGCTGACCTGTTTTTTATAATAGAAGATTATAAAAGAGCTGTAAGTGAATATGAAGAAATCCTTAAAGTAGACGGAATTAATATAACTATTTTAAAAAAGATCGCAAAAGCTCAATGTAATGCCAATGATCTTGCGTCTGCGGCTATGACTTACAAAAGAATGATTGATCATGACGAAAAAGCCGATTTTGCCTATAAAGAGTTGGCGGAAATTTATGTAAGCCTTGAAAAATTTGATAAAGCCGCAAAAATTTATTCCTTAATGATTGAAAAAGGCATGGATGTTCAGCCTAAATTTCTTAAAAAACTCGCTGATATTTATGTATTGGCGCAGGAATACGATAAAGCCATTTCATTAGGCAGGAAAATCCTGTCTGAAAATCCCGATTTTCTTCCAATTAAAGAAACGCTGGGAAACGCCTACAAAAATAGCGGAGCTTTTGAGGACGCTTTTTCTATTTACAAAGAGCTGACAACGGAAAACATAAATCAAACTAAAATAAATGAATATAAAAATATTTTAAGCTCAATTTTATGTAATTGGGGAAATGCGTTTTTTCAGAAAAAAGATTATCAATCAGCTCTTGATAAATATGTTGAAGCAATCCAATATGATGAAATCAACCCTGAAGTTTATCTCCATTTAGGGAAAACAAATCAGGCAATAAAAAATTACGACGCGGCATTTTCACATTTTCAAAAAGCTCTTACTCTTTCAAAATCAGACGCTGAAATTATTTTGAAAGTCGGCAAAGTTTATGAAGAAATTGATCAGCTTAATGCGGCGATTGATTTGTACTATGATTCCGTAAAAAAACATCCCGCTAACTATGATATAAGACAAGCTTTAGGGCTTTGTCTTGGAGCGGCAGGCTTCTATTCCAAAGCTGAAGCGGAACTTAACGCAGCATTAAATATAAGTCCTGATAATCCAACCGCTTATTATAATCTGGCTGTTGTTTACGAATTTCAAAAGAAATTTGAAAATGCCAGAGCTTATTATAAAAAGACTCTTGAGCTTGCGCCGGAACATCAGGAAGCAAGAAATAACATGAACCTTTTAATTGAAAAAGAAACCTCCAGATAAATATGGCGAAGCGGGAGTTTAATTCCGGGAATTTTAAACAGTGCAAAACAAGATAAATAAAACAATTTTGGCAGGTTTAACGTTAAGTGAACTTGAAAAATTTATAACAGATATTGAAGAACCCAAATTCAGGGCGAAACAGCTTCACCAGTGGATTTATAAAAAACCGGCAAGTACTTTTGATCAAATGAGTAATCTGTCAAAAGATTTCAGAAACAAATTAAGCGAACTTGCAGTAATAACCAATATACAAATCAGCCAAAAAGTCGTAAGTAAAGACGGAACAATAAAATATCTGCTTGAATATCCTGACGGGAAAAGAGTAGAAACCGTTTTAATGAGCTATCAAAATAGACCCAACCTTACCGCATGCATAAGTACGCAAATAGGATGCGCCGTAGGATGCGTTTTTTGCGCAACGGGAAAAAAAGGGTTTGTAAGAAATCTGACTTCTGCGGAAATAATTGAACAATTATTGGCGATTCAGATGGATACAGGGCTTGTTGTCACAAACATTGTGTTTATGGGACAGGGAGAACCGCTTTTAAATTACGAAGAAACAGTTAAGGCGATAAATATAATAAATTCCGAGTTTGAAATAGGCATGCGTAGAATAACCGTGTCTACCTGCGGAATTGCGCCTAATATACGCAAGCTTACAGAATTAAACCGCCAGTTAATTCTCGCTTTATCTCTTCATGCGCCTGATTCCGAGTTAAGAAAACAGTTAATGCCGATTGAAAATAAGTATCCGCTTGATGAAGTAATGGAGGCGTTAAAATTTTTCACCCGAAAAACAGGCAGAAGAGTAACGATTGAATATCTTTTAATAGATAAAATAAACGATAGTATTGAGCATGCATATAAATTAAACTCTCTTTTAAAGGATTTAAAATGCAACATCAACCTTATTCCATTCAATCCGATTAAGGAATGCGGTTTTAAGAAACCTTCCGTTGAAAGAGTAAATAAATTCAAAGAAATTCTTGATTTAGGAACGAAAAAAGCAACTATAAGACTAGAAAGAGGAAATGATATAGCCGCCGCCTGCGGACAACTCGCAGGCGATCAAACAAATTCAATATATACTAATCATTAAAAAAAATCGGCAAATGAAAAAGATGATCTTTATAAAGCCTTAATTAGCGGGTGTTTTGCCTTCGGCAAAACACCCGCTATATCCTTACCTAGCCCGCACCGCCCGCAGGGCGGCGCGGGCTATAGATATTAGCTTTTTAACAAATTAACGAAAACTTATTTGGATTGGTATAATATTAATATACAAATAAATTAAGCAAAAGTTAAGAAATTAATTTTTAAAAGATATTTAATTTTTTTTATTTTAAAATCTAATTAAAGGATTCAAAAAGCAGATAATTATATTATGAGTAATGATAAAAAACAGACAGATAATTTAATAGTTGAACAAATTCTTAATAATTTGCCGGAATTGCCTTCAATGCCGGCTATAGTTGCTCAGGCGCTTAATTTAATTGATGATCCGAATACAGAGGTAAAACAGCTTGCAGATGTCCTTTCTAAAGACATTTCAATGACAACACAGATACTAAAGCTTGTAAATTCAGCTTATTATGGGTTTCCGGCTCAAATAACTTCAATCAATAAAGCAATGGCGCTTTTGGGGTTTGATAAAATAAGGACATTAATTTTAAGTGTGGCTGTAAAGCCTATGATGATGTCATATTCAGGCAAAGCATTATGGAATCATTCCATAAGATGCGCGGTAGGAGCTCATCATATATCCAAAAGCCTAAATTACGGCGACCCTGACGAGGCGTTTGTAATGGGTCTTTTGCATGACATCGGCAGAACGGTTATGCAGATTTATAATAAAAATGCTTATTCTGAAATAGACAAACTGGTTGCCATCGGGGCTGATGTGCTTGAGGCTGAAAGAACATTTTATGGCTTTACCCATACAGAAATGGGGAAAGCGTTGGTTCAAAAATGGAAATTGCCTTTAATAATAGGCATTGCGGCTCAACATCATCATAATCCTCTGGAAGCAGAGGAAACAGTTAGCGCAAGCATTGTTTATGTAGCTAATCAAATTACTCAGGAACAGTTAAAATATCCTGTTTTTAACAATGAAATTATTGATTCTTTTGATTATGAAATACAGAATCCTGATGCTTTAAGAGAAGAAATTTTTGAATTAAGTAAACCAATCATCGAAGTTCTTTCATAACAGCCCCTCAAATGTTTTTAGAGGCGCTGTTAACAAAGCGCTGCATTGATTGCAACTTGACATTATTTTTTATAAGCTATACCAATACAAATAAGTTTTTGTTAATTTGTTAAAAAGCGGATACCTACAGCCCGCGCCGCCCGCAGGGCGGCGCGGGCTGGGTAAGGGCATAGCGGGTGTTTTGCCTTCGGCAAAACACCCGCTAATTAACTCGAATTGCTAAATAAATAATTTTATATTTGGCGTAGCGGCTGGCGAAGCCAGCCGCTACGCCGTTTTAAGGGCATGCGGCTCGCAGGCAAAGCCTGCGAGCCGCATAAAAAATTAAAATAAAATTTCA
>JAKLDH010000057.1 GCA_022703625.1 Cyanobacteriota bacterium | reverse complement strand
TCTTATTATATGCATTAAAGGAGCTTTGATTTCTTCAATTATCTTTTTATCAACGCTTGTTTCACTTCCTGTTATAAAAAATTCGATTTCTTTATTCCGTTCTCTGGCAATATCCCTTACCATTCTAGGGAAAAGATGAAAAATAGTCGCCAGAGGAAGCACTCTTATGTTTTTAATTTTTTCTTCAAGTCCGTTAACTATTAAATTTAAACGCGTATCGTCTTCCTGAACAATTTTATAAAAAGAATTCATTTTACTTAAAAGACCGGAAAGTTTTAAAGAATTTTCTTCAAAAAATTTGTTTATGCTTTTATTCGGCGAATACTGCATCGGGGCATACCCTGAATCAGATGGTTTGTAATATTTGCTTGCGTATCTGAAGTATTGTTTTGTCTTTGTCCATTCCCTATACCATTCTTCAAGATAACGGATCATTTTTTCTATATCTGTTAAATGTTCTTTTGCTTTAATCTTGGCGATAATCAACTCGCCGGCTTGATTTACCAAATGATCGAGTTTCTGGGTATCAACTCTTAAAGTCTTAATTGTATTACTTTCCCCGAATTTCATATCAAAAGGTTTCGCTTTTTCTTCCTCCTGCTCTCTGTTTTTAGGATAAATTTCGGTATTTCTCGCAACAGGAGAGTAACTTACCTTATGGTCTTCAAGTTTTTCTGAAACCTTTTCGTCGCTTTCTCTTTTATCAGGAGTTGAAACATCTGTTGAAACAGCTAATTTTAACATTTGATATAAAACAGTTATTCTCTGCAAAATAAGAGAAGGATCTTCTTTTATTTCTTCCGCCGGATTCAGCATTTTAACCGCAAGATCGAAACTTTCTTCCAGAACATTAATCATATCAGGATTTATAGGAGCTTCTTTTTCCTTTGAAAAAATTAACAGGTCTGAAATTTTTTCTATTATCTGTCTTATAGTGTCTTCATTAAGCGTTGCGGTTAATCCATTCAGTTTTGCAATAATTTCTTCAAATTTTAAAGAATTTTCTTCGGTATGGTTTGAAAATATTTTGATATTATTTCTTATAAAGCTTATTACGTCTTTATTTTCAATATTTTTATCCCGCGCTTCCTGATGTTCATTTGCGGTTTTTACGGGTTCTGAAACAATTTTTTCCTGAACAGGGTTAACGTCTGGAATTTCAATGTTTTTAGCTTCTTGAATATTTAAATTGGAATTAACAGGCTTGTTGTTCTTTAAAAAAGAAATTCTTTCGTATAATTTAAGAAAAGCGTCATAAGTGTCTTCAAGCTCGGAAACTTCTTCATAAGTAAGAATGCCGCTTCCTTTTATCGCCGTATCCACTTTAACCTGTATATCTTCAATAAGACCTTTAAGCCTGTAGCTCTCATGATCTTTCAGCGCCGCGCTTAACTGATTGACAAAAAATAAAAATTCTTCCAAAGCATCTGCGCTGGTTGAAAAAACCTTTAATTTTTCAATATTTACGCTGATATTATTCAACAGTTTCCCTATTTGGGGGTCCTGTTTTAAATTATTATGACGCGTTTCTTTTGCAGTTTGATTTTGAGTTGTCAAAACAGGTTCTTGTTCTATAAATTCTTCCGCATTTAAATTATTATCAGCGGAATTATTTGCATTAACTATGTTTTCAAGAGATTCTATAACTTTATCAATTTCAGGAGCTTCCGCTTTTCCTCTGGTTTCTATTGATCTGATTATAATTGAGCTTATATAATCAACCGCTCTGCACATAACATCAATTATTTCAGGAGTTATCCGCAAATAACCTTCTTTCGCCTGTCCAAAAACATCCTCAAGCTTATGCGCTATTGACTGAATATCATCAAGTCCTATCATTCTTGCGGCGCCTTTTAAAGAGTGAGCTTCCCTGAAAAGTTCCGAGATTGCGGTATGGTCTTTCGGGTTTGCTTCAAGACTTAAAAGATTTTTATTTAATTTTTGAAGTTGTTCTTCACTTTCTTCTCGAAAAATATTTAATATTTCTTCGATTTCATGCTCGAGAAAATCCATTTAAAGTTCCTTTTATATATTTTTCATAGCCGGATTTTATCTAAAAAAAACAGACGTTATTAGCTGGACAGCTTGTTTTGCATTTTATAATCAATGCCTATAACAGAATCTTTAAGGTTTTCAGAAGTTTTTAACAGATCATTAAGAGCAAGAAGATTCTGTTTTATTTTTTCTGCCGATTCAGCTAATCCTTCATCAAGCTGAATTACGGCGTTATGCGCATTTGTCGTGCATTCAAGCTGATAATCGGAATCTTTTACAATTTGATCAACAGAATTAACAGTTTCATGTATTGCCATTTTAATTTTCTGAATATTTTGAGCTATATTTTGTGTCAGATCAACCCCGGATTCAATTTCCTTAGTGCCTTCTTCGGTAGCCATTACTGTGGAATTGGTTGCTTGTTGGATATCATAAATAAGAGAAGTTATTTTATTGGTTGCTTGTTTGCTTTCATCGGCAAGTTTTCTGATTTCACTTGCCACAACCGCAAAACCTTTACCGTGTTCTCCTGCTCTGGCGGCTTCAACTGCGGCGTTAAGAGCAAGCATGTTTGTTTGTTCCGTGATATCTTCAACAACTCCTATAATACTTCCTATTTGCTGTGTATATTCGCTTAATTCAAGAATCAAATCAGCGATAATTTCAATTTTTTGTTTTAAGGTATTCATTTTTTCAATATTTGTTTCAACGGATTTTTGTTCTTTATTTGACCATTCAAGTGATTCCTGTGATTTTTCCGCTACTTTAACGGCGCTTTGTTTTGTTTTCACAGAAGAACTTTTTAATTTTTCAATTGCAATAATAGACTCTTTTAAAAGTTTAATATGTTTATATACAACGTTTTCCTGCAAACTTGTTTCTTTAATTATTTTATCTGAAGCTGAGCTTGTATGAAAAATTGAACTGCATATACTATCAGAAATCGTTGCATAAAGCCATTTTTTTAATATTTCATCCAGCATAATACTTAAAAACGCCAATATAAGTATTATAAAAAGCCATGGTAACGGATCATCGGCAAGAAATTTTATTTTATATCCGCCAAAAACAGCCGCAAAGGTTATTAAAAAGATTAAAAGCTGATGACTTCTTGTTTTAATTTTAATTTTTTCTTCCAGACTAAGTTTTTTAAACATTTTTTATTAATCCCTCGTATATTTGATGAAAATAACCAAATTATATTTTACTGAAATAATTATATAATTTTTATAAAATTATAAGATCAACTCTTCAAGTGAATTTTGAGAGGCGTCCTTAAAAAATATATTTCCATAATATAATATACTTGAACTGAAATTCGTTTATTGAGGTATTATAAATTGGCTAATAATGAACAACATCCAAGATATATAAGGATAGCTGTAGATATTGCGCAAAGAATCGCTAATGGAGAATTTTTTGAAAACCAAAAGATCAAAGGCAGGTCAACCCTCGCAGGGGAATACAATGTTTCGCCCGAAACAATAAGAAGATCAACCGCCCTGCTCGCTGATACTGGAGTTGTTAAAGTAATTGATAAAAGTGGAATTGAAATAAAATCTAAAAGCAAGGCATTTGACTTTATAGAAAAATTTTCTTCAAAACAAACAGTTGTTGCATTTAAAGTTAAAATTAAAGACCTGATGACACAAAGAGATAAAATAAACGAGGAAATAGTTGATAATTTTAATCTGTTGCTTGAGCAGATAAATCATCAGGATTTAATAACTAAAATTACATATTATGAGTATAAAATACCCAAAACCAGCCATATAATCGGAAAAACAATATCAGAAACCCAATTCTGGCAAAATACCGGAGCAACAATTATAGGAATACAAAGGGCTGACAATATTATGGTTTCTCCTGGACCGTATTATGCTTTTGAGGAAGAAGACATCATATATTTTGTTGGTATTCATGACGTAAAAGTAAAAGTAGATAAATTTGTTGCAAACTAGCAACTTATATGATAATATAAAGTTGTTAGATAAATAATATTAATAGCCTTATAAAATAAATTTAAAATTATAAAAAAGGGCAACTTATTTGCCTTTTTTTATTAAAATAATTTGAAAGGAGATGAAATGAAGCTAATAATAGCAACAAATCGTGCCCCTTATGATGTTAAAAAACCTAAAGATGAAGTAATTGTTGAAAAAGCTCCCGGTGGACTGGTTGCGGCTCTTGATCCTGTTATGAGAGAAAACGGAGGAGTATGGGTTTGTGGCGGGGAAAAACTGCTGGAAGACTACGGAATAGAGCTCCCTTATCCTGTAAAACAGGTGAAATTAACCAAAAATGAGAACAAACACTATTATGAAGGGTTTTGTAACACCCAAATATGGCCATTATTTCATTATTTCCCCGCTAAATACAAGCTCCATACAAAAGACTGGAACTTTTACAGGCAGGTAAACCAAAAATTTGCAAATCAAATACTTGAAATAATTGAACCGGATGACAGAATTTGGATACATGACTACCAGTTAATGCTTTTACCCAAATTGTTAAGGGAAAAAGGCGTAAATAACAAAATAGGGTTCTTTTTGCATATTCCTTTTCCTAATGTTGAAGTTTACAGGATATTTCCTAAACGCATTGAAATTCTGGAAAGTCTTGTTACCTGTGATTTAGTTGGGTTTCATACAGCCAGCTATAAAAAACATTTTCTTGAATGCGTTGAGTATTTTTTAGGCAAAGACGTCGATATAGGAAGGGTTGAAGACCTTTCAATAAGTATTGATTACAATAATATTGTAAAAACTGCAAAAAGTCATAAAGTCAACTTGATTTTAAAAGACCTGAAATATAATTTTTCTGACCAGATAATAGGGCTTGGAGTTGACAGGCTCGATTATACAAAAGGCGTACCGGAAAAATTCGAGGGCTTGGAACATTTTTTGGATAATAATCCCGAATACATAAAGAAATTATCGTTTATACAGATCGCCGTTCCTACCAGAAGCAGTGTTTCCGAGTATCAGAAGATAAAACGCATAACAGATGAGCTGGTAGGCAGGATAAACGGCAAATTTTCCCGTGAAGGCTGGAGCCCAATTCAGTATATATACCATAATTTAAAATTTGAAGAACTTATAGCATATTACAGACTGGCTGATTTTATTGTGGTTTCAGCTTTGCGTGACGGATTAAACCTTGTGGCAAAGGAATATATTGCCTCAAGAATTAATAACACAGGACAGTTAATACTCAGCGAGTTTACAGGAGCGGCGGAAGTGCTTCCTCACAGGCTTTTAATAAACCCTTATGATGTCAGGTCAATATCAAATTCAATTTCAAAAGTCCTCAAAACCCCTAAAGAAACGCAGGTTAAGGATATGACAGAGCTAAGAAATTATGTGCAGGAAAATGACATCTTCAAATGGCTGGATACATTTTTGGAAATGCTGGGTTAAGCCTATGATTTTAAAAGAAGTTCTTTATCCCAAAATTATTAATGGAGAAAAAGTCCTGCTGATGTTTGACTATGACGGGACTTTAACTCCTATTGTCGATAAGCCTGAGAATGCAAAACTCGAGCCTGAAATTAAAAATTCTTTAGAATCCTTAGCCGAAGACAGTTTTATGCATATTGCGATTGTTTCAGGCAGGGATATTAAAACATTAAAAAAATTATCAGGCATTAAAAGCAAAGAGATTTCCTTTTTCGGTATTCACGGCGGTCAAAGCATAATAAATGGAGAAATTTGCGATTATTCATCGCCTTTACAAAAGAACAGGATACAAAAAATGCGCGCAATTTTCAAAAAAGAACTCCAATATTTTGAGGGAGTTATGCTGGAAAACAAAATATATTCTGTTGCCGTTCATTACAGACTTGCAGATGAAGGCGATATTCCCGAAATATTAAAAATTATTTATGAGAAATTAGACGATTATAATTCCGACAAAGAACTTAAAATCCAATCCGGCAAAAAGGTTATTGAGATTTTACCTTCAAATTTCAGTAAAGACAAGGCTGTCAGGCATTTAATAAATGCCTGCCCTGAATATTTCCCTGTTTATTTTGGGGATGACTATACTGATATTCCGGCATTAACAGAAGCAATAAAACGCAAAGGAGTCGGAATAGGCATATGGTCCAAAGATTTTACATATCCGGAGGGTATTAATGTTATGAAAATTGAAGAAATTAATAATTTTATAAAAAATATTTCAAAGGAAATAAAATGCTGATAGCCGCATCGGTTATACTGATAGTTTCTTATGCCAATAATTAAAAAAATCATTAAAATCGTCGCCCTTGTATGCGAAATGTGGATAGCGCCAGCTGCTTTGCTCCCCCTAAGCCAAACCCCAATCAATTTTTATAAAAATTTCAAAAAAACTGAGTTTTTAGGGGCGCCTTTATAGAAACGCGCTTTCAACTTTCAGCCTGGCATGACAAACTATGCTATACTACCCCTAAGTGAAATAAAATAATTGGAAAAGGAGAGCTGGAAGTGAGAGATAGTAATGTTGTTGATTTTAATTTTCAACAGGGAAAAGGTTTGCCTTTAGGGATTATTTTCATTATTATAGTCGCTGTTATAATGTTGTCAAAAACTATTATTGTAGTCGGCGCAGGCGAAAGAGCCGTAATAATGAATAAAATTACTGGAATGGAAAAAAGAACGCTTACGGAAGGAATGCATTTTCTTTTTCCCGGAATCCAGTCGCCAACAATATACAGCGTCAGAACAGAAACATATACAATGGCTTCAGGTGATGGTCAAAATGCAAGAAAGTCCGGTGATGAAGAGGAACTTGTTTGTTTAACTTCTGACGGGCAGAAAATTTCAATGGACATGTCGGTAAGATACAATTTAATTCCCGAAAAAGTTTGGGAGTTACACCAAAAAGTCGGTCCTAATTATGAACAAACAATTATTAGACCGGAAGTCAGAAGTATTGTAAGAAATACAATAGCAGAATTTCCTGTAATTCAGGTATATTCTGAAAAAAGAAATGAACTTCAGAAACAGATTCAGGCAACGCTTGCAACTAATCTTGCAAAATATAACATTAATTTAAGTGAAGTCCTTGTAAGAAACGTAAAATTTACTGACGATTTTGCAAAAGCGATTGAATTAAAACAGGTTGCGCTCCAGGAATCCGAAAGAATGAAATATGTTCTTGAAAAGGAAAGACAGGAAAAAGAAAGAAAAATTATTGAAGCAGAAGGAGAAGCTGAATCCATAAGAAAAAAAGGAGCGGCATTAAAAGAAAATCCTCGTCTTATTCAGTATGAATATGTACAGAAGCTTACACCCGGCATTAAAACGATTATTTCAGATCAAAAATCCATACTGAACTTTCCTGCGGAGCTTTTAAAAGATAATTAACAAAATTTATGAAAAAAACAAAAATAGCAGTAATAGGCGGAGGTCCAGCCGGATTTATTGCGGCAATAACTGCGGCTGAAAATTTTGGCAACAGAGAAAACCCGCAAATAGATATTTTTGAAAAATCCGTCCCGCTTAAAACGATTTTATGCACAGGGAACGGAAGATGTAATCTTTCAAACAATATTTCGGACTTCAAAGAACTTGCTCTTAATTATCCACGAGGGGAAAAGTTTCTGTATTCCGTATTTTCTCGCTTTGGAGTTTCGCAAACGATTAAATGGTTTGAAGAACGAGGATTAAAAACTTATGTTCAGCCTGATAACAGAATATTTCCCAAAACAGACAAGGCAACAACGGTAAGAGAGTTTTTTATAAAAAAAGCGTCCGAATATAACATAAAAATCATAAAATCCAATGTAATTGATGTATTTAAACAAAAAGAAAAGTTTATTGTCCGCTCTGAAATGATTTCCGAGGAATATAACGCTGTAATTATCTCAACAGGCGGAAATCATAAGAAAAGAAACAACGGCTATGAATTTGCAAAAAAGCTGGGACATTTGGCTACAGAATTAAAACCGGCGCTTACTTCGCTTATAACACAGGAAAAGTGGGTTAAAACTCTTGCCGGAGTGTCAATAAAGAATGCTTGCATCCAGAGTTTTTATAACAATAAAAGAATAAGCGATATTGCCGGAGATTTTGTATTTACGCATAATGGACTTGCAGGTCCTGCGGTATTTAACACATCTTCTTATTGCGCTTTTCTTAATTATTCCAAAGAAAAACCGCTTTTGCTTAAAATAAATTTTACGCCATCAAGCAGCGAGGATGAGCTTAAAGAGGATTTGCTTTCAGAAATAAGCAATTTCCCTGATAAATCAGTTGCAAACACGCTAAAAAAATATATTCCAAAATCATTAGCGTTGGAGTTGCTTAAAATTAATAATATAAATCCCGAGAAAAAAGCATATACGCTTAATTTTAAAGAGCAAACAATTTTTTTGAAAATTTTATGCAACACCGAACTAAAAATTATTGCGCATGCTGATGAGGGAGAAATTGTTACTGCCGGCGGAATTGAGCTTAAAGAGGCAAATTCCGCAACTATGGAGTCAAAACTGATTAAAAACCTGTTTTTTTGCGGTGAAATCCTTGATATTGACGGATTAACAGGCGGTTTTAACCTTCAAATGTGCTGGTCAACAGGTTATCTTGCAGGTTTAAATGCGGCAGGGAAATAAGAAAAAATTTACATAAAAATTTTTTCAAATACAAGTTATGACCGATAATATTTTTTATGTAAAAAGCGAAGAAAAGACAAAGAGCAGGCATTGTAAACAAGGGGGTTCGGGGGCTTGCCCCTGATGGATATGTCAGTTTGGCTTGTTAGTTTTTCTTTCTTTTGCTTCGTTTTCTTTCTTTTTGCGTTCAAAAAGAAAGAAAATGAAGAAACGGCAAGCATTGTATTTGCATGCTGGAAAGATGCTGTTGCGAAGCAGTCGGAGCTGTCCGCATTTCGCAAACAAGTTCAGCATGACACTTTTAGCCTCGTTAATCAGTTAATTAAAAATTACATAAAAAATATTATCGGTCTATATTTATATTTGAAGAATTTGCAAAAACTGTCTTTTTTCTTTACCATGCCGGTCAGATAGAAATTCTGTTTAATTTTTTGATTTTTTAGTAAAATAAAAATAATTTCTTTATATAAAATGGATAAAATTTAATTAAAATGACTAAAAAGACGTTTTTTTCTGTAATATTACTCTTGGTTTTTGGCATATTAACCCTTTGGGCTTTTTGGATTTCTAAAAGTATTATGGGAGTAAATAATATAGTAAATAATGAGCCTGAAATTGACGAAAAAGTTACTTTAAAAGAACTTGTTATTACTGAAACAAAGGATGGGAAAAAGTTTTGGGAAGTATATGCCGATTCTGGAGATTATCTTAAACAGAATAATCAGGCTACTTTACACAATATAACAGGCAATTTTTATAAAGATGATGAAATTGTTTTAAGCGTGGCTTCTCCTTTGGCTGTTTATAATAATGAAAAAAAAGAAATAAAGCTAAAAGGCGGAGTTGAAGCAGCTAATAATAGCGGTATATATATAAAAGCAGATGAAATATGCTGGATCGGCACAACTGATGAAATAAAAGCAAAAGGTAATGTTAAAATTATCAGAGAAGACCAGGTTATGACCGAAAGCGAAGAGTCTACTTTCAATACCGATTTTACTAATCTTAAAATCTCCGGAAACTCAAACACTTACGTCTTTTCATTACACTAAACAACAATTAGTATACTAAATTAATTTATGGTAATCTTAAAAAAGTAAACGAAAAATTATTAAGAAGCTGGGAAATAAATCTAAAATGCGCTATAAACTCAAAAATATAAACGTAAAAGCTGTTTTAATTGTAATTTTTGCCTCGTTAGTCCTGCCTGCCGGAATTATATACGCTGAAAATGTTATGATTCAGGCGGATAAGCAGACTTTTGACGGGGAAAAGACCGTGTTTCAAGGAAATGTTAAAGTTGATTATTCGGATATTACCGTAAAAAGCCCTAAAGCAATTGTAAGAAACGATAAACAAGGCAAAGCAAGCGGAGCTACCTTTATTGACGGTGCTCATGCCGTTAAAACCACCCAGTTCTCAAGGAGTGAGGTAAAAGCCAATATTATAAATCTTTCTCTTTTGAAAAACCGAATCAAAGCCGAAGGAAGTTCTGAATCCTTTATTTTTCAGGATAAAAAACCAATGGTGCATATACAGGCAGGCTCTCAGGAGTTTGATATCAAGAAAAATATTATTGTGGCAACAGACGAAGTTAATATAAAATACGAAAAAATACAGACATATTCAAATAAAGCAATGATCATAATAAACAAGGAAGGCAAGCTTGATAAGGTTGAATTTCTAGGAAATGTCAAAATTAATCAGGATAAAACCATCGTAAACGCTGATAATGTAATCTATAACCCGACGACAGAAGAAATGACAGCTTCCGGCAATACACATTCAACGAGCGCGCTGGAAGACAACTCTACTGTTGTTATTTGGGCTGATTTTCAGCAATACGACAACTTGACAAAAACACTTATAACAAGCGGGCATGTTAAAATAAAATATAAAGATTATGTTGCAACAGGTCCTAAAGCTACATTTATACCTGATGAGAAGACAGGTAAGCCTAATAAGATTATGTTTATCGGAAGAGCAAAGATTCAGGAAGGACAAAGGTTTGTTGAAGGTGATAGAATCCAGCTAACTCTTGATCCCAAGAATTTTGAGGCTGAAGGTAACGTAAAAACAAGATTTACTGACGTTCAGGATTATAAACAAGCTAATACAGAGGCGAATAAAGAAGCTGATAAATAATATTTTATGGGGAAGTTCGGGAAATAAATTATGACAATAAAAGCTGAAAATCTTGTAAAAGTCTATAATGACAGAACAGTAGTAAATAATGTTTCCTTTAGCATCAATCCTGCTGAGGTTGTAGGGCTTTTAGGTCCTAACGGAGCAGGAAAAACAACGACTTTTTACATGCTTGTGGGTCTTGTGAAGCCGGATAAAGGCAAAATCTTTCTTGATGGCGACGATTTAACCCAAAAACCAATTTATGTAAGAGCAAGATCAGGACTTGGTTATCTGCCTCAGGAAACTTCGATTTTTAGGAAATTAACCGTTGAAGATAACATATCGCTTGTTCTTGAGATGAATAAAAATTTGAAAAAACCTGACCGCAAGGAAAAACTTGATTCTTTACTTGAAGAATTCGGATTAACAAAGATCAGAAAAAGTGAGAGCGTTCATTTGTCGGGAGGAGAAAGAAGAAGAGTGGAAATAGCAAGGGCTCTTGCCGCTAATCCTAAATTTATCCTTCTCGATGAGCCTTTTACCGGCATTGATCCTATTGCAATCCAGGATATTCAGGAAAATATCAAACAACTCCTGAAAAAAGGGATCGGCGTTCTTCTTACGGACCATAATCCAAAAGCGACCTTGTCAATAACAAACAGAGCCTATATAATTTTTGAAGGCGGAATCAAGGTTCAAGGGACAAGCAAAGAGGTTTCTGAAAACCCTATCGCCAGACAATATTACCTTGGGGAAGATTTTGAGCTTTAATTATGTTCCTAAAACTAAAACTTCTTGATAAATATATTTTAAGCCAGGTGTTAATATCCACAATATTTGGCGTTTTGCTGTTTATTATACTGTGGATTTCGCCTGAAATTCTTTTTAAAATAATCAAAAAGTTCATCAACGGCGATATTTCTCTTGAGCTTGCAATAAGATTGTTTTTTCTTGAAATACCGGAGATTTTGCCTAAAGCTATTCCTGTAGGAATGATGCTGGGTGGTCTTTTTGTTTTTGACCGCCTAAGCAAGGACTCCGAGCTGACAATTATGAGAATGTCCGGTGTGAGCATTTTTAGACTTACTTTGCCGATTGTATTTCTTAGTATTATTGGAATGTGGATCAGTTTTCTAATTTATGCAAATTTGATACCATACTCAACTTCAGAAATAAAATTTTTAAAAAAAGATTCGTTTCAAAGTCATTTTGTTTATATAGACAAGAAAAAGAATGAAAGCCCGAAACAAATCCTTATTGTTGGAGGTTATAACGGAACTAATCTTTATGATATCAAGCTTCTTCAGTTTTCAGACAGAGTACAGGCAGATACACCGCTAATGCGAAACATCATAACCGCTCAATATACTCAAATTAAAGACGATCATTGGGAATTATTCAATGGAATCAAATATGAAATTGCGCCGGATGGGGTTTATAAAAAAATAGAAAAATTCGAAAAAATTGATATATTTGACAGAGAAACAACTAAAACAGCAGAGCAGTTATTAATTTACTCTACAAAAAGACCTCGAGAAATGACTAATAAGGAGTTGAAAGATTATATAACTCTTCTGGAAAAGCTGGATATGCCGGAGGAGTATAGATTTTCGCTGAGCAAGTTTTATCAGCGGTATTCACATTCGTTTGGATGCCTTCTATTGTCTTTTTGCGGTGTTCTTTTAGGCATTAACAGACCAAGAGAAAAGCGGCTTATTGGGTTTACGCTAGCCGCAGTATTGATTTTTTCTTATTATATTTTTATTCCATTCCTCGACATGCTTGCCCAGATGGGAACTTTAACCCCTGTAATAGCGGCATGGTTTCCTAATTTAATAATTTTGACCACAATAACGCTTTTAATAAAATATAAAAATATATAAGGCGCCCTATAAGAGGCGCCTCTAAATAAAACTGGCATTAAAAATTTAACAAAGCGTCAAGTCTTTTTCTTACGGCTTCGTTGCGGATTTCTTTAATTGTTGCATGGGCATAACCAAAAAGTTTTTGTGAATGTTTTTTGGTTATTTCCGCTACCTGGGCTTTTCTGTTTTTAATAATATCGGATTTTTCTATAACGATTGCGTTCATAACTTCTCTTCTTTCTTTTTGTTTACTCAATTAATATTTTATATATTAAAAATGCGCTTTAAATTAGTCTTAAAGTTTTTTATACAATAACATAAAACCTGAAATAAGTTAAATTTGCCGAAAGATGTTGAATTTTATTGAAATAGAAATACTTTGTTACAATTGAGCAAAAATTTAATTTAAGGTAAAATAATCTATGCTATAAGCTTAAGAATACTTTTAAAAACTCAATTTAAGGATTAATTAATATGAAACATACATTATCAGTTCTTGTACAAAATGAAGCGGGGGTTTTAAGCAGAATAACCAGCTTGTTCAGCGCGAGAGGGTTTAATATAGAAAGTCTTACAGTAGCTCCAACCCAGGATCAGGAGTATTCACGGGTTACAATCGTTACAACAGGCGATGACGGAGTAATAGAACAAATCTGCAAACAGCTTAACAGACTCATTAACACAATAAAAGTTATGGATATAACCGGTGAGAACAGTATTGAAAGAGAAATTATCCTTGTAAAAATCGCCGCAAAAGACGAAGACAGATCAGAGCTTATCCGTATCGCAGAGATTTTTGACGCAAAGATAGTTGATGTAACCGCAAAGACCTATACCATAGAAGCCATGGGCGATGATATTAAAATCCGCTCTTTAATAGAGCTTTTAAGACCTATGGGAATAAGAGAACTTGTCCGTTCAGGCAAAATCGCCATTTCAAGAGAAGCTCAATTTAATATCAAAAACTACACCAAGATTTCAGCTGTTTAAAATCTTAATTTTTAGTAAAAAACATGCTCTTTTTGGTAAATGGCTGTAGAATAGGTTTATGAAAATAAAGGAACAAATAGAAAATTTAAAGGATATACGACGCAATCTGTGGATTAGTGTTATTGCTATTGTTGGAGCTGTATCTACTTATACCATGGGTGTTAAAGTCTTTTACTTTTCTATAATAGTATTTTGTAAAGCGTTCATCTCTTTTTTAGGATTGTTTATAGCTTTTATATTTGTTTTAGAGGTAATTTCCTGTAATAAAAAAATAAATAAACTCATTAATAATATAAAGGAGAATTAAAATGGGATTTTCAGAAATTGTCTTTATAATTTTGACAATCGGAATAACAATTGTTTCCGTCAAGTTTGCCATAGGCATTCACAATTCTTTAAAGGAAGATATTAATTAAAATGGATATTAATACAATTATTACAATCATTTATTCATCAATAATTGTTGTAGGGCTTATTTATGCAATGACTAAATTTGCAATTGGCATACATAAAAATATTCGTGGGGAAGATGTATAAGTAAAATGACAATAAGCACAGATAAAAACATGATATTTAATTTTAACTGCTGAAAAAAGCTAAGGAATATAATTAATAATGACATTAAATAAAATAGAAATATACGACACAACTCTTAGAGATGGGGCTCAGGCGGAAGGGATCAATTTTTCCGTAAACGACAAGCTTAAAATAATTAAACTGCTTGATGATCTTGGAATAGACTACATAGAAGCAGGCTGGCCCGGAGCTAATCCTAAAGATATCGAGGTTTTTGAAGCGGCAAAATCCATGAACTTAAAACACTCAAAAATAGTCGCCTTCGGATGCACAAGAAAAGCTAACGGAAAAACTGAAGACGATAAAATCCTCAATGAACTTCTTCAGGCAGGAACTGAAATTATAACAATTTTCGGAAAAACATGGGATTTTCACGTTGAGCATGCTCTTTGCGCAACTCTTGAAGAAAACCTGAATATGATCGCTGACAGTATTTCATACCTGAAAAAATGCGGTAAAAGACCGTTTTTTGACGCTGAACACTTCTATGACGGCTATAAAAACAATCCTGAATACGCGTTAAAGGCGATAAAAGCCGCTTATAACGCCGGAGCGGAAAGAATTATTCTGTGTGATACCAACGGAGGATGTCTTTCTTCAGAAACAAAGGAAATTACGGAAATCGCTATAAAACATCTTCCTAATGCAGTAATAGGAATACACGCCCATAATGACGGAGATATGGCTGTGGCAAACTCGATAATTGCAATTCAGGCAGGAGCAAAACATGTTCAGGGAACTTTTAACGGATACGGCGAACGTTGCGGCAACGCAAATCTATGTTCAATAATTGCGGCGATACAGCTTAAACTCGGAATAAATGTTTTGGGAGAAGATTTGCGTAAATTAGTGCCGGTTTCCAGACAAATAAGCGAAATTGCAAACAAAAAAGCGAACACGCATGCCCCTTATGTCGGTATAAGCGCGTTTACTCATAAAGCAGGAATTCATGCCAGCGGCGTAATGAAGCAATCAAGCACTTATGAGCATATAAATCCTGAATTGGTAGGAAATACAAGAAAAATATTAATAAGTGATCAATCAGGGCTTGCTTCTATAAAAGAAAAAATTTCAAAATTGAATATGGGTATTGACTTTACTAATGATGACACAAGAAGAATTCTTGAAAAAATAAAAGAACTCGAGTGGCAGGGATATACTTTTGAAGACGCCGACGCGTCTTTTGAGCTCATGCTCAGGGGTGTTCTGGAAATTAAGCCGGTATATTTTGAATTAAAGGGGTTTACAGTTTTAGCCGATACAAGAGGAATGGGGCAACTTAATATGGAAGCCTCCGTAAAAATCAAAGTAGGAGATGAAATCTTACATACCGTGTCAGAAGGCGAGGGTCCGGTGCATGCTATGGACAGAGCTCTCAGGCTTGCGCTTAAGCCGTTTTATCCTTCAATTGAAAAATTTAAACTGATGGATTTTAAAGTCAGAATTTTGGACGGAACAGACGGTACAGGAGCAAAAACAAGAGTTCATATTGAAACTTCTGACGGTTTTGAACGATGGGATACTGTTGGAGTAAGCAGAAATATTATCGAAGCCGCATATTTTGCGATCGTTGACAGCATTGATTATGGACTGCTTGCGCATAGAGAAATCCCTCAAAACATCCACGCGCTAAATATGAAATAATTTTTTATTTAAAAAACTGTAATTGAAATTATATTTGCAAAACAATAATCTTTAAAATATGATTTCAATGATTATTAAAAATAATTTTTGTAAAAATGAATTTATATTATGAGGTGTAATAAAAAATAAATGCGACAAGTTATTGCGCTTGAACTGGTTGGACTAAAAAAACTTGATTGTGATCTATATGATGAAAACGGAAAAATAATTTATAGAAGAGGGACTGAATTCACTCCTGAAATTTTTATGATGTTAAGCTACACCAAGCTTTTCAAGAGAGATGAAGAATCTTTGGTTTTAAATAATGTCGAAATTTTGGAAGAAGAAATAAAAAAGCCTAAAAGGTCTTATTATCCTGATGAAGAAGAACAAATTTCCAAAAAGCCTAAACTTCCTGATACTGATTATGATATTTCACAAAACAGACGCTCAGGAGATGTAAAACGTTCTATCGCTCATACTAACTCTTTGGAGCAAACTTTTGACATTATAAAAAAAATTGAACCTCCAAATATTGAAAAAGATAAAGAATTTAAATCTGTAATTGATGAAGAAAAAAAACAAACTTTGATTAAAGGAGTTAAAGAAATTCTTTATGGCGCGTTAAATGCGATTCCAGTAGGTGCCCAGCCTTGTATGGAGGTAACAGACAATATTCTTAACGAGGTTTACACAAAATTAAGGGCTGTAAATAATTTTAATGAGCTTAGAGTTCACGATTATTATACTTTTTCTCACAGTTTAAACGTAGCTATTATTAGCGCGGTGATAGGAAGAGAGCTTGGTTTTAACGAAAACAAGTTAAAAGATTTAACTTTTTCAGCATTTCTTCATGATATCGGTAAAATGAGAGTTCCTAAAAATATTTTATATAAACCCGGAATGCTTACGCTGGAAGAAATGCAGATAATAAAAAAGCATTCACAGCTGGGATATGATTACATAGTAGAAACACTGGGCTTACCGAAAGAATTAGCAAAACCGGCTCTTGAACATCATGAAAGGTGGGAAGGAACAGGTTATCCAAATGGATTAAAAGGAAATCAAATTTCCGAATTCGCTCAAATTGTTGCTATTGCTGATGTTTACGATGCGATGGTTTCCGAAAAAATATACAGAGGCTCTGTAAAATCCATAGATGCGATGAGAATAATGTTAACGGAAGAATCCAAATCTTTTAATCCTTTAATTGTGAATAAATTTGTTTATATGGCTGTCATTAAAGCAGATATAGCCGTTTAACTCATAGATAACTCGAATTGCTAATTAGTCGAAACGCTGAAATAGATTGAAATTTTATTTTAATTTTTTATGCGGCTCGCAGGCAAAGCCTGCG
>JAKLDH010000056.1 GCA_022703625.1 Cyanobacteriota bacterium | reverse complement strand
GGGTCGCCAAGCTTGGTAGCGGTGCCATGGGCTTCTACGTAGGTGATGGTTTCGGGGGGTGTTTGGGCAAAATGAATAGCATCGGCGATTACGCTGGCCTGGCCGTCAACACTAGGAGCGCTGTAGCTAGCTTTATTAGAACCATCATTATTAATCGCTGAACCTTTGATGACCGCTAGAATATTGTCTCCGTCGGCGAGAGCGTCAGAAAGGCGTTTGAGCACGACGACGCCCAGGCCGTCCGAGAATACCGTACCGCTAGCTTGAGCATCAAAAGTTTGATTATGGCCGTTTGATGAAAAAACCGAACCTTCATTATAAAAATAGCCTCTTTTTTCAAAAGAAGAGATGCTCACTCCGCCAGCTAAAGCTAAGTCGCATTCGCCTCCTAGCAATGAACGACTAGCTAAATGAATCGCCGCAAGAGAGGAAGAACAAGCAGCACCGATATTCAAAGCCGGCCCGTTTAGATTTAATTTATAGGCAATTTTAGTAGCAAAAAAATCTTTATCTATTAATTGCCAATAATCATGGTCATTAATTGAATTAATTTTTATTACTTTTTTTACTTTATCAAGCCAATAGTTATTATTCCCTGCTCCGACAAAAATCCCGATCGATTCTTTATGCTTTTGTGGGTTGTAGCATGAATTTTCAAGCGCTGTCCAAGCACACTCCATTAATAAACGAAGTTGAGGATCGGATATTCTTGCTTCTTCAAATGAATATCCAAAAAACCTAGCATCAAAATATTCTATGTTATTAATTATTCCTCTGGCAGGAATAAATTTTCCGACAATACTCGGGAATAAATCTTTTCTATCTTCTCTGCTTGTTTCTCCGGAAAAATAATGGATTAATTCTTTACTCTTCTTTAAGTTATTCCAATATGAACCTGAGTTTTCTGAACCAGGAAAGACAGAAGACAAACCAATAATGGCTATATCAAATTGGTTGCTATTATATTTCATGCCTTTTGTTTAACATTTCAATCATCATACCTTTTCCTAGGCTAATTTTATTTTTTCTCGTGTCGTATAATTTTTTATTTTGATAAAATAAAAAATTCACCAAGCTCAGTATCGTATTAAATTCAAACAATTTAATCGGGCTAATTATTATTTTCAATATTCCCTTTATTTTAGCGTTAACCATTAATAATTTTAACGAGTTCCCCCCTAGCTCAAAAAAGCTATCATTAATGCCGATCTTTTTAATACCCAGCACTTCTTGCCAAATAGCGACTAATTTTTTTTCTAAATCAGTAATTGGAGGTTGATATTTGTTTTTTTTAGCCAACTGATTTTTGTCTAGTTCGGGCAAAACCGATCTATCCAACTTACCATTAGCATTTAAAGGGAACTTGGGCAACTCAACAAAAAAACTAGGAATCATGTAATCCGGCAGAATATTTTTAAGATAACCTCTTATTTCTTCTGCGGCAACCTTAGTTTTGGCTGTATAATAAGCAACCAGATAATACCCATTAATAGCTTGGCTCGCCTTATTTTTTTCTTCTTTAGCCACAACCACAGCTTGTTCAATTTGAGGTAATTTATTTAGATTAGCCTCTATCTCACCTAGCTCAACTCGGTTGCCTCTGATTTTAATTTGGTAATCTATTCTCGAGATATAATCTATATTGCCATCCGGATTAATTTTAACCATATCCCCTGTTTTATAGATTCTTTGCCCTTTGATAAACGGATGAGGCAAAAACACTTTTTTTGTCATTTCTGGCTGGTTAAGATAACCTCTGGCCAGACCATCACCAGAAACATAGAGTTCGCCTGGCAAACCCGGCGGCACTAATTGTTTTCCCTGGTCAAGAACATAGATTTGTGTATTGGCCAAGGGCTTGCCAATTGAGACGATTCTTTCTTTGCTTTCCTTTGCCTTATAAAATGTCGACCAAATAGTGGCTTCGGTCGGACCGTAAAGATTATATATTGACGCTTTTGTTAATTTTTTTATCCTAAAAAACAAATCCAGGTAAAAGGCTTCCCCGGTAATTAATACTTTATCGAGGTGCTTGAAGGGATTTACTTTGCTGTCAATAGAATGCCCAACCATTAACTCGGCCATGGACGGAGTAAATTGAACTATGTTTATCCTCTTTTTTGTTATTAATCTGCCTAGCAATACCGGCTGGCGTATATCTTCTTCGCTTGCCAAGACCAAAGACATGCCCCTAACTAAAGGAAAAAGAAGTTCAAAAATCGAGATGTCGAAATTAATATTCGCTAAAGCCAGTATTCTATCGCTTTGGTGAAACTTAATTTTTTTATTTATGGCGTAGCAGATGTTTGTAACCTCTTGGTGTTCCACCATCACACCTTTAGGGTTTCCCGTTGATCCAGAAGTATAAATAACGTAGATCAAATTATTCGGCTTGATTTTTGTTTGCTGGTTGGCCGATTTATTATTGTCAATTTTAGTCCAATCAGAATCAAGCCTAAAAATATTCCCTTTAAACCATTTCAATTTTTCTTCAGCTATTTTTTCCTGTGTCAATATAAGCGGAGACTTAGCATCGCGAATCATGTATTTTATCCTTTTGAGCGGATAATTTTGGTTAATTGGCACATAGGCAGCTCCTGATTTGATGGCTGCCAAAATTGCCACAACCATGTCTATAGAGCGATCCGTAATGATGGCGATTTTATCTTCTGTTTTTATTTTATATCTGGTTATCAAAAAATCAGCCAGCTGGTTAGCCTTTTGGTTCAATTCCCGATAGGTTATCTCTTGTTCTCCAGATATTACAGCTACGCTATCTGGCGTTCTTTTGGCTTGTTCTTCAAATAATTGATGAACGGTCTTTTCTTTGGGGTAAACAGCTTTCGTGTTGTTATAATTATAAATTAGCTGTTTTTTTTCTTTTTTGGTTAGTAGCTCTAACCTTGCGATTTCTGTTTCTGATTCAGCTAAAACATTTTCCAATAATGTCCGATACAATTTGAGAAACAGCCTGGCAGTACGGGAATGATAAAGATCTGTATTGTAATTAAATCTAAAAACTAATTTACCTGGCTGCTCAATAGCTATAAATCTGGCATCGAATTGGGTTGTTTTATAATCATACATCTGATAGCTAGACAATAATTTGTTGCTTGCCTGTTGTTCAGCCTTATTGCCCTGCTCGTAGTCGAGCATATGAAATATAATGTTTACTATGGGCAATCGGGATAAATCTCTAGGCGGATTTAGCTTTTCAATCAATCGGTCAAAAGAATAGTCTTTGTTGGCAAAGCCATCAAGAATATTTTGCTTGGTATACTTGAGCAAATTCGCAAAATTATCTGTATTAGTTATTTTGGTCCTAATAGCCAACGTATTCAATAATGGGCCAACAACATTCTCCAATTCCGGATATTCTCGGTTAGCCGCTATGACTCCAACTATCAGATCCTCCTGGCCGGTTAATTTATAGAGAAACGCGTTAAAGGCGGCAAATAGCAACATAAATAAAGTTACATTATTTTTGTTGGCTAATTGCTTTAACTTCCTAGTCATATTATGATCCAAAACTATTTCTTCAATGCTGCCATTATATGTTTGGACAGCCGGCCTAGGATTATCTAAGGGCAACTCTGAAATTGGCAGCTCGCCTGCTAATTTTTTTAACCAATATTTTTCTTGTTTTTTTAGCTCTTTGGTATTTTCCCTGGCTCTTTCCCATTCAGAGTAGTCTTTATATTGGATAGCCAATGCAGGCAAATCGGCTTGCTTGCCTGTCAGCCCGGATTTATATAATTGATTAAGCTCAGAAAAAAGAGCGTTAATTGACCAATTATCGATGATGATATGGTGCATAGCTAGAATCAATATATTTTCATCGGCATCCGTTTTGATCAAAGTAAATCTTATTAATTGGTCTTTTTCCAGCTTAAACGGTTTGCCGGCTTCTTGTTTTATAATAGATTGAATTACCTCGTTTTTTTTCTTTTGCTTTGATTTGTTTCTGCTGTTTTTTAAATCGATAATCACCAAGTTATTTTTTTTATTTTGGTGAATTATTTGAACCAGTCGGCCATTTATTTCATCAAAATTAGTCCTTAGGGCTTCGTGCCTGTTAATTACCGCCTGGATGGATTGCCTGAGAACGGGAACATTTAATTTTTTAGTTAATTTTAAAACCCTTAATACGTTGTAAAAGGCAGAGTTTGGCTCTAAATTATACAATACCCACATTCTTTTTTGGGCATGGGATAGAGCATAGAATGGCTTTGGTTTAGCGGGCATTATCGAAATGGGTCCATTAATCTTCCTAGATTTTCTGACTACTTTGGCCAATTTTTTAAGAGCAGGATTCTTTAAGATGGCGTCTATGGAAATATCAATTTTTAGCCGATGTTTAATTTGGCTTATTATCTGCATGGCATCAATAGAGCTGCCGCCTAATGAAAAAAAATCGCTATTAGCATCTACGGCTTTATTTTTGAAAATTTCTTGCCATATCTCGATAATTTTATATAAAACCGTTCCTTTGTTGCCCGAATAGCTACGGGTTTCTTTTTTATTTAAATTCAATTCTATTTTTTTAATCTTGCGCTCAATGAAAGTTTTAATTTTTTGCTTATCAATTTTTTTGGTCGAAGTTAATGGCAATTTTTTCATGGCAAAAATCCATTTGGGCCTGCAGTAGAGATTAATAGGCGGAATCATTCTATCAATATATTCTTTTACGCGCTTTAAAGGTTCCTCAGTTTCAAAAATTATTGCAACATCGCTCCATCCGTCATCCCTGTTTATACCAAGAACAAAAGACCGATATTTATTATAATGTTTCTCATAGTCATGACAGGATATTTGATAACCGTTCACTTTTAAAATGTCGTCCTTTCGGCCAACCACAAACAAATCACCGTCTTTATCTTTATAACCTAAATCACCGGTAAAATAAGGGGTGGGGCAAGAAATGGATATATCTAGCCCTCTCAAGACTATCTCTCCGATCTTGCCGCTACCGCATTCTTTGCCAGATCCATCTAATATAGCTACTTGATTGCCCGGCTCTGGCTTACCGACAGACTCGGGTTTTTTTAAACCGATCGGATCATTGCATATTACTCCGAATGCTTCTGTGGAACCGTATAGATTTATTATTTTCTTTACTCTTTTAGACAATCTCACCACTAGGTCTTTGCTGATAATTGCGCTACCGATATGGGCCACGATATTCGTTCTTAGGTTAGATTTTTCAAGATACGATAACAGACCGGTCCATTGATAAGGATTGCCAACCAAAAAATCTATCTGCTTATTGATAATTTTTTTGATGAGCCCATTATATCCTTGGTTGGTCGCATAATATTCGAATGACGCCCCCGAAAAACCAGCCACCAAAAAATTTAACACTCCCCATTTCATGCTAAGAGGTATCATGCTGGCAAGCCTTGTTTTCTTATCTACTCCCAACATTTTCATCCTGTTTTTTACGTGCCTAATCATCATCTCTTTTGTCCAAATTATCGGCCTTGGTTTACCGGTAGAACCGCTTGTAAAAAAAACCGCAAAAGCGTCTTTTAAGGTCGCAGCGGGAAAATTCTGGCAAGTAGTTTTTATATATTGGCTGCCTTCTTTAGTCGCGTTTGAATCAATAACGACAAAAGGTAATCCTTGCTTGGCTGCCGATAATATATTAATCAGAAGGCCTTCATAATTATTATCGTTGTTGTCATAATAAAAAAGCAGCAAATTATTCCTCAAATAAAGACTCTTATCCAGCTTTATTTTATCTGCTATTTTTCTCCATTTATTATCTTTATATAAATCGTATATGCTATTCATGCTAATTTTATCTAAATCTAAAACTTATTCTTATGGCTAAAGTCCTTTCTATATTTTGTAATCCAGGCCAGAGAATATAGCCATTATACTATAATATTACATATATCATACTACGACCATTTTGGGCTAAGGTCTAGAGATTTTTGCTCGATAAATATCGCCTAATTATGTAAAAGATTCCCGAACAAATACCTAAAAAAATAAATTACTTGTTTTTCTATTGTAATAAAAAAGCCCCGCTAGTTTAAACGGGGCTTCAAATAATTTATTCTTCAATTGTTTTCCAGACTTGCTCAACCTTATCCTGGAAATTGCTTTTAAATCTTGTCTCCTGTCTTCGCGGGTATGGCAAGTCTATTTTAAAAACTTCTTTTATAACTGCCGGCCTGTGCGAAAAAACAACTACCTTGGTTGACAAAAAAACTGCTTCATCGATATCGTGAGTAACAAATATAATTGTCGGCTTATAGCTTTCCCACATTCTTAGAAGTTTGTCGTTTAAATGAAAGCGAGTTATGCCATCCAAGGAAGAAAATGGTTCATCCATAAGAAGAATCTTTGGCTTTGTTGCTATTAATCTAGCCAAAGCCACCTTTTGCCTCATGCCGCCTGACAATTGATCAACATAATGGTCTCGAAAATGGTGAAGGTCGAATTGTTCAAGCAAGCTGCTAACTTTGTCTTTTATCTGCTTTTTACTTAAGCCAAAGATAGGTCTTCGCAGAACAAAGGCAACGTTTTCTTCAACCGTTAACCATTTGGCAAGAGCCAGGTTTTGGGGCAGATATCCAATATCCGCACCCTGATAATTACTGATCAAGATTCCATCTACGGATATTGAGCCTGAGTGCAATTTCTCGTCGATACCACAAATTAATTTTAATAGCGTTGTTTTTCCCGAACCGGTCGGGCCAACAATTGAAACAAGCTGGCCCGTTTCAATTATGATATCAATCTCTTGCAGCACTTCCAGGTCTTTAATTTTTCCCGGAAAACGCTTGCTTACTTTATCAATTACTATCACCTCTCTCCTCCTCCTTTCTTCTTAGCAGACGCCACCGGGATAAGGACCCAGCATTATTATTTCAGGGAATAAAACGATTAGTATACTCTTGGTCGACTTTCATCAAATTGTTTTTTTTCAATTCGCCGTACTGCTCGAAAAGTTTTTTTGTCGCCTCCCAATCAGCCTGGCTCATAAAACCAAATCCGCGATTTTCGTATTCGCCGCCCTTCATATAATGCACGCTGACAACGAAACTGTCATATTCTAATTTTTCGTCCAATCCTGGGTAGCGTTTAACGAATAAGCCGACTGCTTCATGGGGGTTCTTAATGGAATAGTTCCACGATTTCACGCATGCGGCAACAAATCTTAATGCCAAATCCGGCCTTTTGTTAACGATCTCGTCGCTTGTAATAAGGACTTTATCAATCGATTTAATACCGAACTCATCAAGCCTGAAACTGCCTATATCGCTATTATCTTTTAGCAATTTACCTTCTGCTCGCTGAACAAAATAATAGCCCATTGCAGCATCTGTATGGCCCTGGAGCATAAAACTCGATTCCGACATAAAATTACCGCCGGCCACAACGAATTTTACCTTATTTTCCCTGCCGATCTTTCTGATAAAAGCCATCATATTGCCCCATTTAACGGAATTCGGATCGCAAGAAATCGAATTGATATCTTCGGGTCGATTAATTTTCCTATCCTTTCTAAACCAAACACAAACCGGATTTTTTTGATAGATTCCCATAATTGCTTTAATGGGGATGTTCTTTTCTCTAGCCATTAAGACTGTCGAGGCGGATGTCAAACCAAATTCCGCCTTTCCGGCTCCAACCATTTTAGCTGGCAAAACTCCGCCCCGGCCTTCAATGATTTGAACCGTTATGCCCTGCTCCTGAAAAAACCCTTTCTCAATACCAGTGATTATAGCCACATAATTCGTATACGGATAAAAATCCATATGGATTCTAACCATATCGATTCTGTCGTGTGCGAATATTTTATATGGCATCAAACTAAACGCCAGCGCTAAAATTACCAAAAAACAATAAAAAGTTATCTTTTTCATCCTGTCCTCCTCAGACCCGCTTATTCCATTTTACTAGGCTGTCTTCTGCCTTCTCTAAGATTAAATATATTGCCAAACCCGTAATCATTAGCACAGTTACGGCCGAAAATGACAATAATATTTCAAAATCTGAATTGCCCTTCAAAACGAGCCAGCCCAGACCTTCGGAAGAACCAATAATTTCACCGATAACAACTCCACTGATACCTCTCAAAAGCCCAATCTTTAAGCCGGCATAAAAATCTGGCATAGAGTTGGGAATCCTCGCTTTAAACAATATCTCATTCTGGCTGAATTTTTGGCTCAATAACCAGTCAAGATAATCCTGGTCCAGGCTGTCTAAACCTTTAACAAAGTTAATAACAACGGGGAAAAAACACATCATTGCTGCTACAACAACTTTGGTTAGCATGCCGACCCCAAAAAAATACAAAACAATCGGCGCTAAAGCTATAATCGGCGCTGCTTGAAGACAGACTGAAAGAGGCAGAAAAACTATTCGGCAAAAAGCATATCTAGCTATTGCCAAAGAGAGAACGCTGCCCAAAATAACTCCCGCGGATAAACCCATAACGATTTCTTCTAAGGTCACCGCGAAATTTTTCAGCAACAACGAACTATTGGCTATGCTATAAACTAAAATTGATGATGGCGCCGGCAATACAAATGACCTCACCGACATTGCCCAGACAAACACTTCCCACAATATCAAAAACGCGCTTATCGAATAAAGCCAATATATTTTCTTCGGTACCATTGCTTTTCCTCCTTTTTTCTATGATTTTTTAGCATCAAGCACTTATTTATTTTTTAAAGAGCCTACCCTACTTTAAACTAAAATAGACATCTCGTCAAAAAAATAAGAGTCTATTTTAAAATTCAATTTACCTGAAATAATTCTTGTAATAATTTATTTTGTTCAACATTTTAACAACATAATCTATGCTTTCTTTATTCTTGAGAAGCTTAACCAATTTTGGCGAACGATTTTTTAGAATTTTTATATCGACTGTTCTTTTGTTTTTTAATATCAAGCCTATTTCTTTTTTTAATTCACGAACAAACAAAGCCAATTGATCTTTTGAAATTTTATGGCTTCCAAAAATATGACAATATTTTAATCTTCTAATTTGACTTAGCCATTCAAAATACTTCCCCGGAACCCCTATTTTTCTATAGCACAAAATATCATAAAAAAATAAAGCGTCGCAATTAGTCTTGCTTGGCAACAGATTATCCAAACCCTGACTTTTTGATAAAAACTTATGCTTATCAAGAGACAAATCTAAAAATGACAAAGGCCAAATAACTTCAGCAGTATTCTGGCTAAACAATCTGTTTAAATCAAAATCAAAAATTGAGTTTTTGTGAATTTTTCTTAATCTTTTATTAAAATAGTTTTTTAATTCTTTGTATAACTTAAAAGGTCTATTATTTACACATCTTGATTTAATATCATCGCTAATAATAACCGGGTAGACAGAAACAAGTTGATTGATATTAAAGCCGGTGACTATAACCGGAATTTTTTTATTTAAAGCGTAATTATAGGCAGCTGCATCTCTTAGATAATTACATATCTGGCAGGCACTAGCTGGTCCTTTTATCTTTTTTTTCTTGATTAATTCAAGCCCCGTCTTAATGAATTCTTTATAAGTGCCGTCTTTTATGGTAATTTTTTTTGAATCTATGCGATATTTTTTTGTGATTTTAGTTATGTTCTGCCTAGCTAAATCATTAACTAACGGATGAATGACTGATAAAGCCAAGACCTTTAATTTATATTTAAACTTAAGCAAATACAACAAATAAGTGCTATCGCCTCCTCCGCTATATAACAACATTACATCATATTTGGCTTTCTTTTCTTTTGCAGAAGCAAAAATTTGTTCCATTTTTCTTATCGCACTAGAGTTTATCGCTTTTTCATAGGGCTTATAATATTTATTATAATCCTCACATAAAAAACAAATACGATTTTTGCTTATAGCACCCTTTATGGCATTACCGCACTGCCGGCATTTTATTTTTTTATTTTTATCCATAAAAACACGTCTAATTTTAGAGACAAAATCAAGCTAACATCTTCTTATTTAATTAATTTGATAATCCCCTTAATTGTCGGGTTCTCCAAAAAATTTTTATTGTTTATTTTATTATGCGTAATTTTTTTTAATGCCTTTATCAAACCTATCGCCTTCAATGAATCTCCCCCAATTTCAAAAAAATTATCGTCAACTGCTATCTTATTTATTTTTAAAATCTCCTGCCAAACTTTAATTATATCTTTTTCCAAATTATTTTTTGGCAAAACCTTTTTAGCCGTAAATAATGGCTTTATTTTTTCATAAAGCCCGAGGCGCTGGATCTTGCCGGTTGGCCCTTTAAGCACCTCTTCCACGATAAAAATCCGGCTTGGCACCTTAAAATCGCTTAGGTTTTTCCTTAAAAACACTTTCAGCCGCTCTTCGTTAATTCCATTTTTTTTATTTAAAATAACCGCTGCCCCGATATCCTCTCCCAGGCTTGGATGCGGCATAGAAAAAGCCACGGCTAATTTTACTTTTGGGTGCCTCATAATGGCTTCGTCTATTTCTTTGGGCGAGATTTTTTCGCCTCCTTTATTTATCATTTCTTTTATCCTCCCTTTAATAAATAGAAATCCATCTTTATCAAGATAGCCCATGTCCCCTGTCCTCAGCCAGCCGCGCCAAAATGACCGCCGATTGACTTCTGCGCCGCTTCCATATTCTTTAATTATATTTTTGCCACGAATTATTATTTCGCCCACCTTTCCTGTTTTTAATCTTTTCCCTGCTTCATCAATAATTGCTATTTTTAAGCCATAGGCTTTGCCCGCCGAACCAATTTTCTTTAATTCTGGCGGCAAAGGATTGCTGGTTATCTGCAAAGCAGCTTCCGACATTCCATAAGATTCAGCCACCGGGGCGCGCCATTTTTTTTCAAGCTCAGCCAGAAGCTTTATCGGCATAGCCGCGGAAGATGAACGGATAAAGCGAAGCTGGCTTTTTTTTATTATTTTCCGGTTTTGCCTAGCCAAGTCCAAAATCGACTGATGAATGGTGGGCGAAGCGGTAAACCAAGTAGGCCCAAACTCTTTTATCCATTGATAAAATTGGTTAGCTTCGAATTTTGGCGGGCAAATAACTGTTCCGCCAGACAGCAAAGTAGAGACAGCCACCATCAAGCCATGGACATGGAAAAACGGCATTAGGTCCAAACAAATGTCTTTTTCGGATAATTTTAAAATAGAAATTATATTTTTGGCCGAAGCTAAAATATTAGACGATTTCAAGGGAACTATTTTGGGTTTGGCGGTTGTGCCAGAAGTATGAAGAATAATGGCAATATTATTAGATTTTTTTGCCTTTTTATTCAACTTGAGGCTATTTATACCTCTTAACTCTAATCTTCCTCCGACAGATTCAACTTTAAAAATAGGCACTTGTTTGCCAATATCGCCAAAATCAAAATCAGCCAAAGCCAAAACCGCGTCTAAACCCAATTCAGCAATTAAACGCTCCAGCTCTTGGCTCTTGATAGTTGGATTTAACGGCGCGCAAGCGGCAGACGAAGCGCAAGCTAAGACAGAGATCAAAGCCTCTGGCCCATTGCCAGCCAAAACCGCCACCCTTTTATTTTCTAGGCCCAGCCTTTTAAAATCGCCAACAATTTTATCTATTTGGCCCTTAAGTTTTTCGTAAGTTAAAGAATAGCCGCCAATAGATAAAATAGCTAATTTTTCTTGGCATTTATTAGCGTTAAATAACCCTTTCATAAACAGATTTAAAAACTTAAAAAGTGGGCTTAGCCCACTTTAATTTAAACCTTTTTATTATTTTCCGCAAATAAATCTTGCGGAAATATCTTTTATTTCTTCGCAGCTCTTTGCCCTTACCTCTAAGCGCGCAATCATATTTTGGCAATTATCATAAGCAGTTTCATTATTCTGCACGCCAGCGCAAGCCTGCCTAGCTAATTCCCTTCCTCCTAGCCAAAAAGCTACCGCTGCCCTGAAAAAATGATCTCCGCTGCTTCTTTCGCTAAGCAATTCGGTTTTGGCTTGCTCCTTATTATTTTTATATTCGGTTAATTTTTGGCAAATATTTTGGCACCACTGTTCTGCCCCTGTAAAAGTGAGGGGTATCTCTCCCGGACGGCACAAAGGAGCCAATTTTTCTTCGCAATTGCCCTCCCAACTCCCCGAGATTAACTCGTTATAAAAAATTTTATAATTGCCACTTTGATGATTCACAGTATAGTCTTCCACCCCCGCTAAAAATGATTGTAAAGAAAGGCTATCTACGCCAGTTATTTTTTTTGCAGCAAGAACCACACGATTGAGAATTTGTTGGCGCACTAGATCACTCTCGGCAACATCATATTGGCAAGAAAGATTTTTATTTAATAATCCTAGAAAAGATGCTTGCTGAGATTCAGAAATGTTTAAAATGCTTCCTAAATAAGTAATTTTTTCTTCGCTGTTTCTTGTTTCATCCCAAGTGCTAAAAAATCTTTCCAGATAAAGATCGTTTTTTAAGCTGTTAACTTTAGTTAAGCATTTCTCTAGCTCTTTTTTATTTTTTTCTTCTGACGTATCAGAAACCAACGAGCGAACTATAAAAAACCCAATTACTAGCAACCCTAAAATAATTATCAAAAAAAATATTCTTTTAAGAGAAAGATTCATTTTTATTAATAGCTAGAATGTGAAGCGTGGGAAGCGTGGGAAGCGTGGGAACCATGGGAAGAGTGCGAAGCGTGGGAACCATGGGAAGCATGGGAAGAGTGCGAAGCGTGGGAACCGTGCGAACCATGAGAAGCGTGTGAAGCATGAGAACCGTGCGAACCATGAGAAGCGTGTGAAGCGTGAGAACCGTGGGAACCATGGGAAGAGTGCGAGGCATGGGAAGCGTGAGAACCGTGGGAACCATGAGAAGCATGGGAAGCGTGAGAACCGTGGGAACCATGAGAAGCATGGGAAGCGTGGGAAGCATGAGAAGCATGTGAGGCATGAGAAGCATGGGAAGCGTGAGAACCGTGGGAACCATGAGAAGCATGAGAAGCATGAGAAGCATGAGAAGCATGTGAGGCATGGGAACCATGCGAAGCGTGAAAACAAGAAGCAGACGCCGAATCCGCTTTCATAAGAGAAGAGAGGCTTAAGCCCAAAGCCATCACTCCCATTGATATTTTTGCAATACTTTTTTTATTTACCCTCCCCTCCTCGCTGTTTAAAAAAGCCTTTATATCTTTTTTAATTTTAGGGATGGCTTTTTTGATTATCTTCATGCTTTTATTTTCTACTAAAAGTCTATCATTTTGTCATGATTCCTAAAAGAAACCTTATCCACATTATTTTGCCCTTACTTTCATTAATTATAAGCCGGCTATAAGTATTAAACAAGATTAAGCCAATTCATAAAAACCTGCCGGCTTTTCTCATCTTCCAGCTTGGCAAAAATATAACCCAAAATTGCCTGGCTTATCTGGCAGCGCTCGTTATTTGGCATTTGGCCAAAAATATTTTTTTGCTCAACATAATTATAGATCGGGCAAACGCCGCAATAAGGCTGAAAAACGCAGTCATGGCATCCCGGCAAACCGGTTAAGCACGAAGCGCAGCAAGTTGTCCTCACTACCGGATGGCTAACTACCTCCTGGTAAGTATTTTCCGCTACGTTTCCCAACTTAAAGCTTTCGTCCCCAACCATGCTCAGCATTCGGCCTTCATCACAAGTATAAACATCGCCATTATGGTTATAGGCCAATTGCCCCAACCCCGCTCCGCAAGGCGAGCGCCAATCCACCATATTTAGATCGGTTTCCGTTAATATCTTGGTTAAAAAATACTTCGTAAAACGCTCTTCGAACTTAATGCCTTTTAAGTTTATCTCTATTATATAATCCAGCGTTTGGCGATAAAAATTAATAAAATCTTCAGCCGAATAACCGATCTTCTGCCAAACATTTTTTGACATGCCAAAAGGATCCAACGCCCGCAAAAAAATATTATTTAAGCCCAAAGAAACATATTCGTCGATTATTTCCTTATAATAAGGCAAAGAAAAGCGGCTAATCGTTATCAACGCCCCGGCTCGCCAAATGTATCCCTTCTTTTCGTTTTTTGGATAATCGCGGTTAAAGCGTTTCAACCATTTAATAACGTGGCTATGGCTATCGCCTGTTTTTTTGCCATCGATAAAAATACGGTTTTTATTATGGACTTCTTTTGGCCCGTCAAGCGAAGTGCAAATACTAACTTTATTTTTAATCAAGAATTGGTATTTATCATCATCCATTAAACTGAAATTAGAGACCAGCCTCAATTCAAGTTTTTTTCCGCTAACTTTAGCCAGAGATTTAGCCTCTTCAATAACCAACTTTACCACCGGCCAATTGACCAGCGGCTCGCCGCCCTGGAACTCTATGACCACCGAGGGACTCGTAGTTTTAAACATCATCTCCAACGATTTTCGGGCAATGGCCGGAGTCATATCCCAATCAGAACTGGCCTCTATTCCTTTAGCCGAAGCGTGGCAATAAATACATTTATGGTTGCAGCGCGAAGTAACCACTAAAATATGGAGGGCCGGGCCGGAGAAAAGAAAGCTTTTTTTATAACGATAGCCCTGCGCGGCTTGCATTAAATTAACATCTTCTTTAAAAAATCTCTTCTCAGCTAATTTCGATCCAAGCTCGCTGGTCCTGGCAATCTTGCCGGTTAAAAAATCATTGAACTCTTTTTCTTCTAAAAAAATATAACCGCCTTCATCGTTCGTTAAAAGATAGCGCTGGCCTATTTTTTTAAACCTAAAAAAGCCTAATTTATCGTATTTTATTTTTTTCAGATCTATCGCCATATTAAAGCCAAGATTATTTTTTCATTTGCGCCAAAACATAATTAGCAAACTCGCCATCGATTATATCAGCGGCTTCCGGATCGATATTGCTTATTTTTACCGCTATCCCCCGCTGGTTACTTTTTAAAACAAAATCAGCCAAACCGGCAAACGCGCCGATAGCCGATCTAATGGCTTCCAACTTATAAAGTTTTTTATCAAAAACTATTTCCATCTTTTATTCTCTCTTTCTTTGGCTTAAACCTGATTATTTTTGGCCGTATTTTTCTTCCCAAGGAATAGCAATGCCCAATGGGTCATCATCCTCGCCATAGCCCAAGCCCGAATCAGAAAACTTTTCTGCGGCTGGCTCTGAGGCGGCAAAAAGGGCTTGCTCAATAATATGCTGGCGAATCTTTTTATTCTCTTTGGATAAATTGAGCCTAAAAGCATAATTAAGCAGCTCATTAAAAAACTCGCCGGTGATATTTTCCAATTCCTTGGCACCAGCATCTTCTTTAGGCCGAAAAGTTATAGCCACTTTGTTTTTGCCAGCCGGTTCTAAAAACAAATAAGCGCGATCAATAAAAACATAAGAGGCGCCGTAAATAGCCTCCAGCGGATATATCTTTAGGTCGACAGTTATTTTCTGGCTGATTTTTTTATCCATAAAATTATTTTCAAAATTAAAACGCTTCCTTATTCTAAGCTGGAGCAAAACAGAAGTCAATTATAAGCTCTTTTAAAGCCCGCAAAAAACTATTATTCCAATTTTATATTGCCCCAAAGCTTAATATTGCCCTTAAGCATTAAAGATTGTTTTAAAGTGATAAAAGAATCTCCGTTTATCCAATCCGTCATGCTGTCTAAATTATCGGTCACCTGAAGACGCCAATAATACCGCGTATTAAAAGAAAGAGTACTGGACTGAGAATAGGAAAAACACGTAGGGCAATAAATCTGGCCGCTATTCACAACCAATGAACTAAAATCTGGATTGTCATCGATTTGCACATGAAGATATTTTTGCGTGTTGACGGCTGAAGTAAAAGTCCAATAAAGTGTTACATTGGGATACGCTTGGGAAGTATAAAAAGGCTGGACTGCTTCGCCGGTGCAAACTGTAAAATTAGAGCCAGGATTTAAAGTCGCCGCCAAAGCGGTCTTATCAAAAAAAATAGGCCGAGAAATCAAGCTTAAGGCTAAGAAAAAAACAAAAACCCTATAGCCGGTTTTTTTAAAAAAATTGGGGATTAAAAAATTATTCATTTCCATTTACCTCTTCATAAACGCTTTCTGAAATATTTTTTAGCACGCCTTCTAGCTTTTTAAAATCGCTTCCCTTTGACATCAAGCACAAGATATACGGCGATTTAGGATGATAAATAATGCCGCAGTCATGAAGCTGAAAGACATTTTCAAAAACTCTTTCCCCAAACTTATTTGCCAAGACAATATTTTTCGGAATGCCAGCTCGCAACCCTTCACCATATTTTGACTCAGACAAAATCTCAAGCGCCTTTTCAGACATTGTCCGGCTCAAATAAGAAGAATTATAAAGAATGCGTATAAAAGCAGCGTATTCCTTTACGGTCATATAATTTTCTAATTTTTGCGCCGTAGGAACTTCGACTCCCAAATCCGTATAAACGCTGGCCAAGAAATTATAGTCTATTTTATTTAAAAGCAGAGTGGCAGATTGGTTATCGGAATAAATTATCATCCGCTTAATTAGATCTTCCACTGCATATTCCTGGCCGGCCTCAAGTTGCAATTCCGGCTTGAAGTCTTGCGTAATATTTTCAACATCGCCAGAAGAATCGCAGATAATTCGTTCTTTCAGTATTTCCGGATCGCTTTCGGCTTTTTTAAAATAAGCAATCATTAAGGGAACCTTAAGCAAGCTGGCTGGCGAGAACATTTCGTCGTCATCATTTATTCCCATCGTTGGGCCATTATTCAAATCTCTAAAATAAACCGAAACATGATTAGCCCTTCCGCTTTTAACACTCTCTTCAATAATTTCTTTAATTTTTTCTTTCATTTCATCGTTTTTAATCGCGAACGGGCCTCCCTCGTAGTTGCAATCTAAAAGCGGACTGGTAAACCTATATTGCGCGTTTTTTTGTCTTTCCGGTTTATTATTTTGGGAAATATCTCCTCTGTTATCCCTATTTAATAAATAAATAATCCCTCCACCTAAAAGAAAGAATAACAAAGAAAAAAACATTATCGCCAAAAATGGCTTTTCCAAAATAAACTTTTTTATTTTAAAAAATATCATTTTCATTTTGCGTTTTGGTTTTTTAACTTTCAACCTGAGCTTAATTTTATTCTGCTGGCGTTTCTATCGGTATCGGAGTCGGCGTTGGCGTTTCGGTCGGTTCAGGAGTTGGGATTGGAGTCGGAGTTTCTGATATTTCAGGAGTCGGCGTTGGCGTTGAAGTCTCGGTTGCTTCTGGAGTCGGTGTCGGCGTTGGCGTTGGCGTTTCGGTCGGTTCAGGAGTTGGGATTGGAGTCGGAGTTTCTGATATTTCAGGAGTCGGCGTTGGCGTTGAAGTCTCGGTTGCTTCTGGAGTCGGTGTC
>JAKLDH010000055.1 GCA_022703625.1 Cyanobacteriota bacterium | reverse complement strand
AACTTTTAAACTGGGTCAAAGAACGAAATGATAAGAATATTGGCGTTAAATGGAGGTTTACAAAAAATGATGCAAGAATAAAATTAAATAGACTTTATCCTTAATAATTAATCGGTCAGAGCACTAGTGTTCTGTTAAGTTAATTTTAAAGGATTTTATTTTTTTATCTACCCATCCCCAACCCCTTCCCTTCAAAGGGAAGGGGCTTTTGTATGTACAGCCCGTGCCGCCCGCAAGGCGGCACGGGCTGGGTAAGGGTATAGCGGGTGTTTCGGCTTCGCCGAAACACCCGCTAATTAAGACTTTACAAAAATCATCTTTTTCATTTAACGGTTTTTAAAATTGATTGGTATAACAAAGCGCTACGGTTTAATTATAGTTTATAAAGAAGCGGCATGGGCTATAAAAATTAACTTCTTGTAATTGTCTGCTCTCTATCTGGTCCTACGCTTATTATTTCTATTGGAATACCTGTCAAAAGCTCAAGTCTGTAAATAAAACTTTGCGCATTTACGGGAAGATTTGAAAAAGATTTAATTTGTGAAATATCCTGCTTCCAGCCTGGCATTGTTTCATAAACAGGCTCAAGATGTTTATGTATATATGTATTAGCAGGATAATCGTGATATAATTTACCGTTTCTTTTGTCCTTGTAAGCTATACAAATTTTAATTTCGTCAAAATCATCAAAAACATCGATTTTAGTAAGAGCAATACCGGTTAAGCCATTAATAAACGCGCTGTATTTTGCTATTAAAACATCAAACCAACCGCATCGTCTTTTTCTTCCGGTTGTAGTGCCGAATTCTTTGCCGATCTGCTGAAGTTTTTCGCCTTCATCATTATTTAATTCCGTTAAAAATGGTCCTTCTCCAACCCTGGTAATATACGCCTTGAAGACTCCTATTACTTTCTGAATATGAGTAAATCCAACTCCGCTTCCAGTAGAAGCGCCTCCTGCAACCGGGCTTGAGCTGGTAACAAAAGGATATGTTCCATGATCAATATCCAGCATGGCTCCCTGAGCGCCTTCAAAAAGAATATTTTTTCCTTTATAAATGGCATTTCTTGTAATTTCAGTTGTGTCTGTAACATGCGGTTTCAGGATTTCAGCATATTTTTGACAAAATTCAATTAATTCTTCTTTCTCATAAGTCTTTTTGCCGTATTGTTTTAAGACCATGTTTTTTTGAGGAAGAATCATATCAAATTTAGAGTTTAAAGCTTCTTTTTCATAAATATCTTCAATCCTAATGCCTGTTCTGCCGACTTTATCAATATAAGTCGGTCCTATACCACGTTTTGTAGTTCCGATCTTATTATTTTGCAAAAATTCCTCATGCAGTTCATCAAGATCAATGTGATAAGGAAGCGTTAAATGCGCAAAAGGGCTTATATAAAGATTAGAAGTATCAATGTTTTTGGCTTTTAAATTTTCAATTTCCTCTGTTAAAACCTGCGGATTAATAACAGTTCCGTTGCCAATAAGACATATTTTACCCGGATACAAAATTCCTGAAGGGATAAGATGAAATTTATATGTTTGATCTCCTGTAACAACGGTATGTCCTGCGTTACATCCGCCTTGATATCTTATAACAAGATCAGCTTTTTCTGACAAAAGGTCAATAATTTTTGCTTTGCCTTCATCTCCCCACTGACCGCCAACAATAACTATATTGGTCAAAATTTATTACTCCTGAAATTAATTTAAGAAAACAATAACCGAAAAGAAGTATAAGCTAATCAAATTAAACGGTCAAATAAAATTTTTGGCAAATGGCGCCTCTGATCAGGTAATTGCAATTTGCGCCAGAGATTTTATCGCCGCCGGTTCAAATCTCCATAAGCCAGATGCGTCAAGAGCATAATTGCCAACGCATGCCAGTTTGCAATCCTTGCAAATATTTACCATATTTATAAATTCTTCTGACCTTAAAACTTCCTTCAAGGGTCTGTCTTTAACGCTTATTATCGGTTTTCTGTCAGAACATCTTAATAAATAGCCGTTTGAATACATTACTGTCGCCACCTGGGGCCAATGACAATGATAAAAGGTTTTTTTATTAATTATATAATCCATAAAATAATCTGAATTTCTTATAGGATAGCCCTGTTTTTTCAGAATTTTAATTTTTTTAAAAATATCTGCCAGATTATCGTTTTCAAGTTCCAGTTTTTTAAATCCGTTTTTATTTTCCCATTCTTCAAAACTATGGTAACTCTTGTTAACGGTGAAATACAGCAAAATATCAAGGTCTTTGCATAATTTGGCAACTTCTTTTATTGAATCAAAGTCATTTGCGGCGGAAACCGTACAACATACATATATCCGCATTTTAGGATAGCGCTTTTTGTGAAACTCAATTCCGCTAACGCATTTATCAAAAAGTCCGGGAAGTTTTCTTAATTCATCGTGTTTTGAACCTATTGCGTCGATTGAAACAAAAATAAGGTCCATATAATTTCCGAATTCATGATTTTCCTCAAGAAACCATCCGTTAGTTGCCATTTTTGTATACATTCCGACATCATGAGAGGCTTTTGCGATTTCTGTAAAATCCTGTCTTAAAAGAGGTTCTCCGCCCCACAGAATGCTATTCATGTAACCTTCTTTTGAAGCTTCTTTATAAATTCTCTTTATTTCATCAAGAGAAAGGTCTTCATTATCTCTATGATGTTTCCAGAAGCAGAAATCACAATTACAATTGCATTTACTCGTAACAAGATGCGAAAAAGTAAATGGTCTTGGTCTTTTTGCAATAAATCGGCTGTGAAGAACTTCTTTTATGCCTCCAAGAAGATGTCCGAAGTATTTTAACCTATCTAAAGACATTTTATTTCTTGATTCTTTCAGGCAAAAAAGGTTCTGTTCCTGATAATTAGAATTTTTTTTTTCTTCATTTAAAAGCTTAGTCATTTAATTATTTTTTTCGTGTTTTTGATCAATTAATTTTAAATGTCTTCTGTTTTCAGCGTAAAATCCGCAGTTTGTTACATACATAATGCCTTCAAGCGTAACCATTCCAAGTCCAAGCGCCTGCAATAAAGGGCATGCTACACCCTTTTTGAAATTCTTGCAGCTCATGCACTGGTCTTCTTTTTCTACGAAAACTTTACCGTCTTCACAATACATTTTTGATCCTTTTAAGTTTTAATGAATTTTGGTTTTTATTGTGTTGCGGCAGAACCGCCACACAATAAAAACAGGTTAAACAAAAATCCAAAAATTATTTCTATTTGAGTATATTTTATACTAAAAATAATCTTAATAAAAATTAGTAATATAAAGTTTTTTTGTCTTTATATTAACTTTTATTAAGCTTCGGCTTCTTCGTCAAATTCTTCGTCTTCTTCATCCTCTTCGTCTTCTTCACTTTCAGATTCAAGGTAAGCTATTATTTTTTCAAATTCCTCGTCATCTTCAATGGTTTCAAACGTATAGCTGTCGTCAATTTTACTTAATCTCATTACAACGACTTCGTCGTCATCGTCGTCTTCATCGTTTTCTTTTTCTTTGGACTTATTTTCTTCATCAAGAAACACCAGAAGACCATATTCTCTTTCTTCAAATTCAATTATATCAATTAATTCAAAGTTATATATCTGTCCGTTTTCATCCTGAGTTTTAATTATTCTGTTTTGTTCAGAGCCGTTGTTACCAGACATTGTTATCTCCTTTTATTTAAAAACTGTTGCAAAATTAGTATAGCAGAAGAAATATCAATAAGTTCTTTCTTTTTTGAAGGTTTCTTATTTTGTTCAATAAGAGCCTTTTCCGCGATGACGCTGGTTAATCTTTCATCTTCAAGTTCAATAGTTAAAGGAATTTCCTTTTTTAATAACTCTAAATAGGATATCACATCTTCAGCCTGAAAGCCTATAGACCCGTTCATGTTTTTGGGAAGTCCGGCTACAATTATAAAAACGTTGTATTCTTCACAAATTTTCTTGATTTCATTTATTGAATCAAGATCGGGTTTTCTGCTTACAGCTTTTAGCGGCTGAGCGGAGATTTCCAAAGGGTCGCTGATCGCTATACCGATTCTTTTAGTTCCGATATCAAGCCCTAAAATTCTTTTAAATTTATTTTGTTCTTTTAATTCCCGCATAATATGTTTATTATTTCTTCAATGTTTTGTTTTTCAAAAATTGGTTTTTCCGCAGATTTGTTTTTAAGGTTTTTTCTGGCATTCCAGGGATTAGATACCTGTTTTTCTTCATTATAAAGATTATGTTGGTAGCGTAATAAGCCCTCTATAATGGTTTTTTTAATTATTTCCCTGAAAAATAAGTTCTTGCTTATATCTAAATTCTTTTCAGGATCAATTAGCCATGCAAGTGAGGCGGCAATATTCCTAAAATGTTGCAATTCGTCAATATTAAGAAGAAAAGCAATACTTTGCAGTCTGGACTTATAAATTTGCCTTATATCAGGACTAAAAACATCCGAAATTATGTTATTTAACTCTGCGTTCAAAAAATCTTCAAGTTTAGCGGGATTTTTAAGATAAAACGCTTTTTTTTCCATAAGAGCATCTTTTATTTTTTCAATACAGGGCTTAATAAGGCAATGATCATCCTCTTCAAAAAACCAGTGATTAAAATCAGGGAATTTATAAAGCAGATGTCCATCGTCAACTAATTTTTCATCAACCCATTCATTTGCCAAATTATCAAAAGTTTTAGAATCAAAGGGTTTAATATCGCTTAAAATACATTTCCAGGACGTATATTCATAAGGAAGACATAAATTGTTCGCTTTGTTTGTTTTTTCAGCTTTTTCAATAATATATTTGCAATATTCAGGGGAAATAGGGATACCTGTGCTTTTTTCCTGGAATTTTTCAACAACTCTTCTAAAATCATTTTTACTTATTCCATAAAATCCAAAACAGTCAAGAATACCGTGAACATCATTTATAACAGTGTTCATCATGAAAATATCGCCGTTTTTTCTTTCTCTGCTGGCTATAATTCCTTGATTTCCAAGCCCGTCAGGGAGATTTGTATGAAATTCATAAGGATCAGAAATCTCGGTGATTTCATCTTTTAATTGCGTTTGTTCAATATTTTCAAGGTTTAGACCAGAGAGTTTAAGTTTATTCAAGCTTATTTTTGCTTTTTTATTCATTTTTTCGTCTTTTGAATAAGATACAAACTCTTTTAAAACATATCCTGCTTTAATAGATTTAGTTTCGCCTAAAATTTCAATTAAAATTTCATCCATATGCTGAACAACTCTTGATTCAAACGCAGGAACCAATACATTAACAAGCGCTTCACAAGAATAATCTTCTTTAAGCGAGTTAATTAAATTAAATTGTTCAGATTGCGGAAGGGAAAACAAAAAATCAAGAAAATCGATCTGCGCTTCAGGATTAACAGACGCGATTTCAAGCAGTTTTTTTGTTTCTTTGTCCACTATGGCTTTTGGATTTTCAAGATAATTCAAAAATTCTTCAGGATCGGTATTATCTCCAAGATTTTTCAATATAATCCCTGATAAATCTCTTAATTCGTCTGAAGAAGCCGGAGATTTAATATAACCCCATAAAGTTTCGCTTAATTGTTCAAGATTGGCTAATTCCTGCAAAAATAAACAAATAATCTGTCCTTTTTTATAATCAACCCTGCTTAATTCTTTTGCGAGAACTTCCACCACATAAGCATTATCTTTTATGGAAAAAAGTTTTGCCAGATATTTAAGCTGTTGTTCTTTTGACATTTCATCAAGAGAAGTTAATTTTTGCAATATTAAGGTTATTTCAGCTTTTATTTGAAATTTTGATAACTCTCTATAGTTCATTTTTTTGTTGCCTGTTTTTTGTGGTAAAAGTCATTTGTTTGATGTCGTTTTCGGCGGCTTGGAATAAGGGAGAGTTTAGCATGAATTTTTATTTTTTAACTCCTCTCCAAAAACTATCTAAAACTTTTTGAACTTCTGAAGAGGGGATTCTGTCTTCGAGCATGAAGTATTGAATACAGATCATTACGCATTCAGAGCAGATATTTACGCCCGGACCTTTTATCATTTTGATTACAAGATGATTAGGTCTTCCGCAAAACGAACAATGAACAGCTTCCTGCGGTTGTTCTTCCATTTTTTTTTCGTCAAACTTTTTTTCTTTGCTTCTCGCATGCGAGAGCGAAACTACTTTTTCTTCATCACTCATTATTTTTATCCTTAATTTTTTTAATAGTTTTAATTAATAATATTTTACCTTAAAAGAAACAATCAAAGTTTTTAAAAATATATGACCGATAATATTTTTTATGTAATTTTTTAATTAACTGCTTAATTCCGCTAAAAGGGTCATGCTTACTATTTGCATTGGAGTATTAAGAAACAATCAACCTTTCCAGGTTGACTGGGTTCAAAAAAGAAAGGAAAAATTAGCTATGACTACTTGACTTTGATCACACAATCTGAACTTGTTTGCGAAATGCGGACAGCGCCGACTGCTTCGCAACAGCATCTTTCCAGCATGCAAATACAAACTTACCGTTTCTTCATTTTCTTTTCTTTTTGACGCAAAAAGAAAAGAAAACGAAGCAAAAGAAAAGAAAAACTAACAAGACAAACTGTCATATCGGTCAGGGGCACGCCCCCGAACCCCCTTGCTTACAATGCCTGCTTTTTGTCTTTTCTTCGCTTTTTACATAAAAAATATTATCGGTCATAAATTTCATAAAATTAACTTAACAAAGCGCTAATTTTTTTGAAAAATTTTTTGGATTTTATAACAACTTTTTTTTTCAGATAACTTATATCAAATAGTTAGTTATTAATGATTAAGGTTAGTTAAATAAAAATCAAAGGTATTTAAAATGCTAAATGTGAACGCAAAATTAAATTATTCAGCGCTGTCCGCTACTTGCACGGCTAAATCTAAAGATGTTTCCCAAAATTCTTTAAATAATCAAACACAACTTTCATTTGGCGGTTTATCAAGTCAACTAAAGGCTGGCGTTGCCGCTTTAGCATTGTCAATGCCTGTTCATGCCGCTGATATAGGAAAAGCTAATCCCTTAAATCATACAGAGCTTACAGCCGGTATAATGCAAAATTTAAAAAAAACGGATGCATTTCAAGCTTTAACCGGTTCTAAAATATCGCTTGGAAATGATACTAAAGGATATTTAATAACAGGGCTTTGCAAAAAACCGGCTAAAGCTGAAAATCCTCAAAGAATGGTTCAGGTTTTTTTTAAAACAGATTGCCTGCCCCCAATCACTAACTTCATTGCAAGACCTCTTACAGAAATAGAAACTGGAACGCTTGCAAAACACAACTATATCGGTGGCGGAAATATTGGACAAATTTCTCCTAAAGGAGTCATAAAAGAGTCAGGATTCATCAGTTTAACACAAGAATTTATACAAAAAATGGCATCAAAAATGCAAGAAGGTTGTAAATAAAACTATTAAGTAAAATTATATAGGAGCAATGAAATGATAATATCAAATAACATAAAACCGGTTATTTTTAGCGGAAATCAAGCGAATCAAAGGCAGGATAAAAACCAAAACACGTTAAAAGCTGCTGCTTTAGCCGCAGGATTGACTGCCGCAGTTGCGGGAAATGCAGCGCCAATCATCGAAGACGTGCTACCGCCTGAGCCGGCGCAAAATGTTACTGTATCTTCAATTGATTCCGGCATGTATGATATTAACGCCAATATGATAAGAAATAATATTAGATTAGAAAAATTTGACGGAAGTTATGTTAAAAAAGATGAGTTACCGTTTATTATGGGCGCAAAAGTTGTAAATAACGGCGAAGACTTAGGCGGAATTAATCTTAAATGCAGTATAGAACCTGAATTTGAAGTGCGCAAAGAGTATAATGCGATTCCCGAATATACCCCTATGCCTGATAAAACCCCAATTCCTGAACCGTCAACATTATTACTGTTAGCAACAGGAGCCGCAGGATTAGTTGCCGCAAATGCTGCCCGCAAAAAACCGTCTGAAAAATAGAATATACAACGACAAAACTAATTAACCTGAGCCGCTAATTAGCCGAAACCGTCATCCTGCGCAGAGCGAAGGATCGCATTGCATACATACAGCAAGATTCTTCGGGCTGAAGCCCCCAGAATGACGATTTTAAAAAAAATTAATTGGCGACCCGAGTTAATACCAATACCAAGTTGCAATCAAAAGAGTACTATTTTTTGATAAGGGTTTTGCCGGCGTAGCCGGCAAAACCCTTATCAACTCTTCTTCCCCTCCCTTGGGGAGGGGGCAGGGGGAGGGAGATTTAATACTACATTGATTGCAACTTGGTACAACTTGCAATCAATGTAGCGCTATTTATTTTCTATTAACCCCAGAGAAGTCAATGCCATTTCTGCCGCTTTTTGTTGGGCTTCTTTCTTGGATTTGCCTGCTCCATATCCGATAGATTCGTCATTTACAAAAACTTCAATCTCAAATACCCTGTCATGCGCAGGACCTACCTCGTTTATAATTCTATAATCCGGCAAATCCATTGAATTAGCCTGCGTATATTCTTGCAATATAGCTTTATAATTATATTTTGAAGCGGATTGATCAATTTCAGTTACTTCATCTTCATAAAGAGTTACCAAAAAATCAGAAAGCTGATCAATTTTTCCGTCTAAATAAAAAGCTCCCAATATAGCCTCAAATGCGCATGCCAAAGTAGAAGGTCTTTTGCCTCCGCCCATTTTTCTTTCATGAAAACCAATATTTAAATATTTTCCAAGATTTAAATCAAAAGCAAGCTTTGCCAGCATATTATCACTTACCATTACCGCCCTTATTTTAGTTAATTCGCCTTCCGTATATTCAGGGAACCTTTCAAACAAATATTTGCTTACTATTATCTTCAGCGCCGCATCTCCCAAAAATTCCAGCCGTTCATTGTTTAACAGACTGGAATATTTGTTTTCAAAAGTATATGAACTATGAGTTAGAGCCGTATCCAGGTATTCATAATTGTCTATAGTTAATCCCAGTTCTGATACTAATTGATTTAATTCGTTTATTCTATTTGCTGTAAGCATTACTTAATCCGATTTTTAAATAATAAAAAAGGTATAATAATAATAAGCTACCACAACAGTAAAGATGTAGCTGTCTGAACGATCAAGAACTCCGCCATGACTTAAAAAAACGCTGCCTGAATCCTTGATTCCAGCCTGCCTTTTTAACATTGATTCCGATAAATCCCCCAATTGCCCAAAGACTGAAAGCAAAAAACCAATTATTAATGAATGAACAATATTCAGTCCTATTACTGTTCCGACAATAAGCGCTATTGCAATTCCGGCTAAAGTCCCCCCTATTGAACCTTCAATTGTTTTTTTAGGGCTAATTTCTTTCCACAAATGATGTTTCCCAAAAAATTTGCCTGAATAATACGCTCCAATATCACATGCCGGAACTATAAGAAACGTTAGCATTATTAATCCCAGCCCGTATGAAATATTGTTTCCAAAAATCAAAAAATTGCCTGCGTCTATGTTTCTAATCATAATCATGTGAATAGGCAATATGCCACAGTAAGTTATTGCCAGAATTGTCATTGCAATATCATTAATACCGGCTCTTTTCCTGCTAAAAAGAATTATAATAAACGCTAGAATTGTAATCAACGCAAAAGCGGGAAAAATATATTCATATTTTTTAAAAGAAGCTAAAGCGACAAGTAAAAAAATTGCTGAAACTATGTAATAAAACGGAGGATCAGCCCCCATTGATTTAGCGATATTTGAAAATTCTTTTATTCCGATATAAACAAAAACGCCCAGATAAAGAGCAATCCATATTCCTCCATACCAAACACACGCTAAAGTTATAATTAATAAAACAGTAGCAACTATTACCCTGTTTGTTCCAAATCCAACTTTTTTTTCCACAAAACCCACCTCTTGTATATTATATAGACAATATTTCTGTTTCTTTTTCGTAAACAATTCTGTCTATGCCTTTTATATATTTATCTGTAAGTTTTTGAATTATATCCTGATGGTCTTTTTGTTCATCTTCAGGGATGTTTTCTGATTTTCCGGTTTTTTTGAGCGAATCAGACATTTCGCGTCGGATATTTCTTATTGAAACCTTTGTGTCTTCGCCGATTTTTTTTATTTCCTTAACAAGCCCTTTTCTTCTTTCTTCTGTAGGTTGCGGAAATATCAGTCTTATACATGTTCCGTCGCTGTTTGGCGTAATGCCAAGATCAGATTTAAGTATGGCTTTTTCGATATTTGCCAGACCTGTTTTGTCATAAGGCGTTATAACCATTGTGTGACCGTCCTGCACGGAAACGTTTGCAAGTTGTCTTACAGGCGTAGGCGTCCCGTAATATTCTGCGTTTATGCTGTCAAGCACCATTGGATTTGCTCTGCCGGTTCTAATATTTGAAAATTCTTTTTGCGCGCTGGCGAGAGTCTTTTTCATTCTGTCTTCGCCGTTTTTCATAATTTCATTAACAGGCATTTTATTTTTCTCCTCCTATCAATGTTCCTTCCTGTTCGCCTTTTAATATTTTTTCTATGCTGTCTTTGCTTGCGAAATCAAATACAACAACGGGAATATTATTGTTTTTACATAAAGATATTGCTGATGTGTCAATTACCTTTAAATCTTTTTTAATAATATCATCATAAGAAATATATTCAAATTTATGCGCGTCATTATGTTTTCGGGGGTCTTTATCGTAAACGCCGTCAACTTTATTTTTTGCCATGAGCATAACTTCAGCGTTAATTTCTGAAGCTCTTAAAGCGGCGGCTGTGTCTGTTGTGAAGAAAGGATTTCCTGTTCCGCCGGCGAATATAACAACTCTGCCTTTTTCAAGATGTCTTATCGCTCTGAATCTTATGTAAGGTTCAGCGATCTGATCCATTTTTATTGCGTTAAGAACTCTTGTAGACACGTTATATTGCTTTAAAACTCCCTGAAGCACAAGCGCGTTCATGGTTGTGGCAAGCATGCCGACATAATCAGCAGATGCCTGATCCATGCCAAGTTTTGCGCTGTTTTGCACTCCTCTGAAAATATTGCCTCCGCCCACTACTACGGCAATTTCAGCGCCCATATCTTTTACTTTTTTTATTTGTTGAGCGACTTCGTTAATTGTTTCAGGATCAATCCCAAAGCTTTGTTCGTTCATCAGGGCTTCACCGCTGATTTTCAACAAAATTCGTTTATATTTCAGGTTAGACATAATCAGTTTATTTTCCTTTTTAAAATGTATTACATTAATTAAAACTAAAATTAAGCTTAATTTCAATTTTTAATTGTAACACTTTCATAAGGGTAACTTTAAAAACTCAATTTTTTGAAAATTTTTATAAAATTTGATTGGGATAGCAAGGAGTATACCAATCAAAATAAGTTTTGGTTAAGTTATTAAAAAAGCTGATATTTAAGGATTGGTATAAGTTATGACCGATAATATTTTTTATGTAATTTTTTTAATAAACGTGGAAATCGTTATGCTGAACTTGTTTCAGCATCTTTCCAGTATGCAATAGAACGCTTGCCGTTTCTTCATTTTCTTTCTTTTTGAACGCAAAAAGAAAGAAAACGAAGCAAAAGAAAGAAAAACTAACAAGCCAAACTGACATATCCATCAGGGGCAAGCCCCCGAACCCCCTCGTATTCAAATGCATGTTTTTTGCTTTTGTCTTTTTTTTGTTTTTTACATAAAAAATATTATCGGTTTTAAAAAAGCCATACGGCTAGAGTAGCAAAAAGAAATCCTGCGAGCCAGAATGTATATACAACTTTGGGTTCTGACCACCCGCAAAGTTCAAAATGATGGTGGATTGGACTCATTTTGAATACCCGTTTGCCCGTAGATTTGAAACTTATCACTTGTATTATCACGGATAAGGTTTCAATCACAAACACCGCACCGATTATAAGCAACCAAAGTTCGAATTTCCCAACAACCGCAAGTACTCCAAGAGTTCCGCCGAGCGCAACGCTTCCTGTATCGCCCATAAACATCTGGGCGGGGTTTTTATTATAATATAAAAATCCAAGACAACTGCCTGCAAAAGCTGAGCTAATTATCGCAAGATTATTTATACCCTTAAAATAACAAATAAATGCGCATGCAAGAAACGCAAAAAACGAAGTTCCGGCGGCAAGTCCGTCAAGACCATCCGTAAGATTAACCGCATTTGAACTTCCAACTATTATAAAAACCGCAAAAAGCGGATAGAGGAGCCCTAAATCAATTTTTGCAAGTCCAAATATCGAAACAGCGGCACTTCCATAAAAATAAATGTATAAAGCAGGGATTAAAGCAATAAGACATTGAAAAATCAGCTTTCTTTTTGCGCTTATTCCTTTATTTTGTTTTTTTGTGATTTTAAGGTAATCATCATTAAATCCAAGTCCCATAAACAGGAGCGCTGTTAAAATTATCACTAAAGTCTTTATGCCAAGGCTTTGATGCATTATAATAAGCAGTAACGCCGAAAATGCCGCAGGTATTATTAAAATGATTCCTCCTGTAGTTGGAGTTCCGCTTTTTGCGGCATGTGAGGCAGGTCCTTCTTCCCTTATATATTGACCATAAAGCTTTTTCTTCAGAAAATCCAGATATGGCACTCCGGCAAGAAGCGTTAATAATAATCCCAAAAGTCCGCTAATATAGATAAGCAATTAAATTTCTCCCAGCTTTTATATTTTATTTTATAACAGAAAAATATTGATATAGTAATCTTAAAAAAATGTAAATTATTGTATATTTTTTGTTTAATAAATGTTTATAAAAAAATTTACAAACGTTAAACCAATGTTAAGAAAACAGGAGCGTTAAAATAGTATGAGCACTTTAGAGGCAAAATCAAACTTATCTTTTGGGACCGTTCAGGTAAGACTTTATGGACAAACGCAAATAAAAAGATTTGACGAGCTTAGTAAACAAACAGAAAATTTTAATGCGAGCAGCATAAGAAAAAATATTCCTGAACCGCCGGAAATTTTTAAAGAGCAGGACAAGATTTCAGCGCTGGCAGTAATAAAAAATGATAATTTATTAACAGAAATGAAAACTTATGCGGCATTAGTAAAAGCAGGATTGGGATATAATATTTCATTTAAGCCCGGATATTTTAATGATATGCCGGCTAAATCAACAGAAAAAGAATTTATTGAAGCAGGCGCCAATGTTTTTGAAAAATTCAACCTGTCAAATGAAAAGAATAGAGAGATATAATACTATACTAATCTAAATAACTCGAATTGCTAAATAAATAATTTTATATTTGGCGTAGCGGCTGGCGAAGCCAGCCGCTACGCCGTTTTAAGGGCATGCGGCTCGCAGGCTTTGCCTGCGAGCCGCATAAAAAATTAAAATAAAATTTCAATCTATTTCAGCGTTTCGACTAATTAGCAATTCGAGTTAAATAATTTCGTTAATTGGCTAAAAAGCTGATATTTACAGCCCGCGCCGCCCTGCGGGCGGCGCGGGCTGAGTAAGGGTATAGCGGGAGTTTTAACTCATTTATGCGGCGAAGCCGAAACTCCCGCTAATTAAGTAGGTAACAAAAAGTTTTCAGGTTTTTATCTACCCAACCCCTTCCCTTCAAAGGGAAGGGGCTTTTATTGTTTGTTTGCCTCACTCGCTTCGCTCGTTCGGCAAAATTTAATAAGAGCTGAAAATTTTTTGTCTGTTACTTAAGAGCACCTCTAAAAACTCAATTTTTTGAAATTTTCATGAAATTTGGTTGGGGTTTAGTGTAGGGGCGAAGCCCCTACCTACAAGCTTCCTCCCCCTTTGAAGGGGGGCAGGGGGGTAGATATAAAAAACAAAAATTCCTTATTTTTAGAGGTGCCCTTAAGAGCTTACAAAAATCATTTTTTTCATTTAGATATTAGCTTTTTAATAAATTAACGAAAACTTATTTTGATTAGTATAGTAATGCCGGTTAGTAAAAGTCTGTTTTTAAAAATCCGATAAGTGGTTAATGAAATTTAATTTAATTTTAAACATTATTGATTTCATTCTTAAAAAAAAATTAACAAAAAAATTGAAAACTTATACCAAACAAATACGGGAGGAAAAAATGAGAAAAGGTAGTTCAAAAATATTGCTTATATTAAGCATACTAATTTTTATCGGATTTACATTTCTGTTTTTAACAAAAACAAATGCTCAAAAAAATACTACGCAAGAAGATGCCGCAGTTGAAAATTTACAAAAGGAAATAACCCCTGATCCAAATACGGACCAAGTTTTTACAGAAAAAATCGATGAATTAAAAGAAATTTATCAAAATCTCGACGTAAAAAATTTAGATGAATTTAAAAAACAAACTAAACAAGGGCTTTACACTTTGGCTGATTTAATTAACGAATTGTCAAAATCTCCTGATGAAACAACAACAACCGGCACGGCTCAAACACGCCAAGTACAAAAAAGCGCGGAAGCATTAGGAATTATAACAAATGAAAAAGAAATAATAAATCAGATTAAAATAGCTTTTAATGCTTCAAAAATCAATCTGTCAGATATTAAAGGCAAATTAAACTGTCAAGATAAGGCGAATAGAGAATTTTGCCCTAAAATAGATCAGAAACTTAACAGCATACAACAAATGATTACGCAGATTAATGACCAAAATTATAAAGCAAAAACAAAAGAAATTTTTATGCAATTTCACTCTGTTTTAGAATATATGAATCAAAAAATGAATAGACCGGATTCTTTATCCAGCATTAACGATCAGGAAAATAATCAGCCTGAACTTAACGTGAACAAAGCGCAACAGGATCAGAAACAAGCTAAAACGCAAGACAGAATTAAACAGGAACAATGCAATGAATGCGAAGACGATGATTGCGAATGCGAAAAAGATCAGGAACAAAAAAGAGAACAAAAACAGCAACAAGAGCAAGCCCAAGATTAATATTCCAGCTTATTAATTATATTATAGTGATCTTAAAAAGAAATCGTTAAATAAAAAAGACGGTTTTTATAAAACCTTAAATAGTGGGTGTTTCGGCTTCGCCGAAACACCCACTATACCCTTACCTAGCCCGCGCCGCCCGCAGGGCGGCGCAGACTATAGATATTAGCTTTTTAACAAATTAACAAAAACTTATTTGGATTGGTATAAATTCATCGCATTTTTTCAAAAAATTGCCGGATTAAAACTGAGCACTCATTTTCAAGAATTCCCCCAATGATTTTAGGCTTGAATTTTAAATAATCTGTCATGTTCAATGCAGAACCGAATGCCCCGTAAAGTTGATCACTTGCGCCAAACACAACTTCGGGAATTCGACTGTATAATATCGCCGAAGCGCACATGGGACAAGGCTCAAGAGTTACATACAAAGTGGCGTTGTCTATCCGCCAGCTATTTAGTTTTTTTGCGGCTTCTTGTATAACAATAATTTCCGCATGAGCTGTTGGATCGTTATTAATTTCTTTTCTGTTATGAGCTTTGGCTATTATTTCATCGTTTTTAACCAAAACGGCCCCTATGGGGATATCAGCGCCTGATTTTTTAGCTTCTGTTAATGCAATTCTCAGGTATTTTTTGTGTTGTTCAATATCCACTTATTTTTGCCTTTTACCCGTCCCTGCATAAATTAATTTTGGTTATGGTTATGGGGCGATTTCGCCGCCCCATAACCATAATTTGAGTATATTTTTAGTTTTTAGTTTTTTCTGTTTTTACAGGTTCAGTTTTTTGCGAATCCGCCGGTTTTGCGGCTTGATCTTTTGCAGATTCAGCGTTCTGAGTTTTTTGGAGAGTTTCTATAAGTTGATAATACTCTTTTTTTATATTTTCAGGGTTATATTCTTCTTTTAAATAAACGATATTAGCTGATTGTCTTGAGGCATCCATAAGTTTTCCAAATGTTTCCATTTGAACTTTACCTTCAAGGTATCTTTCTATATTGGCTTTAACTTCATCATAAGGAGTTAATCCGGCTTGTTTTCTGTCTATAACTTTAATTATATGGTATCCAAATTCTGTTTTCACCAAATCGCTTATTGAGCCCGGCTTCATAGAAAATGCTGTTTTGGAAAATTCCGGCACCATTTCTTCTTTTCCAAAAAAGCCTAAATCTCCGCCTTTAGATGCGCTTGAAGGGTCTTCAGAATTTGTTTTTGCGGATTCTTCAAACTTAGCAGGGTTTGCTTTAAGCTCAACAAGTATTTTCTGGGCTTTTGCCTTTGCTTTTTCCATTTCCTGCTGTGTTTTTTTATTGATTTCCTGCTCAGAAAGCGGTTTTTCTTTATTTTCAGAGCTGATTTTGTTTTTAATATCGGCTTCAGAAGCGCTTATTAAGATATGACTTGCTCTTATTTCTTCGGCATGCTTAAATTTGTCTTCTTTGTTTTCTTCGTAGAATTTTTTAATTTCTTCTTCTTTTATTTTGCTGTCGCCTGTAATGCTGGTTACAAGTTTTTTCTTTAAAAGATCAAGTTTAATATTTTCTCTAAAATCAATTTCATTAACTTTATTAAGAGCTAAAGAGGCTTCAAGTCTTTCTTTGCCGCCCATATTTTTTGCAATGGAGTCAAGAACTTCATCTATTTCTTTTGCTTCAACTTTAAGTTGTCGTTTTTCTGATTCCTGTTTAATTAATTCTCTAAGGATCAACTCATTAATTACCCTGTTTTTATGAACAAGATAAATAAACTTGTTTTTATTGTCCTTACTGTCGGCTTCGTCTTGTGTCTGTCCAGACATGCTGTAGCTTTGTTTAAGAGTTTCATTAAACATATTTTCTGTGATAACATTCGCATTAACTTTAATTAAAGGAGCGCTGTTATCGGCTTTTTGCTGCTGCGCGCAGCCTCCCAAAAAAATCAGGCATGTTGCCATAAGTCCAAGCGTAATTTTTTTCATGTTTTCCCCACTTTCAATCTCATAAATTATTTTATACATTTAATTTTATTGAACTAAAAATTTTTTTTAACTAATTAAATTATACCTAATAAAAAAATCAAGTGTAAAATAAAAAATAATAATCTAAGTATAGTAAACTCATTCTATAGTGTTCTGAGAAAATAATTGTTAATTTGTTAAAAAGCTGATACCTGCGGGCGGTGCGGGCTGTATAACAATATAGCTGGCGTTTCGGCTTCGCCGAAACGCCAGCTAATTAAGAATTTACAAAAATCATCTTTTTTATTTACCGATTTCTTTTTAAGATCACTATAATATATATGTCTATTGCCGTGTATTTCAAAATATTTTCTTGTTTGTCTTAAAATTTATGATATAATTTTTAAGTTGTTTATGCTTTCTAAAAAATAGTTTATTTAAAAAAATTAGATATTTAAATTCCGGGGTGTTTTATTAATTAATTTAATTAATATAGGAGGTATTTAAGTATAGTCTAAAAAAATATTTTTTAT
>JAKLDH010000054.1 GCA_022703625.1 Cyanobacteriota bacterium | reverse complement strand
CCGCTACGCCGTTTTAAGGGCATGCGGCTCGCAGGCAAAGCCTGCGAGCCGCATAAAAAATTAAAATAAAATTTCAATCTATTTCAGCGTTTCGACTAATTAGCAATTCGAGTTAATTATACCAATCTAAATAAATTTTCGTTAATTTGTTAAAAAGCTAATATCTATAGCCCGCGCCGCCCTGCGGGCGGCGCGGGCTATGCAAGGGTATAGCGGGCGTTTCGGCTTCGCAACATGAATGAGTTAAAACTCCCGCTTGCGCAACGAAACGCCCGCTAATTAAGGATTTACAAAAATCATTTTTTTCATTTGCCGATTTCTTTTAATGATTGGTATACATTGATTTCAATGCGGCATAATTATAAATATCAAGTAAATTCTTGATATAATTCGTTGAATTATAATTGCTCTCTATCTTTAATCTCCCCCTAATGCCCATTTCCCTTGCAACATCAGGATTATTATACAATTTCAAAATAGCGTTTTTAAACCGCTCTTTATTGCCATACTCAAAAATAATGCCGTCTTCACCATCATTAACAATATCTTTAATCCCTCCTCTATCGCTGACAATAGAAGGCTTGCCGTATAAAAAGAGCTCAATAACTGTCATACCGAAAGTTTCAAACCATTTGCTGGGAAGAATCCCTGCAATACAAAATTTAAAATAATCTTCCAGCTCATTTCCTGTTTTATATCCTAAAAATTCCACATTTTGCAGGCTTAAGTCCTTCGCCTGCTTCTTTAACTCCAATTCATAATCTCCCGCGCCGAGAATTTTAAAATCAATTTCAGGAAGCTCTTTTACGGTTTCCAGAAAAAAATCCAGCCCTTTATCCTTTATTAACCTGCCTGCAAATAAAAAATAATTTCCATTCTCAGATTCAGGCTTGATTTTAAACATTTCATCGTTTATAAAATTAGGCAGTAACTTTAGTTTTTCTTTTCTAATTCCTGATCTTTCGGCTAACTCAAGGGTAGGCATTGTAGCGCATATAAAAAAGTCAACGTTTTCATAGGTTTTAGCGATGCGATTTATAAAAAATTCCGCCGCCACTACACAACTTGCCGCTAAATTTTTATTTTTGCATTTGTTTAAAACACAATGGATTGAATTGCCTTTCACGCATAGTTCCTCTTTGCAATAATCTTCGTTATTAAGCAAAAGCGAGCATGCGGGGCATATCAACCTGATATCATGAAGCGTCATAACGCAGGGAATCCTGTTTTTTTTACAAACATCCAGAACTGATGGGCTTAAATGGTAATAAATATTGTGAAAATGAACAATATCAGGCTTAATAACCTGTAAATATTTTTCAAATTTTATTTTCGCCTCAAAATTATAAAAAGGTCTGGAAAAATTTTTGATTATCTCAATTTTGCTTAAACTTTTATACTCGACATATTTCGGAAAAAACTCTTTATACTTATAATCAGGCTCAAAAAACGGGCGTTTATCAGTTGCATAATAAAAAACTTCGCGCCCATTTTTCTGAAGTTCAAGACAGGTTTCATACATAACCTTTTCAGCCCCGCCCTCTTTACAAAAATAATTGTTTACATGCAAAATTTTCATCTTTTTGTCCATATAACTCATTTTTTTAAATTTAACAAGAGGAAAAGGGGCATTTTAATTATATTTTTTATGAAATATAAAAATTTCAGCAAAAATCCCAAAAAAAAGTTTCCGCTCTCCTTTTCTTTAATTAAAGCATATTTTAATCCGAGATAACTGCCGTATACTAAGGAAAAGAGGTATTCTCTCAACAAAAAAGCTTTTTCTGTAAGGTTAAACAGATGCAGATTTTTTAGAATAATTTTTCTAACGCTTTTTTGAATCTCTACAAACTTTTCTGTGGCAACTGTACTGTTTTCATGCCTTCTGTAAGAGCTAACCTTCTCGTCTATAAAGCCAAGCAGGTTTTTTGAAACCGCTTTTAAGTAAAAATCAAAGTCTTCAAGCGATAAATTTTCATCATACTTGCCAATTAAGCCGTAAATCTCCTTTTTAACCATAAGAACAGGTCCTGGCACGCTAAAATTAGAGATAATTTCTTTTCTGATTTTTTTATCATCAACGTAATTTTTCTTTGCAGAATTAAATAAATCGTAGAATCCGCTGTCATAAATCACGCTGTCATAGTTGTCTATAACGTTACAATCGCCAATAACCGCCATTTTGCTTTGATTTCTGATAAAATATTCATATCTTTTTCTGATTCCATTATTTATTAACTTATCATCACTCGCTAAAAGAGCCAGATATTCGCCTTTTGCCATATCAATAAGCTGATTTAGCGTTGCGGTAAGCCCTCTATTTTCTCTTGAAAGATAATTTACAAAGATTTTATGATTATTTTGTTCGATCCATGCTCTAATTTTCTTGTCTGTATTGTCTTTTGACCCATCATTTATGATAACTATCTCTTTTTCCGGATAATCTTCCTCTAAAATGCTGTTTAAGCACCGCTCCACAAAGCTTTCATGATTATAAGACGCTACTATTATTGATATCAGCGGTGATTTATTCAATTATTATCTCCTTAATAAATCTTTTATTGACCTAAAAAATCTAAGGGTAGAAACTATAATGCGGGTAATAAATTTATCGTCCGGACCGCCTTCAAGCACATACAGTTGTTTGATCTTCAGATATCTTTGCATTCTGAAGCTAATTATAGCTTTGATTAACTCTAATTTATAACCCTTAAAGCGTTTCATATTCTTTAAAATTGACTTTTCGGCTTCAATACAATAGTTAATCAAGCCTTTACAATTGCTCATATGGTTTGTGTTGTGCTGTCTATACTGTCCCACAGGATAATCAACATATCCGATCAGGTTTCCAGCCGCAACTTTCAAGTAGAAATCATAATCTTCCGCCCGAAGATTCTCGTCATATTTGCCGATAACTTCAAAAAGACTCTTTTTTACCATTAAAATAGGTCCTGAGATGATTTTAAAAGCGATAAGCTGTTTTCTAAGACCTTCTTCGGTTGTATAAATCTCCCTGTTAATATTTGGAATATTATCAAGAGCGCTTTTAAAAAGAATGTTTCCATCGGTGTCAGTTACTTCGCAGTCGCCGATTACAGCCAGTTTATCCGGATTATCCCGCAAATATTCATATCTTTTTGTGATGCTTCCAGGCAATAATTTATCATCGCTTGCAAGTCCGACTAAATATTCACCATTTGACCTCTCTATAAGCTCGTTTGCCGTTTTTGGAATCCCTCTGTTTTCTCGATCTATGAAAGTAACAGGTATTTTATCCTTGTTTTTCTCTATCCACGCATTAATAACGGCAGAAGAATTATCTTTAGAGCCGTCATTTATGATAATCAGCTCTTTATTCGGATAATCCTGCTCAAGCGCGCTGTAAAGACATTCTTCTACATATTTTTCGTGGTTATAGCAAGGAATTGTGATACTAATAAGAGGATATTTGTTCATTTTCCACACTCTTTTGCCTTTTTTCCAAAAATAAAACAAATAACTTTATAAATAATTTCATATAACCGCCCTGTTCTCAGGTTTTTACTGTTTTCAATCAGAAATAATTTAACATAAGCCTTGTATTTCAGCGTTCTAAATTTAATAATTGCTAATATTAATTGGACTTTATAGCCTTCAAAGTCTTTCATGTTCTTTAATATTACTTTTTCGGCTTCAATACAATAGCTTATTTTGCTTCTGGGATTGGATATATGATTATTTCCATGCTCCCTATACTGTCCTACTGTTGAATCAACGTAACCCAAAAGGTTTTTAGCGGCAATTCTTAAGAAAGTATCGTAATCTTCCGCTCGCAAATTCTCGTCATATTTACCTATAACATCAAAAATACTCTTTTTTACCATTAAAATAGGTCCCGATATGATTTCAAACGCTATAACCTTTTTTACAAGCCCGTTATCGGATTTGTAAATACCCCTTTCCCTTTTGGGAACAGTATAGTGATGAACAACGTTTCCACAACCATCAATTATTTCACAATCGCCGATAACCGCCTGTTTTGAAGGATTATCCCGTAAATATTCGTATCTTTTTGTAAGACTGTCAGGCAATAATCTGTCATCACTTGCAAGCATAGCTATATATTCGCCATTAGCAAGCTCTATAAGCTCATTTGCAGTTTTTGTAATACCTCTGTTCTCTCTGTCTTTGTAAATAACAGAAATTTTATCCTGATGTTTACTTATCCAGTCGTTAATTAACTCTGAAGTCCTATCTTTTGAACCGTCATTAATTATAACGATTTCCTTATTCGGATAATCTTGTTTTAGAACACTGTCAAGACATTCTTCCACATATTTTTCGTGATTATAAGCGGCTATTATTACAGTTATTTGCGGTAAACTATTCATTTTTGAACCTTTCCGGAAGCAATAAATCTCTAAAGATATATATTAAAAGGATTAAAAGAATAATATAGCTAAAAGCGTATGAGAGAGTAGACCCTATAATTCCATAATTGTTAATAAACAGGATAGATGTTGAAATATAAAAAAAAGTGTACACAAAATGAGCTGTAAGGTATTTTTTAAACATTGATTTAGCGATTAAGATTGTCATTAATAGCCAACAGCAAACTTTAAAGACATCACCCACAAGCTGAAAACCAAAGAGGCTTTTCATCGGCAAAAATTCTTGTGTAAAAAGAGTATAAATAATAAAATCCCTGCAAAAATATATAAATATAGCCATAAGGCTAACCATAGGGATGATAAACAGAAATGCGTTGATTAATTCTTTTCGCAACTCTTTTTTATCTTTTATTTCCGATACTTTAGGGTAAAAATATATGCCTATAGAGCTTGTTAATAGTATTAAATAAACATCTGAAATCTTTAAAACGCCCTGCCACATTCCCGCTGATTCTATTGAAACAGTTGAAATCATATAATCTCTTATAATTATCTGCGTAAGAGGAACGGTAATTATAACTATAATTGCAATAAACGAGAATTTAAAAAGATTTTTCATTGCGTCAAAATCAAAACGGCTGATAAAATTTTGAATATTAAACCACTTACTTGAAGTTACAAAATATAATGAAACAAGAAAAACAAGTATATGAGAAGTTGTAAGGGCAAGCAATGCCCCATATAAGCCTAATTGACTGACAAGAATAAGAAGAAAAAGTATACTTGCAATGTTTGATACCATTTGTAAGGTAATCAGTTTCTTCATCTCTTTAAAGCCGTTTAATACAGAGATAAAAAAATTGTTAAGCGAGATCAGGACTATCGCAAAGGCAAGAACAAGAAAAATATTGTTGTATTTTATATCTTTTAAAAAATAAATCGAAAAACTTTTATGTAAAAACAACAAAATAAGAGATAGGAGAAGAGCGAAGGCAATGCTTATAAAAAAGGATACGCTTAAATATTTTTTTTGCTCTGACGGGTTATCAGAGTTTTCCGCAATATATTTAATTGTGCCGCTTAATATTCCTCCGCTTGAAAGGTCGCAAAATACGCCCAGCACATTCTGAAACTGCCCTATAATCGCCATTCCGGAAGGTCCTGCATATACAGCGATAAGTTTATTGGTTAAAAACCCGCCCGCTATTTTTATTAAGGTTGCCAGACCTGAGAAAAAGCTTGTCTTTATTAAGTTCATAATGTTTTTATCACCTTTGCGGGATTTCCTGCCGCAATTGAATTTTCCGGAATAGAGCCGGTAATCGTGAACATAAAATATTTAATCATAGCTATTTAACAATTCCACAACTCTTTCAGCCTCAGAATGCTCCATAACAGGACTAATTGGAAGGCTTAAAACCTGTTCATGTATTTTTTCAGTAACAGGCAAGCTCATTGAGTTCCATTCCTTATAGGCATTTTGCTTATGAGGCGCAATAGGATAGTGAATCAGGCTTTGAACCTTATTTTCTTGAAGATATTTCTGGAGTTTATCTCTGTTTTCTGTTCTAATTACAAATAGATGCCAGACATGCCCTTCTTCATACTTGACTTGTGGAAGAATAATGGTGTTATTAGAGATATTTTTTCTGTAATACGTTGCTATTTCTCTTCTTCTGGCATTATCTTCATCGAGATATTTAAGTTTAATTTTCAAAAAAGCCGCCTGAAGCTCGTCAAGCCGTGAATTAAAACCTTTATACATATTCTTGTATTTGATTTCAGAGCCGTAATTTCTCAAAACCTTTATTTTATACGCCAAATCGTCATCATTAGTTGTTACAGCCCCACCATCGCCTAATGCGCCTAGATTTTTGCCGGGATAAAAGCTAAATCCACTGGCATCAGCAAGATTGCCGACTCTTTTTCCTGCGTAAACAGCTCCATGCGCCTGCGCTGAATCTTCTATTACCTTTAAATTATATTCTTTTGCGATTTCATTGATTTTTTTTATTTCAACAGCCTGTCCATAGAGATGAACAACCATTATCGCCTTTGTTTTTGAGGTTATTTTTTCTTTAATTTTTTCAGGGTCAATATTATAAGTGTTTATATCAGGCTCAACAAGTACAGGCGTTGCGCCGTTTGCCGAAATTGCAAGAATAGAAGCTATATAGGTATTTGCCGGAACTATAATTTCATCTCCCACGCCAAAACCAAATGCTTTTACAATTAAAATCAGCGCATCCAGTCCGTTAGCGACGCTAATACAATGTTTAGTTCCGCAGTAGTTTGCAAAATCCTTTTCAAATTCTTCAACCTGCTTGCCCAGAATGTACCAGCCCGAATTTATAACGTCTTTAAACGCTAATTCCATTTCTGTCAGGTATTTTTCGTTTATTTTTTTTAGGTTTAAAAAGCTTACTGTTTCCATATATCAGACACTTCGCCGTTAACCGTTAACAATCCGCTGTTATTTGCTATTTTTAAATATTCGTCATAATCCCTGATGTATTCGGTTTCATCATAATATTCGCTGGCTAAAACCATTAATATGCAGTTATAAGAGAATTCATGCATCTCTTTCCACACCATATTATTGATAAATAACCCCTGATCAGGTCTGTTTAACAGGAAATCAAGCTGTTCTTTGCCGTTATCAATTTTAATCCGACAGCTTCCGCTAATGTTAATAAGGAGATGCTTAGTATTTTTATTGGCATGCTGACCTCTGGTAACGCTTCCCTTGGTGTCAAAAATGTAAAACACTCTTTTGACGTCAAACGGAACGTTTACATTCTCTTCAAAGGCGATTAAATAGCCTCTTTCATCGCCTTTTATATTAAAATCGACAAATTTATAGTCCATATAAGCTTTTTTCTTACCCCGATTATATTTTTTTGCTCATGATTTTTCTGATATGAATCAGTTTATGCTTATATTAATATAAAAATAATCGTTGTAAAATCCAACTTATACAAATATTATGGTTGTCATGAAGCTGGTAAAATTTAACAAATTAATATTAATTAGTTTTTTTATAGCAGTAATCGCCTTTGAAGCCGCATATTCCCAAAAAGCGTTTCCTGAGCTGACTGTTCCTGAAAATTTTGGGGTAAACATCTTTGCGCAGGACATACAGCTTAAAGACGCTGATATGATTGAAAAAGCAGGGTTTAAATTCGTAAGGTTTGATTTATACTGGGATTTCGTTGAAAAAGAAAAAGGGAAATACGATTTTAAACCTTATGAAATTATTTTTAATGAACTAAAAAAGCGAAATATAAGAGCTGTTGCGATTTTAAACGGTGGAAATAAACTGTATGAAGCCGAAAGAAGCATAAGAAGTATTAAAGGTCGAGCGGCTTTCGCCGAATTTGCCAAAGCGGCGGCATTAAAATTTAAGGACAATGACGTTATATGGGAGGTCTGGAACGAGCCTGACCTGATTTATTTCTGGAAACCCAAGCCAAATTTGAATGAGTACATTTTTCTTTTGAAAGAAACCTATGCCGCAATAAAAAAAGCTGATCCTGATGCGGTTTGCATTGGTCCTGCCGCTTCAAAATTAACGCCGGCTCAATGGGAAGAGCTTGTTAAAACAGGGCTTTTTAACAATATTGACGGTCTAAGCTTCCATTTTTACACTGATTCTATCCCTGAATCAGTAATCTACGACAAAATTACTCCTGTTCGCTCTATTATGAAAAGAAAAACGGGTTCTGAAAACGCTATACCAATAATATCAAGCGAATGGGGCTATCATTCAAGGCTTTTTGTCAGGTCAGAACAAGTTCAGGCGGCTTTCCTCAAAAGAAGCCTATTGACTAATCTTTATGCCAAAATTCCTGTTTCAATAATTTATCAGTGGCGGGACTATTGCAGTAATCCTTGGGATGCGGAATGTTGCTACGGACTGTTAAAAAAGGATTATACGCCCAGAAAATCCTACTATGCTTTAATTAATATGTTTTCAGAGCTTAAGGGAATGCATATTGTTAAAAAAATAGACCTTGAAAATAAAAATGACGTTATTTTGCTGTTTTCCGACGGAAAAAATTATAAAATTGCGGCGTGGACTTTGGAATATACACTTTTGGGGCATAAAGCGGAAATTAATAAAAATATAAAAATTAATATTAACTATGATCCGCAAATCATTAATATAACGTCTTTAGATGCTTTAGAACTCAGGAAAATTAAACAATGAAAATATTAATGCTCAATAATTATTTTCATGTTAACTCAGGCGCATCAGGAGTAATGATTGATGAAGCTGAAATTCTTATGCAGAAAGGACATGATGTCTATTTTTTTACCACTGACAAAAAACCTTTTTATGATGAAAATTATAAATACAAAGATTTTTTCCCAAAATACATAAAATACAGTGAATTAAACAAATTCGACCTTATAAAAAACCTTTTTCGCCCTTTTTACAACGTTGAAGCCGAAAAAAAGCTTGATAAACTCATAAAGGAGATCAAGCCGGATATTGTTCACAAACACAGCGTAAGCCGTCATTTAACGGCATCTGTACTAAGAGCATGCTATAAAAATAAGGTCCCTGTTGTTATGACAATTCACGGACCCACGTTTTTCTGCCCACAGGAAGGGTTTATGATGAATGAAACAGTATATTGCTCTAAAGAACTCTGTTCCCGCAATAATTTTTCTCATTTTCTTCTAAACAGATGTTGTAAACAAAATTTTGCAAAAAATGTATATTTAACGGCTCTTTATACGGTGTATAGGTCATTTAGGCTACATAACGGGATAAAAAAGTTTATTTGTCCCTCTCAAGCAATGAAAAACGTCGCGTTAAGAGCCGGAATTCCCGATAAAAAGCTTGAAGTTGTAAATAATTCATGCAGCAAATCATATTTTGACGAAGAAACTGTTCCAGACAATAAAGGTTACTTTTTGTATGTCGGCAGACTGGAAAGGGTAAAAGGAATTCAATATTTGCTTGAGGCTATGACTAAATTGCCTGAAAAAATCAAGCTTCACATTGTGGGAGAAGGATTTGAAGAAGAATATTTTAAAAATACGGCAAAAAAACTGAATCTTGATAATGTTATATTTTTAGGTTATAAATCTAAACAGGAACTTGAAGAAGAGTATAAGAACTGTATAGCAACAATTTTGCCTTGCAGGTGGTTTGAAACGTTCGGCTTGACAATAATTGAGTCGTTTCTTTCCGCAAAACCCGTTATTGCGTCAAGGATGGGAGGCATTCCGGAAATTATAGACAACGGCAAAAACGGAATTTTAATAGAGCCGGGAAATGTTAATCAGCTTGTTGATGCGATGTTAAATTTGTATAAAAATCAGGATACAGCTATAAAAATGGGTAATTTAGGCAGAATTAAGGCTGAACAGCAATTTAATCCCGAATTGCATTATGAAAAACTAATTAAAGTGTACAAATCAGCCTTATAACCAGAGGAAATCTATGAAAATACTGCATACAAGCACATGCGATATACTGGGTGGAGCGGCAATAGCGGCTTACAGGATTCATAAAGGTCTTATGAGCATTGGCGAAGCCTCTGAACTGTTTTGTCAGTTTAAAGCCAGCCATGATAAAGAAATAATCGGACCTGCAAGGAAAATTGAACAGTTAAAAGGTTCTTTAAGGTTTTTTCTGGAAAATCAGCCGTTAAGGTTTTATCCACAAAGAAAAGTTAATATGTTTTCCCCATGTTTCTTGGGGCATGAATCTTTTGTGAAAAAAATATCCGCAATAAATCCTGATATAGTAAATATGCACTTAATAGACAGCGGCTTTGCTTCTATAGAACAAATTAAAGCAATTAATAAGCCTTTAGTCTGGACACTACATACAATGTCGCCGTTTACAGGAGGTTGTTTTTATAATAACAACTGCGATTTATACAAATCCCGCTGCCAAAAATGTCCGCTTTTAGGCTCAACGAATCAATTTGACCTGTCTAATACAGTTTTTTCAAGAAAAAGGCGCGCCTGGAAAAATATAAATTTAACAGTTGTTTCCCCTAGCAGCTGGCTGGCGGACTGCGCTAAATCCTCCTATTTATTTAAAGATAAAAAGATTACAGTTATTCCTAATGGTTTAGATACTGATATATTTAAGCCTCTGGATAAAAATTTCGCAAGAGAAGCATTATCTTTGCCTAAAGACAAAAAACTTATTTTATTTGGAGCAAGCGATAGTCTTAATGACGAAAGAAAAGGTTTTCAGTTTTTGCTTCCGGCTTTAAACAGGCTTTTTTCCGACGAAAACTCTGAAAATACCGAGCTTGTAATATTTGGAGCAAATGAACCGGCTCAAAAACCCAATTTAAACATCAAAGTGAATTATATGGGGACGCTCAGAGATATTTATTCAATGACGCTATGTTATTCAGCGGCGGATGTCATGATAGTTCCTTCAACGCAGGAAGCTTTTGGGCAGACCGCTTCAGAATCTCTTGCTTGCGGAACTCCTGTTGTGGCTTTTAATGTCGGAGGATTGCCCGATATAGTTGACGACAGAATAACCGGCTATTTAGCCGAACCGTTTAAGTCAGAGGCTCTGGAAGCTGGCATTGCCTGGGCGCTTGAAGATGAAAACAGGCATAAAAATTTACGCCGACAGGCAAGAGAAAAAGCTTTGCGGTGTTATGATTCTAAAATTGTCGCTAAAAGCTATTTAAATTTGTATAAAGAAGTTCTCGGGCGTTGATTTTTCGTCTTTATTCAACTATAAGGGTGAAAAAAAATCACTCTTTTAAATCACTCTTTTTAGTAATATGATTAAAGAAATACTTAGTATATACTTTAAATATACAAGACGAGCTGAGTTTTCGCAAAAAGAGTAGGTATGAAGATGAAATCGACTTATAACTCTAAAATTATTGAACTTAAACAGGTTCTTAGCGATATAAAAGAGCAGGAGCTTGCTCTTGAAGAGCTTAAAGCAAAAAAAATAAAGGAGCAGGATGATAGTTCGATAAAAGAAAAAACTAATACAGAGAAAAATATATTGAAATTAAAAGATAAAAAAAACAAATTAAACGAAGAATTAATTGAAAATGAAGAAATTTTTGAAAACACAAAAATGAAATATGCAATTTTGATTTTATTAAATTTTGGAAATGACGAACAAGAATATTGTTTGCAATAATCAAAAAATAATCATATATAAAAACCGCCTGTTCTTTAAAAACAGGCGGTTTTCTCATAATATATTGAAGAACTCTCTCAAAAAATATTGCTTGTTTGATTGCAAATCGGTATAATTTCCTCTGTTTTAAACGCTTTATCGGAACTTATTTTATGAGCCAAGTTTATTGCTTCAATCATGCTTCTGTAATCTGCTTTGTTTTGTCCGGCAATATCATAAGCCGTGCCATGACACGGAGAAGTCCTTATAACGGGAAGATTTATTGTCGTATTTACTGCTGTATCCATTGCGAGCATTTTTACCGGAATTAATCCCTGGTCATGATAACACGCAACATAAGCGTCATATTCCGGCTTTTTATTTGACATAAATGATTTTACTGTCTTTGCCCACAAGGTATCAGCGGGAAACGGTCCTTCTATATCAATAGCATACTTGTTTCTAAGTTTTTTAATCGCCGGGATGAGAAAATATTCTTCTTCCAGTCCAAAAATACCATTTTCTCCGGCATGTGGATTTAAGCCGCATAAAGCTATTTTAGGATTTAGTATGTTAAAATCCTTCTCCAAAGATCGTTTTAGGGTATTAATTGATGCTAAAATCTTCTCGATACTAAGATTTTGCGCAATTTCGGCGACTTTTATATGTCTTGTTAAAAGCAATACCCTTAAATCTCCGGCAATAAAAAGCATTTCAGGACCGTAAAGCTTGTTTGATCTGTTTAATTTCGAGAGGATTTTCTTTATTTTGCCTTTAAAATGGTGTTGTTTTATATCAGATATCTGTAAATTATTATTAATATCCTTATATAAAGACCCTGAAGACAAAAACGCTTTTAATATTTCTGTTTGACCCGAATAATGATATCCTGCCATATTTAATGATTTTTTTGAAACAGGAGCTGTAACAATTGCTTTTGCAAAACCTTCTTTTGCCAGCTCACAACACTTTTTTAAAGACAACAGAGAATGCTTACCGCTTTCTTGAGTGGGTTCTGACATTTTCAGCTTTGTTAAATCATACGGCATATTAATTATTTCAATCCCTGTAGGCGTAGAAAGCCCCAGCTCAAGAGCTGTTTTATAGAAAACATCCTGACTGCCCACAATGCATAGATCATGAGGATTAATTTCTGTTTTAACGGAATTTAAGGCTTTTATAACGATTTCAGGACCAATTCCGCCCACATCTCCGAGTGTTATTAAGATTTTTTTGCTGTTAGACATAATTTTTCTTTTTAAAATTCTTCTACATTATCATATAAACTTGAAAGTTTATTATTTCTAAACCTGAATTTTGTACCATGATTATGACCCGTTCGAGCGTCAAAATCTACTAAAATATCTCCTTGTTCTATTTTATCTATAAATTTATTTAAGGAAAAACCTGATAATTTCAATATTTTATCGTATTTAAAAAATTCTTTTCCTTTTATTTTTTTAACTTCAGCGCCTACAAAAAAACAATTATGCAATTTTGTTCCGGCTTTATGAAATAAATCCTGAAAACCCCAGTAAGGCTGAGGAGAAAGTTCTTCTAATCCAACTCTTTTTTTTACAGATTTAAACCATTCTTCATGTTTTTCAGCAACCAAATTTGCGTTAAAGGAAATTAAAATTTTTTCTTCTTTTCTGTCAACTATAACTCTAAAACCTCGATCACTTGTTCCAAGACTCGATATTGTCTGCCTAAAACTCATTTCTGTTTCAGGATATTTTGTACCTGCCTGTTGATGCCGCCATCCATATTGAGGTAAAAAAAGACAAGGAACAAATTTTAATGCAGTAGGTGAGGGCTCCACATGAAACAAAGTTACAAGAGAGTTTGTATTGAGCCGTTGGCATTTAAGCTCCCATTCTGCGGCATTTGGTATAGGCAAATTATTTTCTTCTATGCCTAATAAATCTTCAAGTGTATTGCCAATCCCTCCGCAATTTCCATGTCGACCAGATTCAATCCAGCCCATATCTCTAATTTCTTTTAATTTTTCAATTATTAATTCTTTTGTGTAAATTTTCTTTGACATTATTTATAAAATTTCTAACTTTAACTGTACTTTATTTTCACCTATGCGTTGATTAGCCAGATTTACATAATCCTCTGAAAGTTCAATTCCAACATAATTTCTGTTTAAATTAACTGCGGCAACTGCTGTTGTGCCTGATCCCATGAACGGGTCTAAGACAGTTTTTGCGTTTGTGGAAGAAATTATTCTTTCAATTAATTTTACAGGAAAAGGAGCAGGATGAGGATTTTTCATTTCCTGGTTAAATTCCCAAATATCTCCGCAGGCATTTGCTTTTGGAGCTAATTTAAAAGCAGGTTTTGCTATAAGATAAATAACTTCATAGGTAGGTAAAAAATAACCCGGATTAAAATTAATACCGCCTTTTCTTTTCCAGATAATAATCTGTCTGACCGGAAAATCTGATACTATATCCTGCCTATCTTGCAATAAGCCGTCCTGAACCCGCCATTTATGATTATAAAAAATAGCTCCATCATCCGGTATAATCCTGAACATTTCAGCCAAACAGTTTCTTTGCCACTCAACATATTTGTCATGGGGCATGCAGTCGTCATAATCCTTATAGCCATTAACAAGAGCCGCATTTGCCCATTTTCCGCCTCTACCGTCTTTCATTCCATTTCCTGTCGAGTTTTTTAAATTATACGGCGGACTGGTTATTACTAAGTCTATGCTTTTATCAGGAATTTTTCGCATTATTTCCAAACAATCTCCACAAATTATTTTATTCAAAAAATCATTTGGAAAATTCAAAGTTTTTTGCATTTTATATCTCCGATAATTATTATACTAAACGACAAAACTAATTAACATGAATTGCTTGCGGGATAAGGGGGAAACTCGTTAAATGTAAACATATTTTATTATAATATTGATTATGACCCGTTCGAGCGTCAAAATCTTTTAAAATATCTATTTATTGTAATATAGTTATAAATTTATTTATAGTAATAAAATATACAGGGCTTTAAATGCTGTTCTAAAAAATCAAGCAAAAACGTCATCCTGAAATTGTTTGCTAAATGCGGACAGCAACGCCTGCTTCGCTCAATAAATTCAGCATGTCGTCTTTTTTAATTTTTAGAACTAAATTGGCTTAAACTATACGAAATTTAAACGTATATTTATTGTTATTAGATAAAGATATAAGCGGGAGACGAGGCTCGAACTCGCGACCTCTTCCTTGGCAAGGAAGCATTCTACCACTGAACTACTCCCGCTCAATTTATTAGCCAAAAAATTTTAGAAGATACATTTAATTAAATGTATCTTCTAAATAGTACCTGCTAAAAATATTAATTTCAAGCTTTAATTTTTAATTACAAAAGATATAGTTAATAACGCCTCTACTGGCTTGACTTTATGATTGCGGCGATTTAATTTGTCAATTACTGTAAACAATTGTAACAGTATATACTTTTTATGTAATTTAGAAATATTAGATGTTTTTATATAAGGGTAAGGTAAAACGATTAAGTAAGAAATAAGTAAGTAAGTAGGTAAGTAAAGGAGCAAGAATATGGGTTTTGCAGATGCAGTAGCAGGTAGACAGTTTGTAGTAGCAAGAAAAAGCGATTTAGAATTTCAACTTTCAATGATAATGGAAAGAAAACTGGCGATTCTCGATGAATGCAATCAAATTTCACAAACTTTATCAAATAGTATTTTCCAAAGCGGATTACATAATACAATAACATCTCCAACAGCAACTCCAGGGTTTATCGCGCCGAGCCCTGTGATTCCTCCGGCAGTATTCGGTCAAAGTCCTTATGGAACAGGCGAGTATGAACAAAGACTATCTGAACTTCAAGGTATTGAAAAAGCTTTAGACTTAGATCAAAAGAAAAAAGAAAGCGAACTTGAAGCAATAAAAGCAGAAGAAGAATCACTCAAAAAGATCGCCGACGATCACGCCAAAAAAGACTTCAAATTAGGATAATAAATAATAGTTTAATAAAAAAAAAAGCTCCCCCAAAGGGAGCTTTTTTACAGTTTATGCCAAGTTTTAATCAACTTGGTATAAGCTATACGCATTTCTAAAAATAAATAATTTATTATATGACTTAAGAATATTTAATTAAATACTCTTATTGGGGAGCTTATTATTATACTTTTGTTCATTTAAAACCGACGCAACATAACCTAAACTTTAAACAAGCGTGGATTTAAAATCACAGATAAATAAAATAAATATTCAATAAACCAAAAAATTTTTGAGGAGAGCTAAAATGGAACTCAAGCAAAAGTATGGGGGAAATATTTATAACTCTAAAATACTGGAATTCAAGAATGTGCCCAGGGATGTTCTTTCGTGGCTTGAAAAAGTGGTTTTAGAAAATAATTGTCGAATCGAAAAAAAGGAATGGATTAGTAAATATAATAGTTATGTTGTATATGACTATGAGCCATTTTGTTCAGATGGTTTTGAAATATGTTTGACAATTTCTTCTACATCAAAAAATTATCTAAAATTTATTCAATATCTTTATGAAAACAAATTAAAGACCATTGAATATCTTAAAAATTGTCTTATCAGTTAGTTTTTTGAGTAATGAATAATTTAAGTTACTAAATAACTCGAATTGCTAATTAGTCGAAACGCTGAAATAGCTTGAAATTTTATTTTAATTTTTTATGCGGGTCGCAGGCTTTGCCTGCGACCCGCATGTCCTTAAGAAGGCGTAGCGGCTGGCTTCGCCAGCCGCTACGCCAAATATAAAATTATTTATTTAGCAATTCAAGTTAAATAAATAATTTTATCTTTGCCAGCCGCTACGGCAGCTAAAAAACATGTGGCTTGCAGGCAAAGCCTGCGAGCCACATAAAAAATAAAATTAACTTTCAAGCTATTTAAGCATTTCGGTTAATTAGCAATTCAAGTTGAATAATATTTCAAAAACATAATTCATTTGTTTTCTATTTTAGAGGGTTTTCTTCCTCTTTTAGAAAGTTTTTCTTTGTTTTTTTGTTGAATTTCATAAGTTATATTTAATTTTTTTGCGATTAAATCTATATGTTGTTTGTAGTCTTCGCAGTTAATATTTTTTTCTTTCAACATTTCCATAATTATTTTTATTCCAATAATATTTATTCCAAGTTCTCTGGATAAATACTGGACAAATTTTCCTTTTTCAATATCTTTCATAGAATATAATCTTCTATTTTTAGGGGATCTGGCAGGAACTAAAATATTTTCTTCGTTATAAATACGAAGAGTTCTTTGATGAACCTGAAGAACATCTGCCACAACGCTAATTGGGAAAACCGGTTTATCAGGATTTATCTCGCTTGATTTGTTATTTATAGTTTCTTTTGTCATTTTATCCCCTCTTAATTAATTTTTATTTGTAATAGTCTTATTGGCTTAAAAATATTACTTTAAATAATAAACAAAAATACTTAGATTGAGTTTAGTTAGTAATCTTCTTAATTTAATATATGATAAACTAAACAAAATTTCCATAAATTCTTTTTATTTTAATTAATTCTTTTTGTTACGACCTAAAATTTATTGATATACTTGGCATAGCGGCTGACTTTGCCTGTGAGCCGCATAAAAAATTAAAATAAAATTTCAAGCTATTTCAGTGTTTCGACCAATTCGTAACTCAAGATATACCAATCCAAATAAGTTTTCGTTAATTTGTTAAAAAGCTGATATGTACAGCCCGCGCCGCCCGAAGGGCGGCGCGGGCTGAGTAAGGGTAGATAGGGTATTTTGCCAAAGGCAAAACACCCTCTAATAAGGATTTATAAAAACCCTCTTTTTTATTTACCGGTTTATTTTATTGATTGGTATAGTTTGTATAGAAAAGCAAAAAAAAAGACAGTTTTAAAACTGTCTAAA
>JAKLDH010000053.1 GCA_022703625.1 Cyanobacteriota bacterium | reverse complement strand
TGATTCCATCTTTTGTAATGCCTAAAATATACTCCGGTACTCTTGGATGCATGTACAAAGAAGTTCCGTATATTGAAAAATGGGCTTTTCCGGTGGATGAACTTGTACAAAATATAGATGAGAAAACAAAATTAATTATAATAACTACCCCTAATAATCCAACAGGAGAAATGATTTCCAGAGAAAATCTTGTGAAAATCCTTAAAGCATCTGAAGGAAGATATGTTTTAATTGATGAAACCTATATAAGTTATGCCGGAACTTCTTTTATTGATTTAATAAACGAATTTCCAAATATTATTGTTGTACGCTCAATGTCAAAGGATTTTGCTCTTGCAGGACTAAGATTCGGCTATTTAATTGCGTCAGAAAACAATATTGATTATATTAAACGGGTTATAAAACCGTACAGTATAAATAATGTCGCCGTTAAATGCGCTTGCGCCGCTCTTGATGATCTTGAACACCTTAATTATGTTGTTTCGCAGGTTAAAGAATCACGGGGAATTTTAGCGGAAGGCTTAGCTCCGCTGGCAAAAACTGTCTACAAAAGCGATGCAAACTTTATACTCGCAGATTTTGGCGAAAAAGCGGATTTTATTTATAAAAAATTATTGAAATCAGGAATAAAAGTTAAAAACTTTGAAAAAACTCCGCATCTGGAAAATTGCCTGCGGATAACACTTCCTGACGTTAAAAACGCTAAATATATTCTGGAACAATTAAAACCAAGAGATTTAATTATATTTGATATGGATGGCGTGCTTGCTGATACCAGCAATTCTTATAGAACCGCTATTCGTGAAGTGTATAAAGAATTTACAGGGAAATTTTTAACGCCGGAACAGGTACAGCAGGCTAAAAATCAGGGCGGATTAAATAATGACTGGGATTTAACACATTATCTTCTGGAACAGGCAGGAATTAATGTTACTTTTTCGGATATAGTTGCTAAATTTCAGGAATTATACTGGGGAAGCAATGGAAACGGATTTATTTTAAACGAAAACCTGCTTATATCGCCCCATAAGCTGGCTGAACTTGCTCAAAAGTACGATCTTGCTATTTTTACAGGAAGACCCAAGCAGGAAGCCGAGTTTTTTCTTAAAAACAAGAATATAGATAAATATTTTTATCCTGTTATAACGATGGATGACCCTCCAAAAGGCATGGGAAAACCGCATCCATGGGGTGTTTATGAGATTTTAAAGATAACTTGTCCTATAAATACATATTATTTGGGAGATACGGTTGATGATATGTTTGCCGCCAGGCAGGCGGGAGTTAAAGGGATCGGAGTTCTTCCGCCGCAGGATAAAAGCGGCGAACTAAGAAGAGCTCTAACAGCTCATGGAGCCGATGAAATCCTTGAACATACAGAAGATTTACCCCAATTAATGCGTAAATATGATCTAAATAGTTCTAATATTAAGTAATTTAATAAAATTTAGGAGATAAATTGTGCGAAAAGTTGATGTTGAAAGAAAAACCCTTGAAACAGAAGCGCAAATCAGCTTAAATCTTGATGGATCAGGCAAAAAAAACATAAACACAGGCATAAGATTTTTTGATCATATGCTTGAGCAGTGGGCTTCTCACGGATATTTTGATCTGGATATAAAAGTGGATTCAAAGGATAAAGACCCTCATCACATCGTGGAAGACATCGCTATTACGCTTGGAGAAGCTTATTTAAAGGCATTATGCGATAAAAAAGGCATAAACCGTTATGGTTATGCTGTAATCCCTATGGACGAGGCTTTAACTTTAACCTCCATAGATATAAGCGGGCGTTCATTCTGTGGTTTTAATGTACCTATACAAGAAGAAAGGGTTAGCGATTTTGAAACCATCCTTTTAAAGCACTTTTTTTCCAGTTTTGCCGCCGCTTCAAAGATGACCATTCATATAAAACTTCTTGATGGAGAAGATACGCATCATAAAATTGAATCCGTGTTTAAATCGTTTGCAAGAGCTTTAAGAATTGCATGTAGTATAGACAAAGATCATCCGAATGTTACTCCGTCTACTAAAGGGGTTTTATAAAATTTCATGCCAAGTTGCAATGAATATATAGCTAAATCCTCCCTCCAACCGCTTTAGCGCTACATTATATTATTTTAACCGCCCTATAATAGATTTAACTTCTTTTATATTGCCCGCCTTAGGCGTTTTATCAAGATATACTTTGTAATATTGTATCGCTTCTGTCTTATTGTCCAGTTTTTCATACGCTTGAGCAAGATGAAGATAGATTTCACTTATGCTTGAATCCATATCAATGGCTTTTTTATAATATTCAATCGCTTCATTGTACTTTTTAAGCCCAAAATAAACGTATCCCATGCTATCAAGCGCCGGCGCGCTGTTAGGATCAAGCTCCACAGCTTTTTTGCAGTTTCCGAAAGCATCATTGTAATTCCCTGTATTTGCCTGAGCATAGCATAAATTATTATATGCTTCCGCAAAATCAGGTTTTAATTCAACAGCTTTATTATTATAAAATAAAGATTTTTCATACTTGTTATCTCTGGCATAAATGACCCCTATATCATAATATACAGCAGAATTATAAGGCATTAACCGCATGGATTTGTGAAGATGGTTAAGCGCTTTCTCTGTTTTGCCTGTACGATCGTACAATAAGCCTATGTAATAGTTAACTTCCTTGTTGTCAGGCTCTTGAACAAGTATTCTTCCATACTGATCAATCGCATTTTGCAGATCGTCCAATATTTCATACACAAGCCCTAGGTCAAATCTTGCCTGAGTGTTTTTCGGATCATATTCAACGGCTTTATTTAAAAAAGTTTTCGCTTTTTGATAATTCCCGTGTGAAAGATAGGTTTCCGCCAACATTACATATACAGAAGCAAAACGTGAATCTTCGCCTGATTTGGAAAGATTCAGCCCTGTATATGCCTTAGCTCCTGCATTTAGGCTGAATATCAAAATTAATAATAATGAAATTAGATTTAACAGATTTTTTTTCATTAAATAACCATTTATTTATATATGGATTTAAATTTATCATATAACTAATTGTTTAATCAACGATTTTTTAGATGAACTTAAAGAAAATTGTATGCCGCAAATTTTATTCTTTAACCTCAAGCCAGGAAGGACCGCAAGCGATATCGATTACCAGCGGGACTTTAAACGGCTGACCAAGCTCCATGCTTTCTGTTACAATCCTTTTTATTTCATCAATTTCATTTTTTGGAACTTCTAAAACAAGCTCATCATGCACTTGAAGGATTAATTTTGATTTTAAATTCGAGTTTTTAAGCTGATGATAAAGTTTTATCATCGCAATTTTGATGATATCAGCGGCAGTACCCTGTAATGGCGAATTAATCGCCGCGCGTTCCGCAAATTCACGAATATTTCTTATTCTGCTGTGGATATCTTCTTTTAAATATCTTCTTCTTCCATAAATCGTTGACACATAGCCGGTTTCTCTTGCCTGTTGCGCCGTTTTATCCATATATTGTTTGATTTTTGGATATGTGGCAAAGTATTTTTCAATAATATCTTTGGCTTCCGCTGGAGAAATCTTTAAAGTTTCAGATAAGCCATAGCTGCTCTGTCCGTATATTATGCCAAAATTAACTGTTTTAGCGGCTCTTCTTTGCTCAGAAGTTACTTCTTCAGACTTGACGTTAAATACTTTTGCTGCGGTATCGGTATGAATGTCCTGTCCTTGATTAAACGCTTCCACAAGCGCTTCATCCTCTGATATATGGGCAAGGAGCCTTAATTCAATCTGGGAATAGTCAGCTGAAAGAATAACGGCATTTTCTCGGTCTTCTGGAACAAAAGCCGCCCTTATCCTGTTCCCGATCTCGGTTCTTATTGGAATATTCTGCAAATTCGGGTCGCTGCTTGAGAGCCTGCCGGTTGTTGTAACTGTTTGATTGAAACTTGTATGTATGCGTCCGGTTTTTTTGTTGACAAGGGCAGGTAAAGTGTCTACATAAGTGGATTTTAGTTTCGCATAATGCCTGTGTGATAATAAAAGGCTGGCTATGGGATGTTCATTTTTTAAAGACTCAAGCGCGTTAGCGCTTGTGGAAAAACCGGTTTGAGTTTTAGCCATACCTTTTGTTGAGATTTTAAGTTTCTCAAAAAGCACTTCTCCGACCTGTTTCGGGGAATTTACATTAAATTTTTCGCCTGCAAGTTCAAATATTTTGTTTTCAATTTTTTCAATATTTTCTTGCAATTCATTTGACAACTCTTTAAGATATTCAGTATCTATGCTGATTCCGGCTCTTTCCATTTCTGTAAGCGCTGGCGTAAGGGGTTGTTCTATTTCATATAAAACATTTTTTTCTTCTGCTGTAAGCTTTTCCGCATAATATCCTCCAAGCTCAAGAGTGGATTTAGCGTCACCGCAGGCGTAATCAGCGGCGGTTTCTATTGTTGTCTGATCCATTGTTATCTGCTGTTTGCCTTTTCCAATCAGCTCTTCTATAGGTGTCATCTCATATCCAAGATATATAAATGCCTGTTGTTTCAATCCATGCTTAAAAGCAGGCTCTTTTACATAGCTTGCAAGCATTGTATCCATAATAATTCCGTTTAATTCTATATCAAGCCCTTTAAATATATGAATTTCGTACTTTGCGTTCTGAAGAATTTTATATATAAAAACATTTTCAAGCGCAGGTTTTAGCTTTTGCAACACATAATAAGCTTTAAGCTGTTGCCCCATAACATGTCCCACAGGAATATAAAAGGTTTCAGTGCTATCAGGATCAGTTTTATCAATTACAACTTGGTTATCTAAAACCTTAATATGCGGATTCCAGCCTATAGAGATGCCTACCAGCTTTGCATCAAACACATTTGCACTTGTAGTTTCAGTATCAAGAGAAAAAACCTCTTGTTTATTAAGTTTTTCAAGAAATTCCTTGAATTTTTCCTCTGTATCAACTATTTGGGTTGCGACTTTAAATGTTTTACTCAGCTCAACCTTTTCTATTGCGGCTTCAAGATTAAGTTTCATTTGCCCTACAGCTTGCCCGTTGGATTGAGTGGCTTTTTCAATGTCAGTTTTACAGCAATGAGTTAGAATTTCAGGCAACATTTTCAGCAGGCTGTTGAACTGATATTTTTTCATAAAAGCCGTTATTTTGTCTACATCAGGTAAAGCGACATGAGTATGTTCAAAATCAAAGTCAATAGGAACATTACGACAAATAGTCGCTAGAAATTTGCTTTTTATTGCCATTTCATGATCTTTTTCCAGTTTTTCCCTTAAACTTGCAGATGAAATTTCACCGAGATGTTCATAAATATTTTCAACTGAATGATACTCTTCAATTAACTTTACAGCAGTTTTTGCTCCAACTCCCTTAACGCCAGGGATGTTATCAGAGGTATCACCCTGTAAACCTTTAAGATCAATGACATTTTCAGGATAAACGCCAAGTTTTTGGTGAATTTTATCGCGATCATACTCTATAAGCTCGCCTTTTGAAGGTATCAGGACTATTACATGTTTTTCGGGATCAACAAGCTGGAATGAATCCTGATCCCCCGTCAAAATAAGGGTTTTATGACCTAGCTGCCGTGCTTTTTCCGAAATAGTGCCTATTATATCGTCAGCTTCAAAGCCAGCCATCTCGTAAATCGGTATATTAAAAGCTTGTACGCCCTCTATAATCGCCGAAAATTGTTCTTTTAAGGAGTTTGGCATAACCTGTCTGTTTGCTTTGTACTCGGGATATGCTTTAAGCCTGAAAGTTTCCCTGCCTTTATCAAAAGATACGGCTATCGCATCCGGCTTAACGTGTTTCAAAAGGTCAAACATGGCTTTCATAAATCCGTATACCGCCCAGGTCGGGAAATTATCGGTTGTTTTCATCCCTGTTCTTTCCAACGCAAAGTATTGCCTGTATGCAAGAGCATGTCCATCTATTAAAATCAGCGTTTTTGATTCCATATAAATCCTTTCAACAACAATTTCATACCGAATAGGCTTTTAAGCGCAAGCAGGGTCCAACAATTTGGCGCATTTATCTGTACATTCGTTTTCTTCTTTTTCGCAATCGCCTAAAAGACAGGAATAACACCAGCCATCCTGCCCGAAAATCTCCTTTAGCCCTTCCATAGATAAATAAGCAAGGCTATCCGCTTCTATAAAATCTCTAACGCCGCAAATAGCATCATATTTATTGGCAATAAGCTCCTTTTTAGTAGGTATATCAACGCCCCATTGACATGTATTGACTATTTTTGGCGATGCAGAGCGAAAATGGACTTCTTTTGCTCCCGCATCTCTTAGTAATCTTACGATTTCTCTTGAAGTCGTGCCTCTGACGATTGAATCATCCATAACCACGACTCTTTTATCCTTTACAACTTCTTTTATAGGCGTTAATTTGCGTCTTACGCTGATTCTTCTCATTTGTTGTTCTGGAAGAATAAATGTGCGTCCTACCCAACGGTTTCTCATCAACCCCATATGCAATGGAAGTCCTGATTGTTGAGAATATCCCAATGCCGGAGCAAAACCAGAATCCATTACAGGAACAATAATATCAGCTTCTACAGGATTTTCTGCGGCGCATTTCTTGCCAAGCTCTACTCTTGACATATACACGTTTCTGTCAAATACGTTTGAATCCGGACGAGCAAAGTAAATATGCTCAAAAACGCACTTTCTTGAAGGTCTTTCAGGCGCAAATCTTTTAATTTCATAGCCGTCTTTTGAAATTTCAACGCCTTCTCCGGGTTTTATATGATAGACAAACTCTTTTTCAAGTATTTGAAAGGATGTGTCTTCCGAACTTATAAAAATACCTTCCTGTGATTTGCACAAACAAAGTGGTCTATAGCCTAACGGATCTCTGTATGCAAATATTTTTCCGGGAACGAAAAACAATATTGACCAGGCTCCACCGGTAAAATTTTCTGTAAGAACTTGTCCTACTTCTTCAAATGTCCATGTTGACGGCAATTTATGAAGTTCTTTAATAACTTTTTTAAGCAACATTTCCGTATCAGCAGTTGTAAGAAAAACCTCGCCCTGTTTTTCAAGCTTTTTTCTCATATCAACGGCGGTTTTCACGTTTCCGTTATGAGCAACCGCAACTTTTTCGCCAAGATAATTTACCGCATAAGGCTGGGCATGAGTAGTATCTGAACCTCCCTGCGTCGAATATCTCACATGTCCAATGCCGATTCTGCCTCGAATTTTGTTTATTATCCTGTCTGAAAGAACTTCCATAACAAGACCCTTGTTTTTATATATAAACAGGTCTTTATCGCCTACACAAATGCCTGCGCTTTCCTGTCCTCTGTGTTGAAGCATAAATAATCCCTGTTGAATAAATGGCGCAACGGGATACTTGTTTGTAACTCCGCCAAAAACGCCGCATTCCTCAGAAAACTTCATTTCACCAGATGATTGGAAGCAATAACCTTTTTTGCAGGGGCTTTTCATTCGTTCATCTCCAAATCAATTGAATTATCGTATAAATCGTATAATTTTGCCAGATCGAAGCTATATCCGTCAAATTCGAACTTTTTATCTTCACATTTACCGAGTTTTCTATAAGAAACACCGTTCAGCTTTAAAAATTCCTCTACAATTAGTGAATTTCCCGTTGAAATAACATATCTGCCGGTTATTTCTCCGAAAAGAGCTTTTTCATGATCGTTTATGGATATAAGATTTCCTATAAAGCCTGTATTTGCTTTTTTTACACCTTCAAACACAGCTCCGAAAAGTCCTCCTTCGGATACATCGACACAACCGCTTATAAATCCGCTATCTCTAAGCGAAAAGAGGATTTTTTTTAATTGAAGTTCAAGTTTTGCGTCTACAACGTCAATTTTGCCGCCGACAAAGTCATAGAAAGCTCTTTGATATAAAGATCCGCCTACATTTGAAGTTTCTTCAATGTCTTTACCGATAAGAATAAGCGTTTCTCCAGCATTAAAAGATGATTTAACCATTTTTTTCGGTGAATCCACATATCCTACAATTCCAATGGAAGGTGTGGGGTAAACTCTTCTTTCAGGTGATTCATTATAGAAGGATACATTCCCTGATGCAACAGGAATACCAGCCTCTTTACAACCCTGAGCCAGCCCTTCCACTGATTTTACAAACTGATAAGCGACTTCATCTTTTTCAGGGTTGCCGTAGTTAAGGCAATTGGTCATTCCCAGCGGCTCAAATCCGCCTGAAATAAGGTTTCTGCAAGCTTCCCAGATAGAATATCTGCCGCCTTCATACGGATTTAAAAACACTTGTCTTGGGTTGGAATCGATTGTTATTCCGACAACGCCGCCTTCTTCATGTATCCATATACCTGCTGCTCCTGCATCGCCTGGTTTTATTGCCGTTCTTGTTCCTACTGTATGGTCATATTGTCTGTAAACCCATTTTTTTGAAGCAAAATTAGGGTCAGAAACAATTTTTTCAACCGCATTCTTTATAGGAGTGGTTTTCGTCAGTTTTGATTCTGCATATTGTTTGATATAAATTGGTTCTTGTTCATTTATTGCGTATTTTGGTCCTTCAGCGAGGCTTTCCGGCGGAAGATCGGCAACGTTTTTTCCATGCCAGAAAAGTCTATATCTTCCATGAGTAGTGGTTTCGCCGATTATGCTTGCCGGAATATCATATTTTTCAGCTATTTTTAATACTTTATCCACTCCATTTTGTTTTACAACAAAGAGCATTCTTTCCTGTGATTCGGAAAGCATTATCTCCCAAGGCTGCATGCCTTCTTCTCTCAGGTGAACTTTGTCAAGATGAAGATCAATTCCGCATTCACCTTTAAAAGCCATTTCAGAAGACGAAGAAAGGAGTCCTGCCGCTCCAAAATCCTGACAGCTTTGAACTTCCTGCAATTCTAAAATCTCAAGAGTCGCTTCAATTAAAACTTTTTTAGTGAAAGGATCACCAATTTGCACAGAAGGTCTATCTTCTTTGGATTTTTCGTTCAATTCCTTAGATGCAAAGGAAGCTCCGTGAATTCCGTCCCTGCCTGTATGAGAACCTACAGCGATTACAACGTTTCCGGCTTCTGCGGCGGCTGATCTTATTTTGTCTTTACGGACAATTCCCACGCACATTACGTTTACCAGAGGAGAATCAGTATATGCTTCGTCAAAAGCTACTTCTCCACCGACTGTTGGAACTCCTATGCAGTTTCCATAGTGTGATATTCCGTGAACAACACCGTCAAATATATGTTTTGAGAAATTATTAGTTATTTTTCCAAATTTTAATGAATCAAGAAGAGCGATAGGTCTTGCTCCGATTGCAAGAATATCCCTGACTATCCCGCCTATTCCTGTTGCGGCTCCCTGAAAAGGCTCTACAGCCGACGGGTGGTTATGAGATTCAACTTTGAAAACAATTACATGTTCACCTATCTGTACTCCTCCGGCATTTTCTCCATGACTTACCGCTCCGCCTGAAGGAAAGATGGAAAGATATTTTCTTGAATGCTTATATCCGCAGTGTTCTGACCACATTGCGGAAAAAAGATAGGTTTCCAGCTCGTTAGGCTCTCGCCCAAGCCTTTTAAGGATTTCCACATATTCAGAATCTGTTAACCCTAGAGCCTTATATAATTGCATTGTTTTCATCGGTCTTTCCCTTTTATTCCTCAATTAGTTATTATTCTTCAGCGTTAATTGCATAGATTGCCGCGTCGTCGATCTGCTCCTCCTCGCAATGACAGCTCTTTTAGGTTGCTGCTACTGTTTCCTTTGTTAACGCCTTATTCAGCATTTCAAAGAAATATTTTCCGTCTATATTGCCGGTTTCAGAGAAAACTCCACGCTCAGGATGCGGCATCATGCCGATTATTCTGTTTTCTTTGTCATATAGCCCGGCAATATCTAAAACAGAGCCGTTCGGATTATTTTTATATCGGAGGAAAATCATATTTTTTGCCTGAATTCCCTGCAAAGTCTGCTCATCGGCAATATATCTGCCTTCGCCGTGAGCGATCGCAAATTTGACGGATTTAGGGAATCCATCGTGGTTTACTTCAAGCTCAACTTCTTCGCAGATGAATTTTGTGTTTGTATTCGTTGATAATATACCTGGCAGCAGTTTTGTTTCGCAAAGAATTTGGAATCCGTTGCAAATTCCCACTAAAAAACCCCGTTTTGTTTTTACATAGTCTTTTAAAGACATTACAGCGGGGCTAAATTTAGCAAGTCTGCCTGCTCTTATATAATCTCCGTACGAAAACCCTCCAGGCAAAAAGATTATATCGTATTTATTCAGTTCCGTATCGTCGTGCCATATAAATTCTGTTTCCCATCCAAAATATTTACAGGCTTTTTCAGTATCTATATCACAGTTTGTTCCGGGAAATACTATTATTCCTGCTTTCATAGCTCCACAAACCTCTCAACTTTATAACTTTCAAGCACCGGGTTTGAGAGGACTTCACGGCAAATAGTATCAAGTTTAGCCTTTGCGTTGGTTTCATCACTGCCTGTTACATCCAGCGTAAAGAATTTGCCTGTCTGAACTTGAGCTATTTCCTGGATTCCGGTTCTTTTTAATACTGTGTCCACTGCGGCTCCCTGTGGATCACGCACTCCTTTTTTTAGAGTTACTATTATATCTGCTTTATACTTCTTCATTTGTCTAAAATCCTTAATTAATTGATTTCTAAACCTAATATCTCAGCTAATCTCTTGTAAGAACTTACAAGATCGCCTTTATCCTCTCTGTAAACGTCTTTATCAAGCGATTCCATCGTGCCTTTTAGCCAGAATCGGCAGGTGTCCGGAGAAATTTCATCAGCAAGTATAATTTCTTCGTCTGATGTTCTTCCGAATTCAAGCTTGTAATCCACAAGGGTTATTCCTTTTGAGTCCATAAAAGAAGAAATTACTTTGTTAATGCTTAATGCTTGTTGCTCAATGTAGGCAACTTCCTGTTCTGTTGCGATATTTAAATATTTAATATGCTCTCTGCAAAGTATAGGATCGTTTAAGCTGTCATCTTTAAGATAAAATTCGCAAAGAACAGGTTTAAGTTCCATGCCTTTTTCAAAACCAAGCCTTTTACATAATGACCCCGCCGCATAGTTTCTCACGACTACTTCCAGAGGAACTATTTGAACTTTTTTCGCTCTAAGAGAGGTCTTGTCGATAAATGAAATTATGTGCGTTTTAATCCCTGCTTGTTGAAGAAGGTTGAAAAAATGTTTTGTAAAAGCTAGGTTAACTTTGCCCTTATCGGCAAAACTATCTTTTTTCACGCCATTAAACGCTGTGGCGTCATCTTTAAAGCTTATAATAACCTCATCAGGTTTGTCTGTCTCAAAAACCCTTTTAGCTTTGCCTTCATATAACAATACAGCTTCCATTTTGATACTCCATGCCCTTTTATTAATATTTTATTTATTTGTACTTTAATAAGTAACATGCATGTATCTCTTAGTCAATGAAACTCCAAGCTGACGTTGTTTAAAGCCGTTAATGCTTTATTAAGGGCATTTCTAAAAAGCATTAAAAAATAGTGTTTGTTTAGTTAAAATGTAAATTTAAATATGTCGCTTAGTATAATTAGTCGAAACGCTGAAATAGTTTGAAATTTTATTTTAATTTTTTAGCGAAAACTTATTTAAATTTGTCTAGCATAAAGTCCTGATTGTTTTTTTTAACAATCAGGACTTTAGTTTTAATTATGCAGAAGTTTTTAGCCTTCGAATATATAAGATATTAAAGCGTTTTCTCTTGCTTTTTTAACGGCTAATGCAAGTCTTCTCTGATGAAAAGAGCAATTGCCGGTTATTCTTCTGGGGATTATCTTACCTCTTTCTGTAAGATATCTTTTTAATTTCATTGTATCTTTATAATCCACATCATCCACTTTATCTGCGCAGAAATTACATGGCTTAAATTTTTTTCTGTCTCTCATACGGCTTCTTAACATATATAAAGTCCTTTCTAGAACGGTATTTCATCTTCTCCAATTAAGTCTTCGTTTGATATTTCATCACTCAGACCGAATACATCTTCTTTTTCTTCAATGTTGTCTTCAGATTTACCTGATTGTGATAAAATTTCCACATTTTGGGCATTAATTTCAAAGAACTTTTTATCAGTACCTGAGTCAGTCTTAACGGTATTTGTCTGCAAACCGCCTTCAACAACAACGTAATGACCTTTTTTAATTGTTTGTGAAATTTTTTCGGCAGAATTGCCGAAAGCTGATACCCTAATGAGCTTTTCCTGTTCGTCCTGAGCAAAATTAAGAGTAAAACTCGTTATAGCAAGATTATTCTCGGTAAATCTTTTCTCAGGATTTCGTACAACCTGTCCTGTTATTACAATTTTACTTATACTCATAATTTACCCGCATCTATATTTGTTTAGCTGTTGAAACTGCTTCCTGACGTGATTTTATTGTGGAAATAAAATCTCTTATCACTGTTTCATTAAGTTTTAAACTTCTTTTAAGTTCTTTCAATTTTTCAGGCTGCATTTCAAAATTAAATATAACACAAAAAGAATCTTTATTTCCTGCAATATCATAAGCAAGTCTTTTACGTCCCGCTTTGTTACAGTCAAAAACTTTTCCGCCTAAGTTTTGAATGGATTTTTCTATATTTCCTACGGTCTGATCAGTATTTTCGATATCAAAACCAGCTTTTAAAAGACAAAATAGTTCATATTTACGCAAAATTGTTTGCACCTCCGTTATTTTTTAACATTAAATCTTATTATATATAGTTTTAATGTTTATTATAATTCAAAAAATTATATTACCATGAAAATTTTTTTGTCATTATATTTTTTTTAATTTATAAAATTTAAAATTATACCAATACAAATAAGTTTTCGTTAATTGGTAAAAAAGCTAATATGTACAGCCCGCGCCGCCCTACGGGCGGCACGGGCTGAGTAAGGATATAGCGGGTATTTCGGCTTCGCCGAAATACCCGCTAATTAAGAATTTGCAAAACCATCTTTTTTATTTAACGGTTTTTTAAATTGATTGGTATAATCCAAATAAGTTTTTGTTAATTTGTTAAAAAGCTGGTATTTACAGCTTTTGCGCCGCCCTGTGGGTTACGCGGGCTGATTAAGGGTATAGCGTGTATTTATGCTATTTTTATAGTAATCTTGGAATTAATCTAAGATTTTTAAACTTGAAAAAGAAAAATGACGAAAAATATAAAACAAATCGCTATTTACGGAAAAGGCGGAATAGGAAAATCTACCACATCCAGTAATCTTACGGCGGCATTAAGCATAATGAACATTAAATCCGCTCAGGTAGGATGTGATCCTAAATCTGATTCGGTAAATACCCTTATGAACGGGAAATTCATTGAAACAATCTCCGAGATAACCCGCCAATTCGGTAATTCTGAAGAATCTTTAATTAAAACCATTTATAAAGGATTTAACAACATTTTATGCATGGAAGCCGGAGGTCCTGTGCCGGGGCAGGGTTGCGCAGGCAGAGGAGTTCTCGTTGCGCTTGATCTAATCAAAAAATATAAAATTTTTGAAAAATATAATATTGATATTGTAATCTATGACGTCTTAGGCGATATTGTATGCGGAGGTTTTGCCCAGCCAATAAGACATTCCTACGCTGAAGATGTTTATATTATTACCAGCGGCGAATATATGTCGCTTTATGCGGCAAATAACATTGCTTCAAGTATAAAACTTTTTGCGGAACAAGGGTTAAATGTAAGATTGACAGGTATTGTGGGGAATTTAAGAAATGTTGAAAATGAAAAAAATATAATAGAAGAACTTGCCGAAAGGTTAAATGTGCCTGTAATACAGTTTATTCCCCGTTCTGATTATGTTCAGAGAGCCGAATTGCAAGGAAAAACAGTTGTTGAAGCTTATCCTGAATCGGATCAGGCAAAGATTTATTATGAATTTGCCGCTAAAGTTCTGGCTAATCAGGATAGATTTGTTCCCTGCCCGCTTGGCAAAGAAGAATTTAAAAGCTTTTTGTCTATTAAAGGCTCTATATAATTGTATAAATCCTTTAATCTGTCTTGATTATTTAGATATAAATACCCTATTAACGCTTCAAAAGCGGTGCTAAGCCTGTGAAGAGTGTGATTTGTTCTTCTTGCAGTTGTAACGGAAAGATTTCTTGCTCTTCTTGCAAGTTCTTTTTCTTCTTCCACAAGAAAATCCTGTATAAATTCCAGCAGTTCCGTCTGAAATTCGGCATTTACAATAGATGAGGTTGCTTTATGCAGTCTTTTAGGGTTTTCAGTGATAAATAACGTCTTTTTTCTTGCAAACACTTCATATACGGCATCGCCTATATACGCATAAGACCTTATTGAAAGCTTTTTCATTTAATCAGACAAACTCCAGGTTGTTTTTTTATCTTTGTGATCTTTAAGCGTTATGCCGATTTTCACCAGCTCATCTCTTATTCTATCAGACATTTCCCAGTTTTTTTGCTCTCTTGAAATTTGTCTTAAATTAATTATTACGTCCATAAGCTGTGAAGCCAGTTCATCTGAGGCTTTTTCTTCTTTTGTCAGATCAAAACCAAGAACATTCGAAAGTTTTAAAAGCATTGCTATATAAAAAAGACCAAATTCAGCAGAATCCGACTGTTTGATTTTTTGAGCGCGCCCTGCAATTTCAAAAAGTACAGAAAGAGCTTTTGGGGTATTAAAATCATCGTCCATTGCGTTTATAAAGTTTTTAAGACTTAAAATCAATGAATTTGCAATTTCAGGCGGAATTTTTTTCTCTAAACCCTGAGCTTCCTCAAGGCTGTCTATTCCATGAAACGGAATATGCTCTGTTTTAGCTACTTCATCAAATAAAAAAGATATTATATTTTCCGCTTCTTTTATTTTTTCTTCGCTTGTAATAGTTTTTATATCTTCATAAGCATTTTTCAGCCTTTTTATGCCATTTTTAGCCGATTCCAAAGCCTGATCTCCAAATTCCACAGGCATTCTATAATGATTTGTCAAAATAAAAAACCTTATTGTGTTAGCATCATATTTTTTTAGAACATCTCCTATTGTGATGTAATTTCCAAGAGATTTAGACATTTTTTCTTCGTTAATTTTAACAAAACCGTTATGCATCCAGTATTTAACGAAATCTTTTCCAAAAGCGGCTTCTGACTGGGCTTTTTCGTTTTCATGATGAGGAAAAATAAGGTCCTGACCTCCTGCGTGAATATCAATTGTTTCGCCAAGAAATTTTTTTGACATTGCGGAACATTCTATATGCCAGCCCGGTCGCCCTTTTCCCCAGGGACTGTTCCAGCCGGGTTCAGTTTCATCTTTTACCGCTTTCCACAGGGCAAAATCAAACGGATTCTGTTTTTTTTCAGAAGCTTCAACTCTTGCGCCGGATTTTAAATCTTCCAGGTTTTGTTTTGAAAGCCTGCCGTATTTCTTAAAATTCGCAACATTAAAATATACATCACCATCAGCAGGGTATGCAAAGCCTTTCTCACATAGCGTTTTAATTATATCGATCATTTCTTCAATATTTTCAGTAGCTTTTGGTTCAATATCCGGTTTTGCCGTATTTAGTTCATTCATAGCTTTTTCAAATTCAAAATAGTATTTGTCAGCTATTTCTTTTGTTGAAAAGCCGGTCTGAAGGGCTTTGTTAATTATTTTATCGTCAATATCGGTGATATTTCTGACATAAGTTACATCATAACCTCTAAATTTTAAATATCTATATACCACATCCCAAGTTATATAACATCTTGCATGCCCAAGATGCGGATAATCATAGACGGTTGGACCGCATACATACATTTTTACTTTATTATCATCGAGCGGCGAAAACTCTTTTAGTGTTTGGGATTGTGTGTCAAAAACTTTCATATAAATTTCCCTATAGGTTAAGCGTCAAAATTATACTAAACGACAAAAATAATTAACATGAATTGCTTGCGAATAATGAGAAAAACTCGTTAAGTGCATACATATTAATGAATTTTATTATATTAATATATAACAAATTTGAGAATTAATTAATATGGGATTGTTGGCGAATAAAAAAATAATTTTTGTAAAGCCTTAATTTGCGGGTGTTTTATAGCGTAAGCCGGAGTTTTAACTCATTCATGCGCCAAAGGCAAAACACCCGCTATGATCTTACTCAGCCAGCGCCGCCCGTAGGGCGACGCTGGCTGTAGATATTAGCTTTTTAACAAATTAACGAAAACTTATTTTGATTGGTATAACTTCTTTTATAATTTATCAGATACAACTTGACCATTACTAAATTTATTATAAAATTTGCCCAAAATATTATTTATTTTTAGTATTTTTTATGCGCTTCCGCCGCCGTCGCCACCACCGTCACCACCGCCGTCGCCGCCACCGTCGCCGCCACCGTCACCACCGCCGTCGCCGCAACCGCCAGAACCATCTCCGCCGTCGCCACAACTTCCGCCATCTCCGGAGCCATCGCCACAGCCATCGCCAGCGCCTGATCCATCGCCTGTACCATCTGCTGAAGCAGCGCCGTCTGCTCCAGGACCTACCCCGTCTGCGGAACAGGAATCTCCAACTCCACAAGCGTCGGCAGTTGCGGAATCAGCCGCTGAACTTGCAGCGCTTGCCGCAGCGGATGCCGCATCGCCAATGCCGTCGGCAACCGATCCGACTGCATCGCCTATTGCATCTCCAACTGCTCCGATTCCGTTTGCTATACCGTCTGCAATTGCGCCTACTGCATCAGCAGTTGCGTTAGCTACGCCAGAAATGCCGTCCGCAAGACCGTTTAGCCCCATGCCGTCAGCGATTCCGGCTAGTCCGTTTCCAATTGCGCCAATTCCGTTAGCAACGCCATTTCCTATTGCGCCAACGCCTTGACCAATTCCATGTCCAACTGCTCCAATGCCTTGACCAACTGCATTGCCAACTCCGGCGATGCCTTGACCAATTGAGCCTATTGCTTCTCCAACCGCATTTGTTCCGGCAGAAACAGCGCTTCCAACATTTCCGCTTTGCACCGCCGCCGCAACATTAGATGCCGCTGTAGCGCTTATTGCTCCACCCGAAAAACTTGGAGTATAATTTGATCTTGTAACTTGTTTTGAGCCGTTTAATGCAGCCCCCAGCCCATTTGCAGGGTATCCGCCATAAGCGGGCATTCCATAGCTCATTCCTCCTGGCATCGCAGCATAGTTTGACATTCCATAATTCATTGCGTCTGCCATAGCGGCATAATTTGACATTCCGTAATTCATTGCCGCCGGGTAATATCCATAAATATTTCCAGTATTGTTTGGTTTTGCGTAATTAACAAAACCAGGGCTATTATTATAGCCTGTAACTCCATAAGTAAACATATTTTTTTCTCCCAAAGTCAAAAATTTACTCTAAATATCCTCTTATTCACTCTATTAAATTAAAAACATTTCAATCTTTTTAAAAACAA
>JAKLDH010000052.1 GCA_022703625.1 Cyanobacteriota bacterium | reverse complement strand
CTATCGCAACCGCTGTTTTCTTTTTGGCAAAGCGGGATAAGTCGTCAATAACTCCTTTAACTTGTTCAGGCGGGTTACTGATAAATATTTTACTGCCAACGTCAACCGTATCTTTAATTAACAGATGAACAGTAGTGTTAATCCGCTTGTCCATTTTAACGCATAGGGAATCTTCCGCGCCTGTTATTTCTGTAAAGGTTTTCGCCGCTAATTTAAGTTTCTCTGAAAACTCTTTATCTTTCATATTTTTTCTGTTTAAAACAAGGTCGGCAAGATTTTCAGAGAATTTTGCCAAATTATCTCCCATAATGCTCTTCGTATCTTTGCCAACAAGCCCTTCCGTATTTTTAAACACATTTTGTATATAGCCGGTAATAATTGATTTTTGAGGATTAGCAACAGAAAATTTTTCTCCTTTTGCTTCTTCTGCTTTACTCCATGCTTTATAAAGAGCGTTCATTGTGGGGCTATTAGCGTTTAAGCCCTGATATCCTTTGGATTTCATCATTAAGTATCCGATAAGCCCGGGTAAAAACGGATTGGGGATTAGCGGCACAGCTTCTCTAAAAAGAGTTTGACATCCGTAAATAGGATTTTGTTCCATATCTATGGTCGTTCTTGGAATTATCATAGTCGCAAAATCTAGTCCGACTATTTCTGCTACAGGATTTTTTCTAAGAAATTCAAAACCGGCAGTAAGCTTTTCAGAGCCTAAAGTCTTGACAAGAAATCCGTTTTTAAACGGGATTTGTTCTTTATTATGTCTATTTGCCGTTAAATTCCCTATCAATTTTGTCTTTCCCTGCTAATGTTTAAAATGCTTACGATCAATAAAAATTTAGGTCTGCTTTCTTTAGTTTGCAGACCTTTTAACTATTTCTTTTTAGTTTTAAATGTTAAATAGACTGGCAAACTTAAAGTTCAAGCTCTGTTTCGCCTGCGCTTGAGATCTTTTATAATTATGTTTGTTTTGAAAAAAAGTTTGCATTTGATTTCCGGTAATCCTTAAAATAAACCCAACAAGTGTATTTTTTACAATTATAACTTTTTTAAGTTATCCTATTTATTAATAACCTGTCAATTATAAAAATTGACAAGACTAAACATAAATTATTATGATATGTTGATATCACTGGCTAATAGCGTTATAACTCTTCTTAAACTATCGTAACGTTTCCAATATGCAATAGTACATTGACCGTTTAATTTTCAAGGTCATCCTGAGCGAAGCGAAGGATCTCATTGAATGAATACAACAGGATTCTTCGAGCTAAAGCCCTCAGAATGACGAACCCTCATATAATGGGCGCCTCTAAAAACAAAAGAATTTATGCGACATTGAAATTTTTTCAGGTATATTATTAATAAACTTGAATTGCTAATTAATTTTTTTAATCGTCATTCTGAGGGTTAAAACCCTCAGAATCGCCTGATTTTGGTAAATTTATAGTTGGAGTTGAAAAAAATGCGCCCAAAATTTAAAATTTTAATAACCGCAACAGAAGCGGTTCCCTATGCAAAAACAGGAGGACTCGCAGACGTTACAGGAGTTTTGCCTAAATATTTAAAACAACTCGGGCATGATGTAAGACTTGTAATCCCGAGATATTATGAAATTGATAAGGTAAAATATGGACTGAAAGAAGTACAGGGAGCGTTAGGCGTTCCAATGGGAGTTCTTGGAGAAGAATGGTGCGGAGTCTTTGAAGGAAAAATTCCGGAAACGGATGTTCCGGTTTATTTCATTGAACATGAAAGATATTTTGGTCGAAAAAACCTTTATAATGACGATAACGGACAAGGTTATATGGATAATGACAACCGTTTTGCGTTTTTTTCAAAAGCATGCCTTCAACTTTGCAAAAAACTTGATTTTTATCCTGATATAATTCACGCAAATGACTGGCAAACTGCGGCTATTCCGATTTTATTAAACACAACTTATAAACATGACGCTCTTGGCAAAGCGGCAAGCATATTAACAATCCATAATATACAGCATCAGGGCAGTTTTTATGAAGGGTTAATGGACGTGCTTGGAATTGGATGGGAACATTTTAATTTTCTGGAGCTGGAATTTAATAATCAGGTAAACCTTTTAAAAGGCGGTATCTTGCATTCAACCCTTATCACAACGGTAAGCGACGGTTACGCAAAAGAGATTCAAAGTCCTGAATACGCATGGGGACTTGAGGGAGTCGTAAAGGAAAGAGCAGGAAGTTTATACGGCATTTTAAACGGCTGCGATTATTCAGAATGGAACCCTGAAACAGATAAATATATAGTTAAAAATTATTCTGAAAACGATCTTTCCGGCAAACTGGAATGTAAAAGGGACTTGCAGAAAACGTTTGGATTGCCGGTAAGAGATGATATACCGGTATTCGGCATTGTTTCAAGACTTGTTAAACAAAAAGGCGTAGATATTTTATCAGAAGCCTTGTACAGTTTATTTGACCTTGATGCCCAGTTTATACTTCTTGGCACAGGAGAAGTATGGTCGCATTTCTATTTTGGCGGCGCTCCAAAGTTTTTCCCCGACAAAATCGGTGTTCATATAGGATTTAACAATGAACTTGCCCATAAAATAGAGGCTGGTTCTGATTTTTTCATTATGCCTTCAAGGTTTGAACCCTGCGGGCTTAATCAGATGTATAGCCTGCGGTATGGAACATTACCCGTGGTTAGGGCTACCGGCGGATTGAACGATACGGTAGACAATTTTAACGAGCAAGAAATGACGGGTACAGGATTTAAATTTTATGATCCCGCCGCTAATGCTCTTTTTAACACTATAGGCTGGTCTGTATACACTTATTACAACAATAAACCGGCAATGAAAAAGCTTATTGCAAACGCAATGCAAAAGCGTTTTACCTGGGAAAATTCAGCCAAAAAATATGAGGATGTTTATTATTTAGCGGTAAGAAGAAGACAAAATATTTATATAAGCAGTTAAGTATACCAATCTAAATAAGTTTTTGTTAATTTGTTAAAAAGCCAATTAAGGATTTACAAAAATCATCTTTTTCATTTGCCGATTTTTTTAATGATTGGTATAATTAGCAATTTTATATATTTAGCTTCATTTAAAATTTAGTATTAAATAAATATTTAAAGGAAAAAATAATGCAAACTACTTTTTATGGAACAAATTTTTCAAATCAAAATTTTCATAGAAAAACAATAAACTTTGGACAAATTAAATCATATAGTGTTAGAGAAAATAAAGAAAAAGAAAAAGATAAAAAAGAATCAATAATTAAACAAATAGGAGTGCCCCTTTCTTTAATCGCAAACCTTGGGCTTGGAATTAACAGTTGTAATCAACAGCAACAAATAAATAATTTACAAACGAATATAAACGAATCAAAACAGTTAATTAACAATAATGCGCAATTTGCAAAAAACCTTGAGTCCTCGTCATTGAATCAAATTGCCAGAACTATAAGCGAAATAGGTCCTTCTACAGTGGGAATTGCTAATTTAGAAATTAATGAAAGCGGCGCCAGTAGTTATTCTGAGGGTTCCGGAATAATTGTTAAAGAGAAAACAACCGGAGATTTATTGGTAATAACTAATCAGCATGTTATAGAAACATCTTCCGCAAAAGATAAAAAAAAGAACAAATCCGATTTAATTATATATTTTTATAATGAAAAAAATGCCGCTGTAGATGAAACTGCTTGCGCTGAAGTGGTTGTTGCAGACAAAGATTATGATTTGGCGGTATTACGAATTTCTTCTGACAAAAAAATACCTGATTTTGTCAAACCTTTGACAAAATTCAGAAATCCTGCCGAAAAAGATTTTAAACGCGGAGAATTTACAATTGCAATGGGTTCGCCCAATTTTGTTAAAAATACTGCCACTATGGGAATAATAAGCAATAAAAATATCCTGCTTGATGAAATCCCAAAAATCAATTTTATTCAAACAGATGCGGCAATAAATCCGGGAAATTCCGGCGGACCGCTTGTTGATCAAAATGGTTATTTAATCGGAATAAATAATAGGATTCTGAAAGATGCGCAAGGTATGAATTTAGCAATTTCTATTGAGAGTATTGCGAAATTTTTGAAGGAAAATAATATTCAACTTGAAGGAATTATGCCAATTCAAAGAAGCGCGCTAAACCAATCAACACGAATTGCTAATTAATTTTTTTTAATCGTCATTCTGAGGGCTTTAGCCCGAAGAATCTTGTTGTATTCATGCAATGATATCCTTCGCTCCGCTCAGGATGACGATTTCGGTTAATTCGCGACTCAAGTTACTATAAAATTAAAAAGTCTAAAATGCCGTTAATTACTGTTAAAGGATGAACAGGACAGCCTGGAATATATAAGTCTATCTTGTATTTTTCAATAAATTCCCTGTTTAATGCGTCTGAATTCCCAAATACCCCGCCGCTTATTGCGCATGCTCCGGTTAGTATTATAATTTTAGGGTCAGGTACGCTTAAATAAGCGTCTTCAACAGCAAATGCCATATTTTGAGTGATTGGTCCGGTTATAAGAATGCCGTCAGCGTGTCGTGGAGAAGCTACAAACTCAATCCCGAATCTACCCATGTCAAAGTTAACATTTGAACAGGCGTTTAATTCCATCTCACAGCCGTTACATCCGCCTGCTGATACCTGCCTAAGCTTTAAAGACCTGCCAAACAGTTTTTTTATCTGCTTAGACGCTTTTATTGCATCAGTTCTATAATTATTTTCATTGATTTCAGAATTAACGATTAAATGTTCTCTTGAACTTGAAGCAATTTTATGAAAATTAGTGAATTTAATGACATTTTCAGGACAAATTCTTTCACAATCGCCGCAGAATGTACATTTGCCCATATCAATTGAAAGATTTTCGTTTATAGCGGCAGTTGGGCAAGCTGAAATACATTTGCCGCAATTGATGCAATTTTCTTTGTTTATCAAAGGCAAACCTCTAAATTGCTCGTTTATTACGGCTTTTTTTATATCGGGTATTGCCTGATAACCTTGATGTATTCTTGTTTTTAATGCTTTAAACATACTCTATCCCTTTATAAATCATTTCCGCAGTAAGATAAATTGAAACTTTTGTTGATTAGCGGGAAGTTAGAGATTCCGTTATCTCTTACGGCAAGCGCCAAGCCGTACCAATTGTTAAAAGACGGGTCTTTTATTTTATATTTTGAAATATTGCCTGATTCATCAGTTAAAACAGTATGTACAACTTCTCCTCGCCATCCTTCTGTCATTGAAACAACTATAGAATTTGATTTTAACTTATGTTGAAAAGCTGATAACAATTGATTGTCTTTGCATACAGATAATTTTTTGAGCAAATCCCTGATTATTTCAGCTGATTGCATAATTTCCATGTATCTTATATAAGCCCTCGCATATACATCACCGGTTTTCATTGTAATTATTTCAGTATTTCTGTTTTTATACTCGCCCCACGGGTGATTAGTCCGTATATCAATAGAAATGCCGGATGCGCGGGCGGACATGCCTGCCAATCCGATTTCAAGGGCTGTTTCTTTGCTTAAAACGCCCGTCTTTTCAAGTCTTGACAGGACGCTGGAGGAAGAAAATAAAGTTTCGCCAATTATTTTTACGGATTTAAGAATTGTATCAAGCATTTTAGAAATTCTATCCGATAAATTTTCATCTATATCAAAAGCGACACCTCCTTCCCTGACTAAACCCCTGCCGTATCTGCTTCCGCAGATTTCCAACAAGGTGTTAATCACTAGAGTTCTTGTTGCTCCAAAAATTGAATTCCCCATTAAATATGCGATATCATTTGAAATTGCTCCTAAATCCCCTATATGAACGGCGATTCTTTCCATTTCCAGCGCAACAGCTCTTATTAATTCGGCTCTTTCGGATATTTGGATGTTCATTAATGCTTCTACAGCGTTGCAATAAGCGATTGAATGCCCTATAACCGTATCTCCCGCAATTGATTCGGCAAGATGCATTAACGGTTTATTTTTCTGCAAAAATAAATCCTCAATGTTTTTGTGCTGATATCCAAGCTGTATTTCAAGGTGGTAAACATTTTCGCCGTTGCACATAAACCTGAAATGCCCAGGCTCAATAACTCCGGCGTGAATTGGTCCAACCGCAACTTCATGGACATCCTCGCCTTCCATTTTGAAGAAAGGATAATTTTCAATTTTTTGAGTTTTATCAAATCTGTTTTGGCTATATCTAACGGGCTTTAACCAGGGATGATCAGAGGATTCTACCCCAAATTCCTCGAAAAACTCCCTTTCAAAGGCATGAAAAGCTGGTATTTCATTGGTTATAGATGGATAAGAATTGATTTTGCTTATTATAGCTGATGAAATAAGCAAACAGGAATTCTTGTCATCTGCCAAAATTACATATAACCTGATTAACGAAGCCTCTTTAGCTCCAAAAAATCCGATAACTCTTTTGCCTTCCTTACTTTCCAGAATTATTTCCTGCCGAAGATTCCGCAAATCCAGCAAGGGAATATCATTTAAGTCAAGAACCTTATTATTTTGTGTTTTTATCCATTTCATTACTGACATCCTATTACAGCATTATTTAACAGGTTATAAATGAATGACGGCGTATATATTCCAACAATTGCAGCGCCTGTAAGAAAGACAGCTTGCGGAATATACATAAATTTATATAAATAGCCGCTTTCTGTTTGACGATTAGCTTCTTCAGCCTCACTAAATGTCATTGTTATGACTGATCTGCCGATTCCAAAGAGGATTATCAAGAGCAATAAAAGAAATACGCTTGCAAAAACGATTTGATTATTTGAAAACAGTTCTTTTAAAAGCAAAAATTTGCTTAAAAACAACGGAGATGGAGGTAATCCCGAAATTCCCACAAAACAGGCAATCCACAACCAGCCTGTGAGCCTGTCTTTTTTTAGGAGTCCGCTTATTTTATTGATTTTTTTTGTTTCAAAAAGGGTTAAAATGTTTCCTGCTGTTAAAAAAAACGATGATTTAATTAATGAATGAGCAAATAGTTGGAGCATAGCCGCATAAATACCGACGGGTCCTAGTGTAATGCCTATTGCGGCTATTCCCATATTCTCAATCGATGAATAAGCCAGCATTCTTTTATAATTATTGCTGTTAAACACAAATATGGCTGTAATAGATATGGACATTATTCCCATAATCGTCAGTAGAGTATTTGCAAAGCCTGATAATCCGCTTAAATCCATTAATTTATAGTATCTAAGCAAAACCAGAAACGCTGAATTGAGCAATGTTGCGGATAATAACGCTGAAACAGGCGAAGGAGCTTCTGAGTGAGCGTCAGGCAGCCAGGAATGAACCGGAGCAAGTCCTACTTTTGTTCCAAAACCTGTTAATATAAAAATAAAAGATAATTTAAGCCAGAATGGGATTATTTTGCCGGCATTTATATATAATTCGTCGAAGAAAAGCGAATTAACCTGTTCCGAAGCTATTAAAAGAAGAATTATTCCCACAAACGCAAGTGAAATTCCTATTGAACAGATAAATACATATTTCCAAACAGCTTCCAGAGATTGTTTTGTATTTGGCAAATATATTAAATACGCGCTAGCAAGTGTTGTTGCTTCGATAAATACCCATGATAGCCCTAAATGATTACTTAAAATAGCTCCTGTCATAGAAAAAATAAACAATATTATACCGATTGAGTATTTTTTGTGTTGACTTACTACTAAATTCAAGCTTTTAACAAAACTATGATTATATAAAGCTACTCCCGCAAAAACAACAGCTAAAATTAAAAGAAATAAAATATTTAAAGAATCAACTTTAAAATAATTATTAAAGACACTCCCCGAAGAATTCGGGTTGAAATACAGGAATATAGCGGCTAACAGGAATATAACAGAATATAAAATAACCAGTAAATTATTTAATGTTCTTGATTTCATTAAAAACAAAATAATACTAAAAATTACCGGTAATATTAAAATAATGTCAGTCATCGCAGCCACAATCCTTTAGATTACATAATGTACAGGAACTTGTATCGTGAAAAACCGTATTGATCTTGCCTATAAGCAACCCAAGTATAAAGACGGCTATAAATACGTCTAAAAGGACTCCCAGGTTTACGATTAACGGCATTTCATCAGCTATAGCAAGTGAAAAAAGGAATATACCGTTTTCAAGCATTGCAAAACCTATAACATGGGTTAAAAGCTTCTTTTTGGTTGTTATAAAAAATAAACTTGTTAAAATCGCTGAAAACGACACGCCAAAAAACAAAGGGGTCATATTTACAGAAAAAGGAGCGTAATAATTTGAGATCGTAATTCCTGAAAAAAGAATAAAACTTGAGATTACAAGCGAATAAAAGTTCGGGATATAAGGCTCTGTTTCTCTATCCACGCTATTTTTCAGCAATATTTTGTTCAAGAGAGAAGGTATAAAAAGCGCTTTAATAATCAGGGTTTCAAAAATAAGAAACAGATAGCTTAAACTCAAACTTGCTTTATGCGAAAAAAGAATGATAAGAAAGAGAATGACGCCCTGCAAGGACAGAATATTTATTATTGTTTTAATTCGGCTCTTAATCGACATTAAAAGCCCTGTTAAACCGAATAAAAGTATCAAAGTATCTATCATTTTATTACCCCCACAGGACTTTCGTATATTGCTATCATCGTTAAAGCAAGTATTAGCAAGGAAACAGAACTCATTAGAAATATAAATTCAAATAGACGCGTCATTCTATATCTTGCTGTTCCTGATTCAATTGTTCCGATTAGTATTGCAAGGAATAAAACGATTCCTGTAAAGCATATAGAGGCATTTAGCAATGTTGCGCCTGCTGGAATCATTAAATTTGCGATTAATGATGAAAATAAAATCATTTTTAATGAATTTGCGTAGTTAATTAAAGCTAAGTCAGGACCGGAATTGTCGAGAATCATTACTTCATGCACCATTGTAAGCTCCAAATGCGTGTTGGGATCATCAACCGGAACCCTGCATCCTTCAACAAGAATCATCATAAAAATGACAACAATGCTAAGAATTATTATTAAATAGCCTGTTTCACCCGTATTCTGAAGTATTAAAGAGAGGTTCTGAAAAGAATTAACGCCGCTTAAAGCCGCAATAGAGGCAATAGTTATAAAAAATGCTGGTTCAACAAGTGTGGAAAAGCTAACTTCCCTGCTTGCCCCCATTCCTTCAAAGCTGCTTCCTGTATCCATCGCTGAAATAATGCTAAAAAACCTGCTTAGAGCAAGAATGTAAGCAAAAAGAATAAAATCGCCTTCAAAGCTTATAATCGCTTTCTGATTGATTAAAGGAACGAATAATCCTGCAAAAAGAACAGCGGCTAAGTTTAAGGAAGGAGTTATATTGAAAATAAAGGATGTCGTTGAGCTTATGACCTCGCCTTTTTTAAGGAGTTTAATAAAATCATAGAGCGGCTGAAATACCGAAGCTCCTTCTCTGCCGCCCCAGAATGCCTTTATTTTGTTTATTATCCCAATAAATAAAAAGGGATAAACTGATATTATAGCTATGTTTAAAATATATTCAATCATTACCTAGCTCCTATTGTAAAAACTAATGTAATAATAAGAAAAATTAGCCCATAAAGGAGATATTGCTGAGTATTTCCGCCCTGTATCCAGTAAAAACTTTCTATTATTCTTTTGTTTAGGCTTAAAACCGGATTTATAATGTAAAATTCAAAGATATCATCAATATACAGGGCAAAACGCGCTTTTTTCGGGAATAAACCTTCAGGAGTTTCAATTTCAGATTTAGTGATAAAAAAAGGCGCTAAAAACGATAAAAACAAGTCTACAAAAGAAGATGCGGCATATTGCATCCTGTTATTTATTGCCTTATAAGCGCAACCCCATGTATTATGTTTATAAACGCTTTTGTTTTGAAGCATTAACGTTCTTAAAATGTATATAAAAGCAAATAGCAATATAAAACTGAATCCACCAAGCGAAATAATGCTTAAAAGCTGGGTATAAGAATCTGCAATCATTATATTTGCGCTGTTTACAAACAAATTAACCGGCATAATTGCCAGTTGTATGACATATTGCGGGAAAAGTCCGATTATTAATATCAATAAAGCAAGAATTGCCATAGGAATAAGCATTATGCGGGAAATATCATGGTTAACTTCAGAGGCTTTTTCGCTTCGAGGATGCCCTAAAAATACAATACTGAACGCTTTTGTAAAACATAATAACGCCATAGCGCCTACCAGGGCAAGACATGCTATTGTGATGACAAAAATTATTAATAGAGAAGAGTTTTGTATTGATAATCCGTTTAAAAGCGCAATATAAATTAAAAATTCGCTTATAAACCCGTTTAATGGAGGTAAGCCGATTATTGCAATTGTACCGATCAGAAATAATGCCGCTGTAGACGGCATAGATTTAATTAATCCGCCAAGTTTCCGGATATTTTTGGTGTGAGTCTTGCTGTAAACAGCTCCTGCAGCAAAGAACAGTAACGGTTTAAAAATTGCATGGTTTAAAATATGCAGAATTCCGCCTGAAAATCCTAAAATTGCAACGATATTATTATTATATGCCAGCCCTAGCATTCCAATCGCAATACCCATACCGATTATACCTATATTTTCGATTGATGAATACGCCAGAAGTTTCTTTAAATCGTTCTGAGCAATAGCGTAAAGCGCTCCAAACAAGGCTGTAATTATTGATATAACAAGAACAAAATAAGAAATTTCAAGAGAAGGAACAGGAATAAAAGACAAAGTTCTAAGTATTCCATAAATCCCCGTTTTAATCATAAGTCCCGACATAAGCCCTGAGATATGGCTTGGAGCGGCGGGATGAGCTCTTGGAAGCCAGCTGTGAAAGGGAACAAATCCTGCTTTAATGCCAAAACCAATAAACAAAAGTATAAATACCAAATTTGCCAAGGCAGAATCATTGCCTAGAACATTTTTAAAGGACGCAAAATCCAAACTTCCCGATTTCAAAGAAAGGATCACAAAACCCGCAATTAAAAACATAACTGAAATATGCATTGTTATCAGATAATTTATACCGGCGCCAAGCGTGTCTTTTTTCTCATTTTCAAAAATCACAAGGAAGAATGACGATAAGGACATTATTTCCCACACGATTAAAAACGCCAATGCGTTTTGTACAACTGTAACAAGAAGCATTGAAACGATCAAAATGCCTAAAAATACATAGTGAGAGAAGACATTATTATTTTTATTCAAATAGGGCTTGATATATCCGATTGAATACAGAACTCCGATAAAGCTTATTATTGAAATAATGACAACAAAAAATGCTGATAGCTGGTCTATAACCAGATTTACATTTCCAATAACGCCTGGAATATTTATTGATGTACTTATTAAACTCATTATTATCGCTCTTTTATCAGATTCAAAATATAAACTCCCCTTTTCATAAAATGAATGGGGAGTTTTTAGGGACTATTATTTTTATGAAAGATATGAAAATCAAATATTTCATATTCTTCATAGTGAATATTATTAAAAATTATTATATTTTTTTTCATTTTAAAAATTTCCACATCCCAAATCTGACCGAATTATACTCCTGTGAGTTTAATAATGCAATATATCAATTCAAATAAGTTTTCGTTAATTGATATAACTCCATTTTTTTCTGTCCGATTTCTACGGCATATTTTAGTTATAGCAACATTTATTTATGAAAGTTGTTTATTATTTTTATTTAAAAAATAATAAATGTTAAAATTTATTAACAAATGGTGTAAAATAAATGAAAAAAATAGAAAAATGAAAAACAACCCTTAAGATTTAATTTACAGGATTTCCTTATTAATTTATTTTGACGTTTAGTATACAGGATAAAAAGGTTGGATATAATTAACCCGAAAAATTTAAGGTTAATTTTAAAAGCTCTTTCCGGCTTGAATAAAGAAAGAGGGAATTTAGCGGAGCAAAAACCAATAAACCCTGTTCCCGTTAAGACTTTCAAGGCGCTGCCTGTAAAATATAATTTTAATGTTGAAATGAAAGCTCAAACGATTAACAGGCAGGATCAGGCGGTATTTATAAAGGAATTATTAAATCTTCCCAAGGATTTAAAAGAACTTGTGGCGCTTTTAACCACTAAAAATCCGTCCAGACAAACAATGCTTAATTTATTAGAGCTGAAAAATCCTAAAATCAACCCTGAAATACTGCAACAGTTACTGGAAACCAATTCTAAAGAGGTTATAAATAAATTAATAAAACTATTTCAGCAGTCCCCTGGCAATATGCAAAATTATGATCAGCTTAAAGACATAATGGGGCTGATGAATCAGATCATACCTTCTAGAAAGTCCAGCCCTCAGGAAATTATAACTCAGCTTTTGCTTTTATACCTGCCCTGGCTTCCTCTTTCAGAGCAGCAGAAAATTGAAATTCATTTTGAAAAGAAAAAATCAGGTTCTTCTGAAGAGGATGAAGAAGTTGCAATGGTCGTTTATGTTTCAACAATTAATCTTGGAAGGTTTAAAATAACTATTATTATTGACAAAAATGGACATCTTGATATACATATAGAACATATGAGAGAGGATCAGGAACATGAATCCGAGGAAAGTTATAAAAACAAAAAGGAAGTGATAGAAAATATCCTTAAAACATTAAATTCAGAAATGAAAGAGGAAAAATTAGAGGCAAAAATAGTATTATCAGAGATTAAACAAAAAAATTACGAGGAAAATCCAAAACAGGAAATTACAATAGCGCAAATAAACAGTATTTCCCCTTCTGTATTAATAGCATCACAGAAAACCGCCCAAATAATCCTTGAAGCGGACGAAAAAATATCTCTTCTTGATAAAAGAAAAAGTAATATAAATTAGCTGATATTTTTAAAGGGCACCTCTAAAAACTCAATTTTTTAAAATTTTCAGGAAATTTGCTTGGGGCTTGGTGTAGGGTTGCGAAGCAGTCGGTACTGTCCGCATTTCGCAGCGAAGCCCCTACCCACAGCTTCTCCCCCCTTTGAAGGGGGGCAGGGGGGTAGATATAAACAATAAAATTCTTTTGTTTTTAAAGGCGCCCTTAATTGACTTTTATTATAATTATCAAAAAATTCATCTAAACGAATGAAATTTCCAAAAAAACTTAAATAATTTCTCTTAAAATATCGACTAAATAAAGTAAAGAGAAGGAGAAGAAGAATATGCGGCTTAATGGCGGAATCCACCTTGATGGTGATGGAATTTGCTCAACAGTAAGTTCAATGATCTTGATACAAAATGTTACCAGCATCATAAACGATAACGTAGCCGGATATAACAAGGTTGGATACCAAAGAAAAGTTCCTGTAATCTCTTCTTTTGCGGAATTTATAGGTCCGCATGCTGTTTCTGAGAATAAAGACGAGGAAATAGGCAGGATAAAAATTACAAAAAACCCGCTAGACTTTGTTCTTGCGTGTAAAGGATATTTTCAGACACAAACGCCTAACGGCATAAAACTCACTAGAGATGGGCGATTTAAGCTTGATAAAGACGGGAATCTTTTAACGCTTGAAAACCATAAGGTTTTATCACGAGATGGAGCGCCAATTAAATTTGAAAAAATCCCCAGAAGTGTTGACGATATAAGGATTACAAAGGACGGATTGATCCAGTTTAAAGACGCTGAAAAGCTGAAAATTCATAACATAGGCTTTATTTCTGCTGTCAGCGCCGATGGAGAGCGTATTAAAAATGTAAGCGTCAAGCAGGGGTACATTGAAGAATCAAATGTATCTTTGCCTGAAGAAGTATTTAATGTGCTTCCCTTAAGAAGAAGTTTTACGGTGAATAGAGAGCTTTTTAAGATACAAAATGAAGCATTAACTAAACTGTTACAGGAATTAGGGAAAGTATAAGGGATAGGAAGCAGTTATGACAACAATACAAGGTTCTATCGCAAAACTTGCGGATAATTCAAAAATAATGTTTGAAGCATTGGGCTATATAAGCTCAAATATGTCGAATTACAACACTACAGGCTATAAAACCCAGCGTTTTGAAACTTATATGAACTCTATAGGTCCTTTACGAGGAGCTGTCAGAACAGACCACTCGCAAGGCGACCATTTTGCAACCTTTAGAGAGCTTGATATCGCTATTGAAGGACCTGGTTTTATTCCAATAACTGACAATAACGGTGAAATTGCTTATACAAGAGGCGGCTCTTTGTCTGTTAATGCAGAAGGATATATTGTTTCCAGCGGCGGATCGCTTGTAGGCGGCGGGATAAAGATTCCCGCAAATTATGAACGAATTAAAATTGAGCCTGACGGAAAAATTTTAGTTCTGGATTCAAAAGAAAATGCATTTAAAGATATAGGAAAAATCCCTATTGTAGCTTTCAAAAACCCCGAAGGTCTTGAAACTCTTGAGGGAAGCATGTTTAAAGCCACTCAGGAATCAGGCAAACCCGAGCTTTTAATGGATCATTCAAAGATAAAACAAGGCAAAATTGAAAGAGCAAATTTTGAACCTTACGCTTTTATTAACGAAACGCTGAAAGTAAATAGCAGCATCATATCCAGCAGTCGTTTTATAAAAATTCTTGATCAAATGTATCAGGAAGCAATCAGCCTTAGGTAAATGGAGGTAGCAAATGTCTTTTGGTTTCGATAAAGAAATAAACAAAACAAATTTTATACTGGACATAATTGGGGCTAAACAAAAAGCTCTCAGTACAAATCTTGCCAATATAAACACGCCTGGCTATGTTCGGCAGGACGTTAAATTTGATCAATATTTAGGAAGTCTTGATAAGCCTCTTGAAACTGACCTTTCAAAAAAGATGGGGTCAATTTCCTTGCCCGAAGAAGGTAATGACAGAATTAACATGACAGAGGAACTTGCTGAAATGCAGAGAAACTCTCTTTTTTATACAATCGCAACAAGGAGAATTTCCAAAGTTTTCGAAGATTTAAAAACAGTTTCCCAGCTTGGACGGTAATTTACAGAGGATATAGACAATGAGCATACTTAAATCGTTTAATGTTTCCGAATCAGGCTTGCATGCGCATGCAAGACGGCTTGAAATCCATGCTATAAATCTTGCTAACCTTAATACGCCGAATTATTCAAGAAAAATCCCGACTATATCTTCAAAAGACGATATATCCTTTGGCAACGTTCTTAATAATATGAAAGATGAAACATTCAGTACTGGTTCAATTCCTAATACATCCGCAGGAGTTTCTTTTACAGGCGTCATAGAAGACCCGACGCTCGGCGATCTTGAATATGCGCCAGGGCATCCTGATGCGGACGAAAACGGTTATATAAGAAGGTCAAACGTGAACCCGATGGTTGATATGGCGGATTCCATTCTTACATCAAGAGCCTACGAAGCTAATATTGCTGTAATGGGCATTACAAAAGCAATGGCGCAAAAAGCAACCGAAATCGGCAGATAATTTTTTAAAGCCAAGTTATGACCAATCATTAAAAGAAATCGGCAAATAAAAAAGGTTGTTTTTATAAAGCCTTAATTTGCGGGTGTTTCGGCGAAGCCGAAACACCCGCTACGCCCTTACTCAGCCCGCGCCGCCCTGCGGGCGGCGCGGGCTTTAAATATCAGCTTTTTAACCACTTAACGAAAGCTTATTTTGAGTAACTCGAATTGCTAATTAGTCGAAACGCTGAAATAGATTGAAATTTTATTTTAATTTTTTATGCGGCTCGCAGGCAAAGCCTGCGAGCCGCATTCCCTTAAAACGGCGTAGCGGCTGGCGAAGCCAGCCGCTACGCCAAATATAAAATTATTTATTTAGCAATTCAAGTTGAGTAGTATAACATTATTTTACCGCTACATTGCCAATCGGACTAAAAGATTCTGTATAAATCTCTTTAACAGTATTTTCGTCGGCAGGAACAGGCGCAAGTTTTAAAAGTCCTGCAAGAGAAGCGGTTTCAAACACTTGTTTTGTCAAAACATCTATATCTTCAAGCTTAAAACCTTGATCTGCCAATTTAGAAGTTACTCCCAGGCTGAAAAGCCATTTTTCTATGCCAATAGCGGCTTTCTCCGCTTCACCGGCTGTTCCGTTCAATCCCGGAACTATCGGCTCAAGGACATCGGAAAGGATTTCCGCTTTGCTTGCGTAGATTTTTTTAATTACCGCAGGTAAAAGCATTGCAAGTCCCAATCCATGCGGAAGCTCAGGCTTAATTCCGCTCATAGGATGCTCAAGGGCATGCGTAAAATGAAGACGCGCGCTGTCAAAAGATATTCCGGCAATCATCGCCGCATACATAAGGTAATATCTTGCCGTCAAATCTTCAGCATTTTCAAGAGCAACCGGCAAATATTTAGCAATCAGCCTTACTGCTTCTTTTGTAAAAAGAATTGCCAAAGGGCTTGTCGTTATATTTGAACAGGATTCCAAAACGTGATTTAAAGCGTCTATTGTAACATACAGGGTTTGCTCCTTAGGCAGTTTAGTTGTTAATGCCGGATCATCTATGGAAAAAAGAGGATAAATGCATTCATAAGCTATTGCCGGCTTGGTTTCTGTTTCAGGAATACTCACAACCGCAAATCTGTCAGCTTCTGTTCCTGTTCCATGCGTGAGATTTATTGCAATTACAGGAGCGGCTTCTTTTGGAGCAAATTTATATTCATAAAGTTCTCTAGCGGTTTTATCAGTATTTTTCAGTAAAATTGCAATACTTTTGCCTGCATCGATAGGACTTCCTCCTCCAATAGCAAGAACTGCCTGCGCTCCGAACTCACGTCCGATTTTTGCGGCTTGATCCACCTGATGTGTGGTTGGATTGGGGGTTACTGAATCATAAATTTTAAATTCAATATTATTTTCTTTAAGAGCTTTTTCTGTAGGTTCCCAGGCTCCGCTTAGTTTGTAAGAGGATTTACCGCATACAACAAGAATTTTATTAATATTTCTTTCTTTTAATTCTTTTGCAATAGCGTTAATTTTATTAATTGCGCCTACTCCAAAGTAAATAAACGATCCTGACCGAATTTCTTTTACTTCATGAATGTTAATGCCTTTTTCCCACATAGAAAACTCCTCTTCTAATTTAACAATAGATTTTTTATAAAATTTATATAAACTAAAAACCAAAACAATACTAAAAAGTAGTATACATAAAAGATAAAAATTATCAAAACTTTAATGATTTCAAGCAAAGAAAAGGACCAATATCAATCATTGAAAGAAGCCGGCAAAAAAAGACAATTTTTTGAAATCCTTAATTAACTTGAATTGCTAAATAAATAATTTTATATTTGGCGTAGCGGCTGGCTTCGCCAGCCGCTACGCCGTTTTAAGGGCATGCGGCTCGCAGGCAAAGCCTGCGAGCCGCATAAAAAATTAAAATAAAATTTCAATCTATTTCAGCGTTTCGACTAATTAGCAATTCGAGTTAATTATACCAATC
>JAKLDH010000051.1 GCA_022703625.1 Cyanobacteriota bacterium | reverse complement strand
CTGGGCATGGCTGAAAAAACAATTGCGGTCCGCTTTAAAAATTTTTGATACCCTTTTTGACGCTATTTGTTATTGTTTTCAACTTAAATAACTATATCAAAAAATAATATTCTTTTGATTGCAACTTGGTATAAGTTTTCGTTAATTGGTTAAAAAGCTGCTACTTATAGCCCGCGCCGCCCTGCGGGCGGCGCGGGCTAGGCAAGGGTATAGCGGGCGTTTCGGCTTCGCCGAAACGCCCGCTAATTAAGGATTTACAAAAATCATCTTTTTCATTTGCCGATTTCTTTTAATGATTAACCTGAATTGCTAAATAAATAATTTTATATTTGGCGTAGCGGCTGGCTTCGCCAGCCGCTACGCCTTCTTAAGGACATGCGGCTCGCAGGCAAAGCCTGCGAGCCGCATAAAAAATTAAAATAAAATTTCAAGATATTTCAGCGTTTCGATTAATTAGCAATTCAAGTTGATTAGTATAACAGCTCAAGTTAGATAGAATTTTTTATTTCTTCTACAGCAATATCAATATCTTCAACGCTATTCATTTCTGTAACACAAATCAGCATGTGGTTTTTCGCATAGTTGAATTTTTCGGAAAGATTTATTCCAATAAAAATATTTTTTGCGACGAGTTTTTGGATAAATTCATTTGAAGAAATCGTATTTAATTTTATGACAAATTCATTAACAAAATTCTTTGAAATTACACTTATTTCAGGAATTTCAGCCAGTTTTTCAGCCATATAATGAGCTCTTTGCATTGAAATATTAACTGCTTCCTTCAGCCCTTGCGCTCCCATTACTGACAAATAAACGGTAGCTGCAAGAGCCATAAGCGCATTATTTGTGCAGATATTGCTTGTTGCTTTTTCTCTTTTGATATGTTGTTCTCTCGTCTGAAGAGTGAGCGTGAAAGCTTCTTTTCCGTCTTTATCCGTAGTTAATCCCACGATTCTTCCTGGAAGTTGTCTTAAATAAGCAGATTTACAGGCGATAAATCCTCCATGAGGTCCGCCGAAATTCATGCTAAGCCCTAAAGACTGAAAATCCCCGACTGTAATATCCGCCCCGTATTCAGACGGGCTTTTTAATATCGCCATGTTTATCGGGTCTATACACACGATTAGTTTTGCTTGAGAGTTGTTAATTTTCTCTAAATCCGCTGTATTTTCAACACACCCGAAATAATTTGGGTTCTGGATTAATAAACAGGCGTATTTGTCAGGGTCAGTAACCTTATCTAAGCAGGTAGCTCCATTTTGAACTTCAAGATAATCAATTTTTAAATCCGCGCCGTAACAATATGTTTCAAGAACCTTTTTGTATTCAGGATTTAAAGCCTCTGAAACAAGAATCCGGCTTTTTTTTGTAAGCCTTGACGCCATTAGCGCCGCTTCAGCGCAAGCTGTGGCTCCGTCATAAACCGAGGCGTTAGAAACATCCATGCCGGTCAGATTACAAATTAAAGTTTGATAATCAAAAATCGCCTGAAGAGTTCCCTGGCTAATTTCCGGCTGGTAGGGCGTATAAGATGTTATAAATTCTGATCGTTCAATTATAGTGTTAATACACGCCGGAATATAACGGTTATAAACTCCTCCGCCCAGAAAAGATATGGTGTTTTGAGCGGTCTTATTTTTAGAAGCCATTTGAATAAGCTTTTTTACCGCATCTTGTTCGCTAAGTCCTTTAGGCAAGTTAAAATCTTTGGTTTTAACAGCGGAATTTATTTGTAAAAATAAGTCTTCAACTGAATCAAGATTTATCGCATCAAGCATTTCACGGCGAATTTCTTCAGTATGCGCGCTGTAATTATGCAACTATTCTTCCTCTTCTTCTTCCAGCTCCAAAAAATCTTTATATTGATCGTAATGCATAGCTTCAATATAATCTTCGCTGTTATATTCAGCTACTTTTACAAGCCAGCCTTCGCCAAAGCAGTCTTCGTTAATTATTTCAGGCTTCAATTGTGTGTTTTCATTAATTTCAACAATTTTGCCGGAAACAGGAAGATACAGCTCCGATGCCGCTTTAACAGATTCTATTGTTCCAAAAACTTCGCCTTTTTCAAACGCAGCTCCAACTTCAGGCAGTTCCACAAAAACAATATCGCCTAATTGTTCTACCGCAAAGTCGGTAATGCCTATTGTAAGTATATCGTCTTTTTCAACAAGATATTCATGGCTTTTTGTGCATAAAATGTTGGACATGTCCACTGTCATTGTTGTTTTTCTCCTTATTCATCAATTTTTACTATAAAACGGTCTTTTTATAATTTCTGCGGGATGAAATTTTCCTCTTATCATTATGTCTATTTTAGTTCCTTCTGTAAAGGGTTTTTGTGTGTCAATATAGCCCAGCCCGACGCCAATGTTGCCGCAGGGTGAAAACCCGCCGCTTGTAACATGTCCCGCAGTTTGATTTTCTATATAAATTTCATAATCATGGCGAGGAACGGACTGATCAAGCATCTTAAAACCTATGAGCTTTTTATTTATATTTTTATTTAAAAGCTGGTTAAAAATTATGTCTTTGCCTGAAAAATTTTCTTTTTTATTTTTAGAAATTGTCCAGTTAAGAGAAGCTTCTACAGGAGTGGTTTTTTCGTCCATGTCCTGACCATAGAGCAATAGTGAAGCTTCCAGCCTTAATGTATCTCTTGCGGCGTAACCAATCGGTTTTAAACCAAAATTTTCTCCTTTTTCCAGAAGTTTTTTCCAAAGTTTTACCGCATTTTCATTTTTAACAATCAATTCAAAACCGTCTTCACCTGTATAACCAGTACGGGCAATTATAATATCCATGTTTAAGAGATTAATATCTTTCACTTTAAATTTCCCCGGCTGATTTTCTTGGATTAATCCTAATGCTTCAAGGATTTCAGAAGAACGAGGTCCTTGAAGAGCGATCATTGAAAGCTTATCAGATTCATTGTCAATTATTAAATCATAATTATTTTTTTTATTTAACAGCCTGTTTAAATCATTTTCAATCCGTGAAGCGTTGACTATGAGAAGAAATTTAAATGTTTTATTTTGATCAGGCAGTCTATAGATTATCAAATCGTCGATTATTCCGCCTTGTTCGTTTACCAGCATAGAATAAACAGCTTTTCCTTCTTCAAGCAGGGTTAAATCCTGCGGAACGAGTTTTTGCAGAAACAGTAACGCCTCTTTGCCGTAAATAAAAAATTGTCCCATGTGAGAAACATCAAATATACCCGCTTTATTTCTGACGGTAAGATGTTCTTCTTTTACGGAAGTATATTGCAGTGGCATTTGCCAGCCTGCAAATGAAAGCATTTTCGCATGAAGGGCTTTATGTTCTTGGTATAGAGGCGTTTTTTTATCCTGATCTTTCAATTTTTTACCCTTTATATTAAATATCAATTTTATGATAAATCAAATAAATTTATTTTGTAAATCTGTTATAATTTTAGCGCTTTGTTAACTTTAAGCGCTATACCAATCCAAATAAGTTTTCGTTAATTGATTAAAAAGCTAATATCTACAGCCCGCGCCGCCCTGCGGGCGGCGCGGGCTAGGCAAGGGTATAGCTGGCGTTTCGGCTTCGCCGAAACGCCAGCTAATTAACTCGAATTGCTAATTAGTCGAAACGCTGAAATAGATTGAAATTTTATTTTAATTTTTTATGCAGCTCGCAGGCTTTGCCTGCGAGCTGCATGTCCTTAAACTGGCGTAGCGGCTGGCTTAGCCAGCCGCTACGCCAAATATAAAATTATTTATTTAGCAACTCAAGTTAATTAAGGATTTACAAAAACCATCTTTTTTATTTAACGGTTTTTTAAATTGATTGGTATAATTAGCCAAAACCGGCATCCTAAGCGCAGCGAAGGATCTCATTAAAAGAATGCGTCATGTTGAGCGAAGCGAAACATCTCATTGCTTATACACAACAAGATTCTTCGGGCTAAAGCCCTCAGAATGACGAAATTGCAGAGCCTCAGAATCCTGTTGTTCACGACATGGGATCCTTCACTTTGTTCAGGATGACCTTGAAAATTAATGCGTCAAAGCAGTAGGGGCGAAGCCTTAGTCCCCTACAAAATTTATTTTTGCGAGATTTTTTAGTAAATTTAATGGGTCGAGCGAACAGCCGTTGGCGGTTCGCTCGACCAAAAACAATCTTTAGCCCCCTCTCCCAATGGGAGAGGGGGTTGGGGGAGAGGGGATTTTGGACTGAATTTAAAAAATGTAGGGGAGCAAAGGGGCGAAGCCCCTGCGCCAAGCCTCAATCAAATTTTGTAAAAAGTTCAAAAAATTGAGTTTTTAGAGGCGCTCTTGAAGATTTTTTACTAAATCTTCGGCATGTTTTGTCATTAATTCAACTTTTTCCCGAGAATCTGTTTCAAAATATATTCTTAAAAGAGGTTCTGTGCCGCTTGGTCTAACCAACATCCAGCTGTTATTGTCTTCAAAATAAAATTTTACTCCGTCAAGCTTGTTTATTCTCGTAATTTTCATATTTCCAAGCTGTACAGGCGGATTATTCAGGAACATATCCATTGCCATGTTTTTTAATTCCTCTGTTAACCTGAGATCAAGCCTGTGATTAATATAATGAACATCTATTTCCTGTTTTAATTCCTCTACAATTTCATATAACGGTTTTTTTTCATAAGCCATAAGCTCAAGAACAGCAAGATTTGCGACTATTCCGTCTTTTTCGGGAATATGGTTTAAAATGCTTAGACCGCCGGATTCTTCTCCGCCAATGATTACATCTTCTCGGCGCATAATTTGTCCGACCCATTTAAAGCCCACCGGCGTTTCATGCGCTTTAACATTGTATAAAGCGGCTAATTTATCAATCATCAGGCTTGTAGCAACCGTTTTTACAACTGAACCTTTTGCTCCTTTATTTTTTGTTAAATGCTTGAATAATATTGATATCACTTCGTTTGGCGTGATAAAATTCCCTTTTTCATCAATAACTCCAAATCGATCGGCATCTCCGTCATTGCTAAAACCTACAGCAGGAGGATTTTCCAGAACAAGTTTTTTTAAATCGCCAAGGTATTTTTCTTTGGGTTCAGGCATGCCGCCGCCATACAATGGGTCCCGCCAGTTTTTAATTGTTGTAACATCACAGCCGGCTTGTTTTAATAAAGTGTCAAAATAGCCTTTTCCTGACGCATAAAGCGGATCATAAAATATTTTTATGTTGGCATTTTTTATTTTTTCTATATCAATTAATTTTTTTACAGCATTAAAATACTCAGGTTTTGGATCAAATTTTTCGGTGATGCCCTGTGTTTCAGCTTTTTGCAAAAAAGTTTCGTCGCCATTTTGAATTCTTTTTACATTTTTAACGATAATGTCTGTAATATCGGTAGTTGCAGGTCCGGCATAATCAGGGATGTATTTTATTCCGCAAAATTCCGCCGGATTATGGCTTGCTGTAAACATTAGCGCTCCCGCGCTGTTCAAATTTTTTGCCGAATAAGCCACAACAGGAGTCGGAGCATCTGAATCCGTTATTTTTACGTTAAGTCCAAGTTTGTTTAATGTTTCCGCCGCTCTTTCAGCGAATTTGTCCGCTAAAAATCTTGTGTCATATCCGATTATTACAGGTTTTGACGAATCATATCGCGTTTTTATATATCCAGCAATGGCTTTTGTAACTAGCGCGACATTATCAAAAGTAAATTCTTCGGCTATAATTGCCCGCCAGCCATCAGTTCCGAATGTTATATTTTTTGTCATTTATTTTCCTTTAGCTGTCAAATTGTTCTATTTTAATTTTATAATAAAAGTCATTAATATGTTTACATTTAACGAATTTTTCCCATTATTCCGCAAGAAATTCATGTTAATTAGTTTTGTCGTTTAGTATACAAAATTAAAACAAACTGAACAACAAAAATAATTTACCAAAAATCTGAAATTTATTTTTATTTGAATAGAATACTAAAATTTTGCTCATGATATAATTTTATTGTAGATTTTGTTCAAAAGAAAAGTAAAAACTTTTAAAAAAAAAGTTAGTAAGGATTTAATTGTGTCAAATATGGTGGAAAATAATACTACATCTTATGATGCTAAGAATATACGTATTTTAGAAGGTTTAGAAGCTGTAAGATTAAGACCGGGTATGTATATAGGCTCAACAAGCCAAAAAGGTCTTCATCACTTAATTTATGAGATCGTGGATAACTCAATAGACGAGGCGTTAGCTGGTTTTTGCTCTGAAATAAAGGTGAAAATCAATATGGACGACAGTATTACCGTTGAAGACAACGGAAGAGGAATTCCGGTAGACATAAAAGAAGATTATGACGGAAAATCATGCCTTGAAATTGTGCATACAGTTTTGCATGCCGGAGGTAAATTTGGCGATGGCGGATATAAAGTGTCCGGCGGACTTCATGGGGTCGGCGCGTCAGTTGTTAACGCTCTTTCAGAAAAATTTATCGTTGAAGTTTCAAGAAACGGATGGCTTTATAAACAGGTTTATCTTAGAGGAGAGCCTAATTCACCGGTAATGAAAGAATATCAGACCGATAAAACCGGCACAAAAACCACTTTTTGGCCTGATCCTGAAATTTTTACCGAAACAACTGAAATTGACAGGGAAATAGTTTCAAGAAGGCTTCGGGAAATGGCTTTCTTGAATAAAGGACTTAAAATAGTTCTTTTTGACGAAAAATCTAAAACAGAAGAAATGTATTTCTACGAAGGCGGTATTTCCAGCTATATAGAGTTTTTAAACAAAAATAAAACTCCTATTCACCCGAGCAACTTCTATATTGACATTCTAAAAGATGATGTCCAGGTAGAAGTAGCGTTTCAATACACTGAGGCATATAATGAAACAGTGCTTTGTTTTGCGAATAATATAAATACTCACCACGGCGGCACGCACTTAACCGGTTTCAGAAACGCTATAACAAGAGTAATAAACGAATTTGCCAGAAAAAACAATATAATAAAAGATAACGAGGAGAATCTGACGGGAGATGATGTCAGAGAAGGCATTACCGCTATAATCAGCGTTAAAGTTCCTAATCCTCAGTTTGAAGGACAGACAAAAGAAAAGCTTGGCAACAGTGAAGTTCAGAGCATCGTAAACAGCGTTGTTCTTGAGCACCTTCAAGATTGGCTGGAACTTCATCCAAAATGCTCAAAATTAATCATTTTAAAAGTAATACAAGCCGCAAGAGCCAGAGAAGCCGCAAGAAAAGCAAGAGAGCTAACAAGAAGAAAAAGTGTTCTTGAAAATTCCACTCTTCCCGGAAAACTTGCCGATTGCAGCAACAGAGAAGCAGATAAATGCGAAATCTACATAGTAGAGGGAGATTCTGCCGGAGGCAGCGCAAAACAGGGCAGAAACAGGATGTTTCAGGCAATACTTCCTTTAAGAGGCAAAATTTTAAACTCTGAAAGAGCAAGAATTGATAAACTCTACGGCAATAATGAAATCCAGGCCCTTGTTCAGGCTCTGGGAATAACTATAAGCAAGGATGAAGACGAGTTTGAGATGGACAAACTCCGTTATCACAAAATAATAGTGATGACAGACGCTGACGTTGACGGAGCTCACATCAGAACACTTCTTTTAACTTTCTTTTTCAGATATGCGAAGCCCTTAATAGAAAATGGACATATTTATATTGCTCAACCGCCTCTTTACAAGTTAACAGTAGGAAAACAGGCGCAGTATCTTTATGATGGCAAGGGTCTTGATAAAATTCTTCAGGAAAGAGGCATTAAAGGACTGGTTTTATTTGATTCGGAAAAGAAAAAATCTTGTAGTGGCGATGAGCTGGTAACGCTTATTTCTAATATGACAAATTATTATCGTTCTTTTGAAAATCCTATTATTAACGTAATTCCTGCGGTTATAACAAGAGGCTTAATCAGGGCTGAAGCTAAACCGGAGCATTTTGAAACAGAAGAATCCCTACAGGAAATTTGTTCCTGGCTGGAGGGTTATTTAAAACGCCATAACGCTGATTTCAAGGTGAAAATTAAACACCATGAAGAAACAGGAAAAAATACTATTCTGTTTTATCAGGGAGAATCACAGGAACCGGCTGTTATTACAGCTCCTATCCTTAACAGTATTGAATATAACAGAATCAAAAATGCGTATCCGCACATAAGAGATTTCCTTTTAGAAGAAGAAAACGCTCTTCATCTTGTTGTGGATGATAAAACCGATATTACAATAAAATCTTTTGATGAAATACATAAAATAGTTCATGAAAGAGGACAAAAAGGCATAAGCATACAGAGATTTAAAGGCTTAGGCGAAATGATGCCTGATCAGCTCTGGGAAACAACTATGAATCCTGAAACAAGAACTCTTTTAAAAGTTGATATTGATGACGCGCTTGTATGCGATCAGCTTTTTGACACATTAATGGGTGAAAGAGTTGAACCAAGAAGAGAATTCATTGAAACTAACGCCATGTATGTCAGTAATCTTGATATATAGGACAAAAGGTTTTTATCAGAACCCAAATTGTAACGAAATATTACAATTTGGGTTCTGATTTGATTTGGTTTTTAAATATAAATTAAACTCTTTATACTAAAATGAGTTTGAATTTAGGAAAACCGGCAAAGCCGGATTTTCCCAACTTCATCACTCCTGCTTCGCCATACCGCCCCTAACGTTTTAAGAAAAAATCCGAAATTCATTTTGGGGGCGGTATAGATAGAGTTTCGTCTTTATTATTGTCAATAAAATTACAAAACTAAAGATATATTATTGGTCTTAAATATTTATTCATGATATATTAAATTAAAAAATGAAGAATCTTAATTATTTTAAAAATAGTATAATGTATAGCGAGGAGAAAATTTTAGAATTAAGATTAAAAATTCAAGTATTTAAACAGCAAGGAAGATATTTGATTGGAAATGAAAGGAATTTACCTTGCCGAACCAAGTTAAAGGGGCTAAATTGAGGGATGTATAAAAATAAATGCACAAAATGCGGCGCGGAATTTGAAACAAAAAATCCAAAAAGAGTTATTTGTCCGGGATGTTTATATCCTGACAGAAAAGATATTTCTCTACAATCATACAGCGAAGAATTAAAAGAAAAACCGCCTGAAGCTCAGCAAAATACAAATGAAAAAGATGATTCCGGTTTTAAGCCAAAACCGGGTTTTTATGTTGCGAAGGAATCTCAGGATCAAGGGTATAAAAGACCCGATTATTCAGGACAACAAGGCGGCGGAGATTACAATCGTCCACGTTCGCCGCAACAAGGCGGATATAGACAGGATTCAGGACAGGGCGGATACAGACCTCCGCAGCAGGGCGGTTTCAGACAGGATTCAAGACCCGGCGGCTTTAGGCAGGATTCAGGTCAAAGCGGATATAGACAGGATTCACGCCCCGGCGGATACAGACCTCCTCAACAGGGCGGTTTTAGGCAAGACTCAAGACCCGGCGGATACAGACAGGACTCAGGTCAGGGCGGTTTTAGAAGACCTCCTCAACAGGGCGGTTTCAGACAGGACTCAAGACCCGGCGGTTTCAGACAGGATTCAGGTCAGGGCGGTTTCAGAAGACCTCCTCAACAGGGTGGTTTTAGGCAAGACTCAAGACCCGGCGGAAGAAGTTTTAACAATGATCAAAGAAGACCTTTGGCTTCAAATAAAAAACTTTTAATAAGTAAAGAGCAGGTCTTTGAAATTGAAAATTTATACAGAGAAATGTTACCGTTACCAAACCCTGACTGTCATGAAGTTATTGGCGAAAAAATAGGGCTGGAGCCGAACAAAGTTTTCTTTGGAATAAATCTTGTAAGACAAAAATTTAAATTGCCAAAGTTGCCGTATCCAAAAAGAAAATTAGCGGTAACTATAGACCAGCTTACAGCAATAAAAAATCTTTATTCGCCTTTATTGCCGTTGCCTCCTATTGGATGTCATAAATTTCTTGCAAAACAGCTAAAAATGGATGAATGGAGAGTTCATGTCGCTATTGGCATTATCAGAAAACAGATGGATTTGCCAAGATGGAATACAGAACGTGATGACGCTCCTGCGGAATTTAAAAATCAGCTTGTAGAGCCTCCGAAAAAAGCGGAAAAAGCTCCCAAAAAAGTAAAATCTAAAAAAGCAGAAGAAGTTAAAGAAGAAGTTAAAACAGAAGAATAAAAAGTTTTCGTTAATTAATTGCAACTTTGCTCAAAAATATAGCGGGCGTTTCGGTTTCACCGAAACGCCCGCTATGCAAGGTGTTATAAAAATTGTCTTTTTCTTATAATTATTTTTACAAATTAATCTTGTCTTTGACTTCTGTAGCAATCGGGACAATAAAGAGGTTTATCCTGATTAGGCTTAAAGGGCACTGTAGTTTTTACTCCGCAGGCAGAGCAGGTTACGTCATATCTAACCTGTGGTCTGTTGCTGCCGCCGCCTCCTCTTTTTTCATTTTTTCTTTGTCTATTTCTCGAACGACATGAAGCGCATCTTTTCGGAGTTGAAAAACCTTTTTCTGCGTAAAATTCTTGTTCTTCAGGCGAGAAATCAAATTCGCATCCGCAATCAGCGCATTGTAAAATAATGTTTTCGTAGTTTCTGTTCATGAGTTGTTTCCTATTGTTTTTAATAACCTAAATTTTTTGGTGTTTTGATTTTTAGACCTTTTCGCCTAATCTTGTTTTTAGCGGGTGATGTTTTGCCTCCTTTCGTTACAACGTTTTTGTTTTGTATAAAATAAGACATTACCGGTCATAAACGTTATTTACGACCGGTAATGTTATAAACGCATAATTTCTACAAAAAATTTTATTATTAAAATTTGCAGTAATTTCTTTATAAATTTCAAGAATTAATGTTGTTAAGACTTTTTTATTTATTTTAGTTTTTATGTTAATGATAAACGGTTGCATTAAATTGTTCTTTCGGAAGACAGATTAAAAATATAAATATATCTAATTATATTTTATCAAATATTTTGAAAATTTAAATATCAAATACATATTTTATTACATTATATTTAGTAATTTTTTTAAAAAATAATCGTTATACTATACCGCCCCCAAAATGAATTTAGGATTTTTTCTTAAAACGTTAGGGGCGGTATGGCGAAGCAGGAGTGATGAATTTAGGAAAATCCGGCTTTGCCGGTTTTCCTAAATTCAAACTCATTTTAGTATAAAATGTTGTAATATACTAAACGACAAAACTAATTAACTTGAATTGCTAAATAAATAATTTTATATTTGGCGTAGCGGCTGGCGAAGCCAGCCGCTACGCCGTTTTAAGGGCATGCGGCTCGCAGGCAAAGCCTGCGAGCCGCATAAAAAATTAAAATAAAATTTCAATCTATTTCAGCGTTTCGACTAATTAGCAATTCGAGTTAATTAACATGAATTTCTTGCGGGTAATGAGGAAAACTCGTTAAATGTAAACATATTAATGACTTTTATTATAATAACGAAAAACAAGATTAAGATTGTGTGGCTGGCGGCGAAGCCGCCAGCCACACATAAATAGTTTAAAATTCGGAATTATTTTTGAAATTTAGTATAATTTATTAAAAAGCTGATATTTACAGCCCGCGCCGCCCTGCGGGCGGCGCGGGCTGGGCAAGGTCGTTGCGGGCGTTTTGCCAAAGGCAAAACGCCCGCAATTTAAGGATTTACAAAAATCATTTTTTTCATTTGCCGATTTCTTTTAATAATTCGCATAAATTATAAAAGTGTAGGGAAGCAAAGGTTGGGGAGAGGTCATTTAATGCTACAGTTCTCTAACACAAATATTTATTGATTGCTTTAGCGGCTTTTTTGCCTGCGCCCATTGCATTGATTGCGGTTGATTCTCCTGAAGGAGCAATATCTCCTCCTGCCCATACTCCAGACAGAGAAGTTTCTCCTGTTTGAGGATTTATAATGATATAACCCCTTTTGTCAACTTTAAGATCAATGTTATCTTCTTTCATAGAACGCTGAATTATGGGATTAGGGTTTGTTCCTAAGGCAATTATAACTGTATCGACTTCAAGATCGACAGTTTTTCCTTCTACGGGAACAGGACTTCTTCTTCCTGAATTGTCAGGCTCTCCCAGCTCCATTGTCTGCAACTTTACGCTTTTTACGTCTTTATTATCCCCGATGATTTCCAGCGGAGAATGCAGCATCAGGAACTTTACGCCTTCTTCTTTTGCATGCTCAATTTCTGCTTTTCTTGCGGGAAGCTCCTCTTCTGAACGTCTGTAAATTATTATTACTTCTTCAAAACCTATTCTTTTGCTTACTCTGGCTGAATCCATCGCTGTATTTCCACCGCCGATTATAACAGCTCGTTTTCCAATTTTTAATGGGGTAGGAGAATCTTTTCTATGGGCTTTCATCAGATTTACTCTGGTCAAAAACTCGTTGGCGGAATAAACTCCGTTTAAATTTTCGCCCGGAACATTGAGCATCTTAGGAAGTCCTGCGCCGCTGGAAATGAATACAGCTTTATATCCGTCATCAAAGAGGTCTTTTAAGGTCAAAGACTTCCCGATTATTACGTTTGTTTTGAATTCAACGCCTAATTTCTTTAAAAAATCTATTTCTTTATCTAAAACATTTCTTGGAAGTCTAAATTCAGGGATTCCATATCTTAAAACTCCTCCCAACGCATGCAAAGCTTCAAAAACTGTAATTTTATGACCTGCTTTTGAAAGATCAGCCGCCGCGCTCATTCCTGCGCACCCTGAGCCGATAATTGCGATTTTTTTACCGCTCGGCTTTATTGCTTTGATATCCGAACTGGTTTTATCGCCAACATATCTTTCCAGAGCTCCTATTGCTATAGGTTGCCCTTTTATGCCAAGAACGCATTTGCCTTCGCATTGATGTTCCTGCGGGCATACCCGTCCGCATACAGAAGGCAGGAAATTCGTCTGTCTGATTAGTTTACCCGCTTCTTCAATGTTTCCTTCTTTTATTTTTTTTATAAATTCGGGAATTTGCACGTTAACTGGACAGCCTTCAACGCATTTCGGATTTTTACACTGAATGCATCTGTTTGCTTCCGCAAGAGCCTGTTCGTCAGAAAAATTATTTTCAACTTCTTCAAAATTTTTATTTCTATAGTCAGGGTCTAGTGTTTGTAACTTTTGTCTTTGTTTTTTATTGTCAATCATATTTTTATAGCCTGCCTTTAACCTGCCGCTTCAGGATTTTCAAGATTATCAAACTGTTTAAAAGGTGTTTGATTTTCTTCAAGGACATTTTGCAAAGGCGCATGTTGAACTATACCTTCTCTTTCAGCCTTTACTTTCTGTATAATTTCCTCAACCTCTTCTTTGTCGAGAGTTTCTTTTTCCAGAAGCGCTTTTGCGAGTTCATCCACGATGTCTTTGTTGTCAAGAAGAACCTGTTTAGCGTATGCGTATTGTTCTTCTATGATCTTTTTAACTTCTTCATCAATCATTGCAGCGACTTGTTCGGAATAATTTTTATCTGTTCCAAAATCTCTGCCTAAAAAGACGTGTTCATTTTTTTTGCCGTAAGAAATTGCGCCTAATTTATCGCTCATTCCATAGCTTGTAACTATTTTTCTTGCAAGTGTTGAGGCTCTTTCTATGTCATTTTGAGCCCCGGTTGTTATTTCATCCGCGCCAAAAGTTATTTGTTCAACGATTCTGCCGCCAAGCAGCATAGCTATCTGATCTAAAAGCTGGGATTTTCTCATTGTAAGATGATCTTTTTCCGGCAGTGTCATTGTAACGCCAAGCGCCATCCCTCTTGGAATGATTGAAACTTTATGCAAAGGGTCGCAGTTTTTAAGGAATTTAGATAAAAGAGCGTGTCCCACTTCGTGATATGCCGTATTTTCCTTTTCTCTGTCGTCTATAATTCGGCTTTTCTTTTCGGGACCGGCGATTATTTTGTCAATCGCTTCCTCCATATCTTCCATTTCAATTTCTTTTTTATCTTTTCTAGCCGCCAACAAAGCGGCTTCGTTGATTAAATTTGAAAGATCCGCTCCGGTAAAGCCAGGTGTTCTTTTAGCAAGGGTTTTCATATTAACTTCAAGTGAAATGGGTTTTCCTTTTATGTGAACGTCAAGAATTTTTTCTCTTCCAAGAATATCCGGTCTGTCTATAACAACCTGCCTGTCAAATCTTCCGGGTCTTAAAAGCGCATTGTCAAGAATATCAGGTCTATTTGTCGCCGCTATTATTATAATTCCGGTTGTGCCGTCAAATCCGTCCATTTCAACAAGAAGCTGATTAAGAGTTTGTTCTCTTTCGTCGTGTCCGCCGCCAAGACCCGCTCCACGCTGTCTGCCTACCGCGTCAATTTCATCTATGAAAACTATACAAGGAGCATGTTTTTTTGCTTGTTCAAATAAATCTCTTACTCTTGAAGCTCCGACGCCTACAAACATTTCAACGAAATCCGAACCGCTTATGCTGAAGAAAGGAACTCCCGCTTCTCCGGCTACTGCCTTTGCCATAAGCGTTTTACCCGTTCCGGGCGCGCCTACGAGAAGCACTCCTTTTGGAATTTTCGCTCCTAAAGAAAGGTATCTCTGATTATTTTTCAGAAAATCGACGATTTCTTCAAGTTCCTGCTTAGATTCGTCAATTCCCGCAACATCCGCAAAGGTTACTTTTACTTTATTGTCAATCATCATTTTTGCTTTGCTTTTTCCAAACGACATTGCCTGAGAACCGCCGCTTTGCGCGCTTCTGAACATTAAAATTAATGCTATCAATAAGAACAACGGGAAAATCAATGATCCGATCAAGCCTATCCATTGACCTGAATTGCTTGAATGCTCTATTTGTATTCCCACATTATTTGCTTCAAGTTTATCTATTAAACTTGATTTATCCAGAGGAATCGCTACTTTATGTTTTATAGCTTGCCCTTCAGGCGTTTCTGTTTTTGTAACGAGATAATCGTCATATATTGTAACTTTATTAATTTTTTGATTTTTAACCATATCCATTAATTCAGAATAGGTATTTTCTATAGTATCGGTTCTGGTTGTAAAAACAGAATTTACAAAAACAAGCATAACCAATATTAATGTTATGTATACGCCTATTAATTGATATTTTTTCATGTTAATTTAGTCCTTTTTTAATTTATTATTTAATTTTATTTTTTTATAAACACCGTTAATTCTTTTTCAATAATATTTTACTATAAAAATTATAGTTGCTAATTTTTATAAATTTAAATTTTTAGGCTAAATGAGCATTAGCGCGAGTTTTAATAAAAATTTTTAAGCATAAGCCATGACCGATAATATTTTTTATGTAATTTTTTAATTAATCGCTTAACGCCGCTAAAAGCGTCATTCTTGTTTCAGCATCTTTCCAGCATGCAAATACAATGCTTACCGTTTGTTCATTTTCTTTTCTTTTTTGTAAAAAAGTAAAGAACCCGCAAAGCGGGACACTTGGGACAAAATCCAAGTAACAGTTCCCTGCGAATGTGCCTTAGGCGCCCAAAAGAAAAGAAAAAACTAACATGTCAAACTGACATATCCATCAGGGGCAAGCCCCCGAACCCCCTCGTATTCAAATGCATGTTTTTTGCTTTTGTCTTTTTTTTATTTTTTCTTGTCTTTTTACATAAAAAATATTATCGGTCTATATATATCTACAAAATTAACTTAACTAACTTGAATTGCTAAATAAATAATTTTATATTTGGCGTAGCGGCTGGCTTCGCCAGCCGCTACGCCTTCTTAAGGACATGCGGGTCGCAGGCTTTGCCTGCGACCCGCATAAAAAATTAAAATAAAATTTCAAGCTATTTCAGCGTTTCGACTAATTAGCAATTCGAGTTAACTAAACCCCAGCCCAATTACATGGCAAATGTGGAGGGACTTCTAAAAATTTCTCATATTTAAATATTAATTTTATTTAAAACTTTGACAAGAATCTCAAGCGCATATAGGATAACAATATAATTTATTATGAAGAGGAAAATTAAAAAAGTGCTTCCTTTAATTGTTGAAGAAATCAGAGTTGAAGTTATGGAAGAAGCTCTCCAGGATGTAAGCGCCTGGAGAAAAAAAATGATTCATTATATAAAAGAAGAAAACCCGGAAATTAATGCCGCCATAATTGATGCTGCCGGACGCGCTGAACTTGATCCTAAAGCTCTTGCGCTTGGCGCGTATCTTTCTTACAGAATGCTTGAAAGAGCCGCAAAAGAAGAATCCGGCGTAATGGAAAGTATTTTGGAATAATTAAGATGCTTGTTGATAAGCCGGAAACAAAAATCGTCGTCGGACTTATGTCAGGCACTTCCGTTGACGGAGTTGACGCATGCCTCGTAAAAATACATCCCGATTTGTCCATAGAATTTATTGACGGAATTTTATATTCATTCCCCGATGAAATAAAAAAAAATATTTTTAAACTGTTTCAAAATCAAACCTCAACAGAACAAATTTGCTGGATGAACTTTGTTTTGGGCGAATGCTTCGCTCAAGCTGCCCTTGACGTTATAAAAAAAGCGGGATTAACTCCTGAAAAAGTCGACTTGATAGGCTCTCACGGGCAAACAATTTTTCATAAACCTCAGGATGAATTTATTGACGGCATAAATAAAAAAAGCACTCTTCAAATAGGAGAAGCTTCAGTGATCTCTGAAAGAACCGGAATTACAACGGTTTACGATTTCAGAACAGCAGATATTGCCGCCGGCGGACAAGGAGCTCCTCTTGTAAGTTTTTTTGACGAGGTGTTTTTTAAAAAAAATAACAAAACAAGAGCCGTCCAAAACATCGGCGGAATCGCTAATGTAACAGTTGTTGGATCAAATTTCCCCTCATTCGCTTTTGATACAGGTCCTGGAAACGTTTTTATTGATTATTGCTCAAACAAATTCTTTAATCAGCCTTACGATAAAGACGGAATGCTTGCTGATCAAGGAATTATTAGTAATGAATGGCTGGACGCTCTTTTGAATCTTGATTATTATAAAAAAAATCCCCCTAAAACTACAGGAAGAGAGCTTTTTAATCTGGATTATATTGAAACATCCCTTATAAATGCTCCTGAAAATCCTTATGATATCATTGCAACAATTACTCATCTTACCGCAATGACTATTTTTAAAGCCTATAAAGATTTTATATTCCCTGTTGCTTCTTTAGATCAGATTATACTTGGCGGCGGCGGCGCTTTTAATCCTGTTCTTGTTGACATGATTAAAAATTTATTCGGGAGAAAGCTAGAAATCTTACAACACGAGGATTTCGGAATTCCTGACGAGTTTAAAGAAGCAATCGCTTTTGCGCTTCTTGCTTATACTGCATATTATAGAATTCCCAATAATATTCCCTCCTGCACCGGCGCAAGGCATCAGAAGGTTCTCGGGAAGTTTTCGTTTAAATGAAATTTAGTGTTCTCAGAAAATAAACTCATTCTAGTGCTCTGACCGATTAATTATTAAGGATAAAGTCTATTTAATTTTATTCTTGCATCATTTTTTGTAAACCTCCATTTAACGCCAATATTCTTATCATTTCGTTCTTTGACCCAGTTTAAAAGT
>JAKLDH010000050.1 GCA_022703625.1 Cyanobacteriota bacterium | reverse complement strand
AGAACCCTTACGGATTGAATTTTTTTGTGAAGAAGTGGAAAGTTTGCGTGTGTTTAATATAGAAACGCAAAGATCAATCAGGAAAATTAACGCTATAACTATTGAACCACGATATAAAATCCTGCTTGACAATGAAAAAAAGAATATTCTGATAAAAAAACTTGTTGAAATAACAAATAACCAGGAAAAGAAGCTTTCAGAAACCGCAAAAGAAACTCTAAAAGAATACACGGATAATTTTATTTCTATGCTTGAAGCAGACAGTTATACAGAAGGCATAGAATATCTTTATCCCTTGTTAAATAACTCTGTTAGCGATATTTTTGATTATCTTCCGGATGATACGGTTATTTTTCTGCATGAATCCGCTGAGATTATTCAAAGACTTCACGTTCAGGATGATAAATATTTAAAGGAATATGAAAAAAATGTCAGCGAAGGGCTGGCTGTTGAACTGCCTTTTCTATTGCACCACAGACCGGAGGAAGTTCTTAAAAAGCTATATAAATATCCTGCTTTGAGATTTGACAGTTTTATTGACGATGAAGCAGATACTGCTGAAGAATTAGAAAGTTCTATGCCTCCAAAGTTTTTGGCTAATCTCCATAAAGCCGCTGAATATATAATTAACCTTAAAAATAAAGGATTTATAGTATTAATAGATACGGAATATCCGCAAAGAGTGGCTTCTTCTTTTAAAGAAGCTGAATGTCCCTGTTTAAATACCGATGAAGATGAAATTAATCCTGAAAAAATACTTGAAACAAAAGAAATCATTGTTTCGCATTTGGGTTTTGAAGAAGGGTTTGTAATACCTGAAATAAATCTTGCTATTATAACTGATGTTGAGCTTTTTAACAAAAAAATTAAGAAAGCAACTCTTGGCAAAAGCATTTCCAGAAAAGAAAGCATTGATTATCTTGTATCAGTTAATGATTTCAAGGAAAATGATTTTGTAGTTCACTCAAAACATGGTATAGGTCGCTTCTTAGGACTTTGCAAACAGGAAATTGACGGTCAATTAAAGGATTACTTAACTATAGAATACACAAATGCCGATAAATTATACATGCCGGCAGAACAAATTAATTTTCTTTCACGGTACAGAGGTTCAGGAACTTTGCCGAAGCTGTCAAAAATGGGCGGGACGGACTGGGCAGGAGTTAAAACAAAAGTTAAAAAAGCTGTAACAGATATTGCGGAAGAACTTTTAAAGCTTTACGCAAAAAGGGCAAGGTTAACAGGATTTGTTTTCGAGCAGGATACTGCATGGCAGATGGAAATGGAGAATGCGTTTCCGTATACTGAAACCCCTGACCAGATGCAGGCAATTATGGATACAAAAGCGGATATGGAAACCGATAAAATCCTTGACCGCCTTATATGCGGAGATGTGGGCTTCGGTAAGACAGAAGTGGCATTAAGAGCTGTTTTTAAAGCTGTTTTGTCAGGAAAACAAACTGCTGTGCTAGTTCCCACAACAATTTTAGCCCAGCAACATTATAATACCTTTAAAGACAGATTAAGTCCTTATCCTGTTGATATCGAGCTTTTATCAAGGTTTAGAAGCCCTAAGGAACAGAAAGAAACGCTTAAAAAACTTCTTACAGGGGAATGCGATATTGTAATAGGAACTCATCGACTTTTACAAAAGGATATCAAGTTTAAAAATCTTGGATTTCTTGTCATAGACGAAGAACACAGGTTTGGAGTGTCGCATAAAGAAAAAATAAAGCAGTTTAAAACAGAAATTGACGCGCTTACTCTTACTGCAACGCCTATTCCAAGAACACTTAACATGGCTCTTTCAGGACTTAAGGAAATGAGCATAATCAATACTCCGCCTATAAATAGAGCTCCTATAAAGACTTATGTCGGAGCATATAATGAATCTCTGGTTAAAACCGCTATTTCTCACGAGCTGGAAAGGGAAGGACAGATTTATTTCCTGCATAATCGAGTGGAATCAATATATAAAGTCGCTGATGAACTTCAAAAACTAGCGCCTGAAGCAAGAATTGCAGTAGGGCACGGGCAAATGAGAGAAAAAGAGCTGGAAAAGGTTATGTATGAATTTTCAGCCAATGAGCATGATATTCTTGTATGCACTACTATAATTGAATCAGGGCTTGACATACCTAACGCAAATACAATTATAATTGATAATGCTGATAAATTTGGACTTGCCCAGCTTTATCAAATAAGGGGAAGAGTAGGCAGAAGCGAGCGGCAGGCTTATGCTTACTGCTTATATAAGCCAAATAAAATTCTGACAGCAGAGGCAAAAGACAGATTAAAAGCGATAAAAGATTTTACAACTCTAGGCAGCGGCTATCAAATAGCTTTAAGAGATTTAGAAATACGAGGCATAGGAAATCTTTTAGGCTCACAACAGCACGGACACATGCTTGCTGTAGGATTTGACATGTATTGCAATCTTCTTGAAGAAACAATACAGGAATTAAAAGGCGAAAAAATCAATAAAAAAGATCCTACAATTATTGATATCAACATTACCGCCTTTATTCCCGACGATTGGGCGGGAGAAAAAGAACAAAAAATGGTAGAATATAAACGTCTGGCTGATGTAAGCAGTCCAGAGGAGCTGGAAGTTCTAAGAGATGAATGGATAGATCGATTCGGAGGTATTCCTATAGAGGTTGAGCGACTTATAAAAATCATTCAGCTTCGACTTATGGCTACAGAAGTGGCAATAAATCTTATCAGAGAAACGTTTTCAGATATCAGGATTTTCTCCGACTACACCTTTACAGAATTTCAGGCGCTTAAGAGTAAATTGAACCCTAAAATTGCCGGAAATTTAAAATGGACAAAAGCTCCTTTAAAATCTGAAAACGGAAGCTCTGTGATTATTTTGGACATTTCTTATTTTACAAATGATGATAAATTAAATATTTTAGAAGAAATTTTTAAAATCGCAAAAAATTTTAAAAACATACAGTTTATAAGTTAAGGGCATTTCATGCCAACTGAGGATTTTAACCCGAAGAATCGAAAGAAGCTGTCTAAAATAGACAGCTTCTTTAATTGATTTTATTTGATTTAAATTATAATCTCATCAAAAAAATCTTGACCAAAAACCTGTTTTTTGAGGACAGCAAATAGGAGCCGCAGCGCCAATAATACGTGGCGGACATACTAATGACGGTTCACAAACAATACCGGGTTCGTAAACAGTTTTGGCAACAGAGGATAGTCTTGGCTCACAAATCATTTTAGCGTTATAAGACAATCTTGGTTCATAAATAGTTTTAGCATGATATGTCATTTGCGGTTCATAAACCATTTTAGATTGGTAAGAAAGACTTGGCTGACAAACAGTTTTTGGGTGATAAACAACTTTAGGCTGATAAACAACCTGAGGAGGACAAACAGGGGCGGTAATTGTCGGTGGGCATATACTTGTTTGCGGGCAAGGACATACTGAAAAAGCTGGTTGCGCAAATAGTGTCAATAATCCTAAGAGCCCCATCAGTGATAAAATTTTTCTCATTTTTTTTTCCACCTCCGGAAACTTTACATAGTAAATCAAGTAATATTATTTTCACTTGATGGGCAGTATTTTTAATCCATAAAAACGACAATATTTTAAATAATTATTTTGTATAATCTGAGTTGCTAGACCAATCCAAATAAGTTTTCGTTAATTTGTTAAAAAGCTGATATTTAAAGCCCGCGCCGCCCTGCGGGCGGCGCGGGCTAGGTAAGGGTATAGCGGGTGTTTTGGCGAAGCCAAAACACCCGCTAATTAAGGATTTATAAAAACCATCTTTTTTATTTAACGGTTTTTTAAATTGATTGGTATAATTAATGATTTACCAAAATCATCTTTTTCATTTGCCGATTTCTTTTAATGATTGGTATATTTCAACGTTTCAACTAATTAACAACTCAGGTTAATTAGTTTTAAACATTTCCTTTAGTTCCATGAAATGCGCCCTGTAACATTTGTTTTATTTCATTCGGGTTGTTTGAGCTTTCCACCGCAACTTCAGGCGTAATCAAATTCGCTTTTACCAGTTTTAATATTGACACATTCATGCTCATCATTCCGGTATAATTTCCTTCCTCAACAAGATTATAAATATTATCAATTTCATTTCTGATAATATAATCTTTAGCCGCGGGAGTTACAACCAAAACTTCCGCCGCAGGAACTCTTCCCTTATTATCTTTTCTTTTTAAAAGTTTTTGAGCGATTGTTCCTCTTAAAATGCTTGCAAGTTGATTTCTTATAGCTTCTCTTTCATGAGGCTCAAAAGAGTTTATTATTCTGTTTATTGTTTGAACAGCATCCGTTGTATGCAGGGTCGAAAAGACTAAATGTCCTGTTTCTGCGGCTTTAAGCGCAGACATAATAGTTTCTCTGTCCCTCATTTCTCCTATAAGTATAATATCAGGGTCCTGTCTAAGGGCATATTTCAACGCATTTGGAAATGAATCCGAATCAGTCCCCAGTTGTCTTTGAGTAAATACACACTTTTTGTTTTTATGCACAAATTCAATCGGGTCTTCTAAAGTAAGCACATGATTACAAGCTGTACTGTTCATATAGTCTAAAAGCGTTGCAAGAGTGGTGGATTTCCCGCTTCCTGTTGGTCCTGTTACAAGAACAAGCCCGTTATTGTAAGATAAAAAATCTCTCAAAGTCGGAGGAAGATATAATTCTTCAATTGAAGGGATTTCTATTGGAACAACTCTCATCACCAGAGCGGCTCTGCCGTAGTCTTTAAGAAAATTCACACGGAATCTTGCTACATTGGGAATTTCTATAGAAAAATCAAAATCATAACTTGTTTTTATTTTATGTTGGAGCTTTGAAGGCACAATGGCGGATAAAACATTTTCCATTATTTGTTCAGTAATCAATGCATATTTCGTTTTCATGATAGAGCCGTCTTTTCTTACAACCGGCACGGAATTAATTCTAAGATGTATATCCGACACGCCCTGTTTAACAGCAAGTCTTAAAAAAGATTCAATTTCAAATTTGAGTTCTTCTGCTTGTGATTCTTGAGGAGCTTCTTCTTTTAATTCTTCGGTTTGATATAATTCTTCCGCTAAATTTTGAATATTTTCATCCAGCATTTTCTTCTCCTATTATTCCGTATTTTATAAAACTTTTTTAAACAAACATATTATATATTATTTTATCCTATAAACACTATTTTTGATAAGGGGGCTAAATTAATTATTTTATACCAATCATTAAAAGAAATCAGCAAATGAAAAAGATGATTTTTGCAAATTCTTAATTAGCGGGTTTTTTGCCTTCGGCAAAAAACCCGCTATACTCTTACCTAGCCCGAGCCGCCCGCAGGGCGGCTCGGGCTATAGATATCAGCTTTTTAACAAATCAAAATAAGTTTTCGTTTAAGATCATACTATTTCAAGCAGAGCAAGTTCTAAAACTTCATCGAAATTTTCAACAAAATTAAAATTAATCTGATTTTTTAAATAATCAGGAAAATCTTTTAAATCTTTTTCATTCATTTTGGGAATAATTATATTTTTAATACCGCTTCTTAATGCGGCAATACATTTCTCTTTAAGCCCGCCAATAGCAAGAACTCTTCCTCTCAAGGTAATTTCACCTGTCATTGCCACATCAGGTCTGACAGGACGTTTTGTAAACGCGCTAATCATTGCAAGAGTAAGCGCGATTCCTGCGCTGGGTCCTTCTTTTGGAGTTGCGCCTTCCGGGGCGTGGATATGAACATCGTATTTTTCCTGCACATTCTCTTCAAGATGCAGTCTGTCATAATTGCTTCTTATATAGCTAAAACCTGTTTGCGCAGATTCTTTCATGATTTCGCCAAGCCTGCCGGTCAGGTTTAATCTGCCTTTGCCCGGCATGATGCTTGCTTCGATTTCAAGAAGCTCTCCGCCGACTTCTGTCCAGGCAAGACCATGCACAAGCCCTATTTGAGGTTCTTTTTCGGCGGCTTGCCGCATAAATCTGTATGCTCCAAGATAATCAGGCAGTTTTTCAGGCGTAAGGTCTATTGATATATCAGGATTTTTAACAATTTCAACCGCAGCTTTTCGGCATGCTTTGGCGATAAATCTTTCAAGTTCCCGAACACCTGCTTCTCTGGTGTATTTATTTATAATTTCTCTTAAAACATCATCATTTATTATAAGCTGACTATTTTTTATGCCATTTAACTTTAATTGTCTGGGTACAAGATATTTACGACCGATATTAACCTTTTCCTCTTCGGTATATCCAGGCAGTGTAATTATTTCAAGCCTGTCTTTAAGCGGCTTTAAAAGTCTGTCAACGCTGTTTGCCGTTGCTATAAAGAAAACTTCGGACAAATCATATTCCATATCAATATAATGATCTGTAAAATGGCAGTTCTGCACAGGATCAAGCACTTCAAGCATTGCGGCAGTAGGGTCGCCCATATGGCTGGGAAGCATTTTTTCTATTTCATCAAGAAGTATAACCGGATTTTTAGTTCCGGAATTTTGAACCGCTCTTATAATTCTGCCCGGCATAGAACCTATATATGTTCTTCTATGACCTCTTATTTCAGACTCATCATTAATTCCGCCAAGGCTGACCTGAGAAAATTTTCTGTTAAGGCTTCTTGCTATTGATTTTGCAAGAGAAGTTTTACCTACTCCGGGCGGTCCTACAAAGCAAATTATGGTTGCCTGCGAGGATTTGGAAAGTTTTTTTACCGCAAGAAACTCAAGGATTCTCTCTTTTGCGTCTTCAAGTCCGTAATGATCTTCATCAAGAATCTTTTTAGCTTTTTCAAAATCAAAAACATCTTTTGTTCTCTTTGACCACGGCAATTCAAGTATTATATCTATGTATGTTCTTATAACAGCTGTTTCAGCAGAGTAAAAAGGCATTTTATTAAGCTTTTTGACTTCTTTTGTAAGATTAGTTCTTACATAATCAGGAATTTTAGCAGATTCAATTTTTTTCAAAAGTTCTTCTACTTCGTCAACTCCTTCTTCTCCGCCTAATTCTTCTCTTATAGCTTTTATTTTTTCTCTTAAAAGGTATTCTTTTTGAGATTTTCCAAGTCTAAACCTTACTTTTTCCTGAAGAGCCTCTTCTATTCCGACAAGTTCAATTTCTCTTGAAAGAAGCTTGCTGACATACTCAAGTCTTTCAAAAGTATTTAAAATCTCCAGCACCTTTTGTTTTTCCGCTACAGGAACAGACAAATAAGTAGCGATTATGTCGGATAATTTTCCGCAATCTTTTATTTCAGCTAGAGATACAAAGCTTTCCGCATTAATTTTTGTTGTTTTTCTTATATATTCTTTAAATTTGTCTACAGTTAAATTTAAAAGCGCTTTAGTTTCTTCATCAACGCTTGCGATTTCTTCTAAAATTTCGTATTTAGCTTGTATAAAATTATCTTTTTCTTCAATATCATAAACTTTAACTCTATTAATCCCATCAGCAAGGGCTTTAACGCTTCCGTCCGGAAATTTTAAAATTTGAATAATTTTTACTAAAATTCCATTTTCATACAAATCCTGTGGAGAAGGATCGTCAATTGAACCGTCTTTTTGCGCAAGAAGGAGAACATAATGATTTTCCGTAAGAATAGCGTTTTCTACGGCTGTTAAAGATTTTTTCCTTGAAATAAAAACCGGAGCCATCATTTGAGGATATATTACTATATCTCTCATCGGAACAACCGGAATAGAAGTCTGCGGTTTTTCTTCCTGATTTTTTTCTTTTTTATTAAACATTAGATGTTATCTTATTTATTTTCTTAAACTACAAATAAATTACCGTATGGTTTTATTTATATAACATAAAATTTTTTATTATAAAATACCGGAAAGACTCAAATTAATATATCAACGTTTCGCCCTGCCACAAGAGGGAGAAAAATTTATAGTGATATTAAAAAGAAATCAGGAAATAAAAAAGGCTGTTTTTGTAAAGTCTTAATTAGCTTTTTAACCAATTAACTAAAACTTATTTTGCTTTGTTTTCTCAAGAATTTCAGAAATTGCAGTTTTAAAATCCAATCTGGATGCGGTTTCCAAATCAAGTTCAGGTTCAAAATTATATTTTTTACAAAGAGATTTATAATAATACGTCTGGGCTTTTGTTGGCGGCTGTTTAGACATTTTAAAGTCCTGAACCTTTTTTCGCTGTTCTTTTGCATATAATTTTTGCTGCTCGTATATAGGCTTTTGGGTTTCTTTATAAAAGCATGCTTTCTGGTTTTCCTTGATATAAAGTTCGACATCCTTAAGGAAATCATCGTTTTCTATATACTCATTAAGCCATGGGAAGCGTGATTGCTTAATATCCAGATAATATTTTTCTTCTTCAATAAACAGCTCAACTATTTCAGGCAATTCTTTTTTATAATGTTTTTTGACAAAACTGGCAATATAATGACAAATCCCTGATTTTTGAGCTTTTGTCAGATAGTTTAAAATTTGATTTTTTACTGTATAAATATCCATAAAATATTAGCAAATATCTAATTTTTTTTCACAACAGGATTCAAAATGCGCAGATAATATTTTAATGATTCTGCCGGAAGCCATGCCGTCCCCATAAGGGTTTACCGCCGATGCCATTTTGCGGTAAGCTTCTTCAGAATCAAGAATTTCCTGAACAGAGGCGGTTATTTTTGCTGTGTCTGTTCCTACGAGTTTAACTGTGCCGGATTCTACCGCCTCCGGTCGTTCTGTTTCGTCCCGCAGTACAAAAACCGGCTTGCCTAAAGAGGGAGCTTCTTCCTGAATACCTCCAGAATCCGTCAAAATGATATGCGACTCTTTCATTAATGCTGCAAAAGGAGCATATTCAAGGGGCTCAATAAGTTTTACCCGTTCTATATTACTTAAACGGTTATATACAGTATTTCTAACGTTAGGATTAAGATGAACCGGATAAATAACCTCTATTTCAGGATTTTTTTCAACAAGAATTTTTACTGCATTACAGATTCTTTCTAGCGGTTCGCCGAAATTTTCTCTTCTATGCGAAGTAAGAAGTATTGTTTTAAGATTTTTGTCTGTATAATCATTATCAAAACTGCATGTATGATTCTTAACTGTATATAAAAGAGAATCTATAACCGTATTTCCTGTAAGATAAATGTTTTTTTTGTCTATTCCTGAATTTATAAGATTTTCAACTGATTTTTGTGTAGGAGCAAAGTGAAAAGAAGATATTGAATCAGCAATTACCCTGTTTATTTCTTCAGGGAACGGATAATATTTGTTGAAAGTCCTTAATCCTGCCTCGACATGCCCGACCGGAATTTTTGCATAAAAAGCCGAAAGACTTGTTGCCATAGTTGTTGTAGTGTCCCCATGCGCTAGAACAACGTCCGGCGAGGCATCTTCAAAAACTTCCTTCATTTTAAGCAGAACAGAAGACGTTAAAGTCCATAAATCCTGATTATGCTTCATAATATCAAGGTCATAATCAGGATTTATATTAAATAAGCGCATTACCTGATCGAGCATTTCCCGATGTTGAGAGGTTATGCATACTTTGCTGTCAAATATAAGCGGATATTTTTCTAATTCCATTATAACAGGAGCCATTTTTATGGCTTCAGGGCGAGTCCCAAACACTGTGAGAATTTTAATTTTTTTCATTTTGTTTTCCTACTTTTAATAAATAAATTTTATCATTTAAAAAAATGGTATACTAATCAAAATAAATTTTCGTTTAAATTTTGGGAAATTAATAAAGTCAGGTGTTTTAATGAAGAAGGGGAGTAAAAATTTGTCAAAAAAAGCTTTATTTATAACTTTTGAAGGAATAGACGGCTGTGGAAAATCTACTCAGCTTGATTTAGCCGCAAAATATCTGGAAACGAAAGGAATCGATCTTATTAAAACAAGAGATCCCGGCGGAACTCCTCTTGGCTGCAAGATACGCGAAATTCTCCTTAATTATGACGGAAATGTCGCGTCATATTGTGAATTATTTCTTTATCTTGCCGACAGAGCTCAGCATGTTGAAGAAAAGATTTTACCTGCTTTAAAATTGAAAAAACTGGTTCTTTGCGATAGATATGTGGATTCCACGATGGCATATCAGGGTTATGCAAGGGGGTTAGGAGCTGAGCAGATATTAAATCTAAATAATATTGTTGCCAAATCTTTAATGCCTGATTTAACCTTTGTTTTTGACGTGAGCCTTGAAACTTCCAGGCAAAGAGTCGGAGATAAAAAAGACAGGCTTGAATCGGAAGCTGATGAGTTTCATAAAAAAGTAAGGGAAGGATATCTCGATTTAGCTGAAAAATTCCCTGAAAGAATTGTAATTATAGACGCAAATAAAGATATTTCAGAAGTTGAAAAAAATGTAATTGAAGTTTTAAATAAAAGAGTATTATAAAAGATTATTTTTGCGGGCTATAGATATTAGCTTTTTAACAAATTAACGAAAACTTATTTTGATTGGTATAAAATAAGTTTAGTTTTATTTGAGTATATTATTAAAATATGGAATTAAATTATGGAAAAAATAATCGGGATTGATATTGGCGGAACTAAAATAAACTTTGCATGCGTTCAGCGCGAAAATATTATAAGCGAAGTAATTTCCTGTAAAACGCCTGATACAGCAGAAGAAATATTGAATTCTCTTTGCCGGGGCATCTTTGATTTAATTGAAAAATATGACGCAAAAGGCATAGGCATTGCAACAGCAGGGACAGTAGACCTTGAAAATTCAAAAGTTACAGGCTCAACAGGGAATTTACCGAAAGGATATGAAAAACTGGAATTAAAAAAAGTTTTTACAGAAAATTTTAAGTTGCCTGTATTAATAGAAAATGATGCAAATGCGGCAGCCTTCGCAGAATTCAAAGCAGGCAACGCAAAAGGACATTTAAATACCCTAACCGTAACGCTGGGTACAGGAATCGGCGGCGGAATCATTGTTGACGGAAAATTGTTAAAAGGAAAAACCGGCGCCGCCGCTGAAGTTGGGCATATCCCCATGACTTACGAAAAACTCCGCAAATGCTCCTGTGGAAGCTGGGATTGCTGGGAAGCATACGCTTCAGGCACCGGATACGCTATTAACGCAAAAGAAATTGCTCAAAAAATTCCCCCTGAAAAAAGACAAGGCATTTTAAAAAATAAAGTTATTTCTGAATTAACAACTTATGATGTGATTGAAGGATTAAAAAATAATGATTTTTTCTCAATCAAAGTTCATGATGTTTGGGAGGAATATTTATCTATGGGTTTTGCTTCATTAATAAACATTTTTGAGCCGGAAAGCATTGTATTAAGCGGAGGAATGGCAAAAGCTGTTAATTATGAAGCATTAAATTCTAAAATTAAAGAAAGGATTGTTATTGCTGAAACAAAACTTATTCCGGCGCAATTTGAAAACAATGCGGGAATTATTGGAGCGGCGTTACTTCTTCTGGAAAAATTATAAAAAATACACTCCCGCTCATCATAACGCTCCTAACGTTTCAAGTTAAAATCCGAAATTCATTTTAGGAGCGGTATAAAAATTTCAAAATTTATTTTTATTTGAGTATAAAAATATAATAAATGCTAAAATGTTAATTAGGTATTTTAAATTTATAAGGAAATGATTTTATGAAATTTTGTCTTAAAACACTCTCTGTAATAGTTTTTTCACTTTTTATAATGAATTTATCGTCAAATGCTATTTATGCAAATCAGCCAATCCCTTCAGCAAAAATTGAAAAAACAAATATACAGGAGTTTATTCAGGTTAAACCTCTTGATCTTGTCAATAATCCTGAAAATTATTTAAATAAAAATATTAAAATGTATGCGCAGTTCAATAAATTTTCAACGCTGGGGCTTGATTATGATAAAGCAATGAGAAGCTCCAAGGATTATATTTCTATTCTGATCAAAAGACCGGATGTGGCTGAGCAATATACAATTCCGCTTTCTGAATTAAAACTTTTTGTCAAAAGAGGAGAAGCAGAAAAACTTCTTGATATGAAAAACGGAGATAAAATTGAAATAACCGGAAAAGTTTTTTCTACAGCATTAAACGATCCCTGGGTCGATGCTTATACGTTTAAAAGCCTTGAGCCTGAGCAAAAAAAAGAAATAACTAAAGAAACCGGTAAATAAAAAAGGCGGTTTTTTGTAAATCCTTAATTTACGGGCGTTTCGAGAAAGTCGAAACGCCCGTAATCTCTTTTTTCAGGTGGCTATAATCAACCGGATAATATTTTTAAATTTTCTTTTAAAAGAAAATTTAAAAGAAAATTATTTAAACAAAATTAAAAAATATATTCAAATAAAAATAAATTTCGGATTTTTATTAAATTGTTTATGTTGTGTGGCGGCAAAGCCGCCACACAACATAAACCAAAATTCATTTTAGGAGCAGTATATATGAAAATTTCTTTTGCTCACATGGGAAACACCTATATTGCTATTTCAGGAGCGCTCAAAGTTTTGGGAGCTGAATTTATAATTCCTCCTTTTACAACTAAAAAAACAATGAATTTGGGAAGCCAACACAGTCCTGAAGTAGTATGTTTGCCGTATAAACTTGTTATGGGGAATTATCTGGAAGCAATAGAAGCCGGAGCAGAAGCTTTTTTAATGATTGACAGCCTGGGAACCTGTCGTTTAGGAGAATATAGTCAAAGTTCAAAAAACGCAATGAAAGATATGGGGCATGATATAGAATTTATTAGTCTTGATGTTTATAAAGGCAAGGCTTTTGAGCTTTATTCAGGTTTTCGAAGAGCAACAGGGAATGGGAATCCTGTTGATCTAATAAAAGCTATAAATATTCTTCTTATTAAAATAGATATTATAGATAATCTTGATGAAGCGTACAGCTACTACAGAGCAAGAGAAACACAAAAAGGCTCAGCTAAAAAAGCTTTTAATGAAGGATTAAAACTTATTGACGCGGCGATGACTCCAAAAGAATGTCAAAAGGCTTTAAATAAAGGTTTGGAATTATTAAAGAAAGTTTCTATAGATGAAAATAAAAATGTTTTACATATTGATATAACAGGAGAAATTTTTGTAGTTCTCGACCAGTTTTCTAATATGGATATTGAAGATGAATTAGGTAGAATGGGAGCGCATGTTCACCGCAAAATAAAGCTCAGTAACTGGTCAAACGCATTTTTAAAACCGTCTTTATTTAAATTACGAGAAACGCATGAAGATAAAATAAAAAAACTTGCAAAAGAATTTATAAAAAGGGATGTTGGCGGAGATGCCATTGAGTCAATAGGAGATGCTGTTTCTGCCGGAAACAAAAAAAGCGACGGAGTTATTCATCTTTTGCCTTTTACATGTATGCCGGAAATAGTATCTCAAAATATTATGCATAATATTTCAAAGGAAAAAAATATTCCTGTTTTGTCTTTGATACTCGATGAATTTTCAGGAAAAGCAGGATTTATAACCAGACTAGAGGCTTTTGTCGATCTTGCGGAAAGAAGAAAAAAGACCCGGGGCGCCAATTAATTTTTTTAATCGTCATTCTAAGGGCTTTGCCCGAAGAATCTTGTTGTATATAAGCCACAAGATGTTTCGCTATGCTCAACATGACGTTTTTTGAGCTTTACATGACGACAAAATTAATTTAACAAGGCGCCAGGATCTCTTGCTTACTGCTAATTATTTATACAAATAATTTCTTGCCAAATCATTAAATTTTTCTTTGTTTAATCCTGCCGCAAGTTCATAAGTTTTTAGCTCTTCCTCAAAACAGGCAAAAAGGTCTTTTCCTTCTCTTGAAGTATCATCGCTATTTTTTCCCGCAAGTCCTTTTTTCAGGAAATTCAGCCTGAAATGAAGCGCGGTTTTTCTGTAAAATCTAAGCTGTGTGTAATCAAGATTTCTAATCGCAACAGCATCAATATCTTCAAGGGTTAATCTTACGATTAAATCCTCAAGAGCACCTAATTTAGAAACTTCTTCGTTAATTTTTCGATTTATTTCTTCTGCTGTATGATTATCAACGTTAATTTTTCTTAAATCCACCACTTTTCTGGGAGATTTAAGCTGATGGAATTTATGTTCTCCCGAATCCAGGTCATATTCTATGAATCCCTTGGGCTCGTTAGCCTCCTGCCAAATGTTTGAGCTGGTTCTTTCAATTGCGCCGGAATAAAACGTATTCTCCGCAAGCTTGGTATATTTGTGATAATGCCCCAGCGCAACATAATTCCACATTGACTGATTAATATTTGCGGGGTTAATCAGACTTGACTGCCCGTAAGTATCTAGTTCAGGGCATTTTAAGCTTTCATAAGAGCCGTGAATGGTTAAAATGTTATATTTATAATTTTTATCAGGAGAAAGAGTCGTTTTTTCAAAATCGCAAAGAGCGTTATAAGGAACTCCAAGAACGCTTATTCCCGCATTATCAATGGTGAACTGTTCAATTTGTCTGTCTATAACTTTTACGCCGGGAACGGTTGTTTCTATAATCTTTAATATATTTTCATTTTCAAGAGATTTTGAAGCTTCATGATTGCCTGAAATCATAATTATCGGGGCGTTGCACTTCATCCTAAAATCGAGAAGGAATTTTATGGCAAGGTAAATACTTGTGTTTCCCGGGCGAGGTTTGTGAAATATATCGCCGGCAATAATAATGAAATCAGGCTTTATTTCTATAATTTTTTCAAGAGCTTCGTTAAAAGCCTTTATTACATCTCTTTCCCTAACGTTTAAACCTTTGGAAGTGAGCTTGTTATAAGCTTTATATCCAAGATGAAGGTCTGCCAGATGAACAAGTTTCATGCTTTTTCTCTTTCAGAATACTGATAATAAACTTAAGTTTATCACGCTCCATATTTTATAGCGATTTTATTCAGGATTCAGGATTATTGTAAATTTTTTGTAATACATTTTAAAAAATAAGTAAATTTTTATATAAGATTTGTATTTATAAATATATAAAGTATATATCTCTCAATCTCAAATGTGTGCGCTTATAATTTTAAAAATTTATTAAAACGGAGGTTATTTTTTCATGTCTATGATTAATCTTAATGTAGCGGGTTTATTCTTGCCGGCTTTGCTTCAAAATGCAGAAGCCAATTCTCAATCAATAACAAATAGTTCAGCTTTAGATTCAATTTTCTCAAATATACTTGGACTAGATACTCAAGATCAACAACAAGAAACTCCAAATAATCAAAATATATTGCTCTCTATCATTGTTTTACTTTTAACAAATTTACTGAAAAAAAATGATGCTGAAGAATCCAATGATTTTGTATATGCTGAAGCTAAAGACGGAAAAATCGATCTTGAAAAAGGCATTGAGAAGTCAGCGGAAGCCTTATCAAAAAGTGATAAAAATGAAGATGGAAAAGTTAGTATTGCAGAATTAATATCAAAAACTCAAACCGAAGGCTATACTGAAGCAGAAGCTGAAAAATATGCGGAGATATTTAATTTTAATGGAGATGATAAATACGATAAATTTGAAGACATAACTTTATCGCTATATAAAGATAAAAATAAAGACGGCGTTATAACTGATGAAGAAAATGCCGCATTTAATGAACAAATTAAATCAGATCCAAATGGCGTTAAAATGGGATTAATTGAAACATATTTAGCCGCAACCGGAACAGATAATCAAAGCGTAGCAGACAAGGCTGATAAGATTAGAGGCGAAGACCATTTTGACACAACAAATCATACATCAATTATTGATATGTATAAAACGCTTTTAGACAGAGATGCCGAAGGCGATGGCTATAAGTACTGGCTAGATGCAATGAACGGTGGAATGACTAAACAACAGGTAAGAACCGCCTTTATTAACTCTGATGAATATAAAGCGAATAATAATTAAACCAATCAAAACCTCACAAAAAAAGAAATGACGGACTAAAAACCCGTCGTTTTTTTTATAAAGTTTTTTGGAAATGATAAAAAGTTTTTATACCAATCAAAATAAGTTTTCGTTAATTGGTTAAAAAGCTGATATTTACAGCCCGCGCCACCCACAGGGCGGCGCGGGCTGAGTATGGTTATAGCGGGTGTTTTGCCTTCGGCGCATGAATGAGTTAAAACTCCCGCTACAAAACACCCTCAAATTAAGGCTTTACAAAAATCATCTTTTTCATTTGCCGATTTCTTTTAATGATTGGTATCGCAATTCAAGGTAATTAGCAATTCGAGTTAACTCGAATTGCTAATTACCCGAAACGCTGAAATAGCTTGAAATTCTATTTTAATTTTTTATGCGGCTCGCAGGCAAAGCCTGCGAGCCGCATGTCCTTAAGAAGGCGTAGCGGCTGGCGAAGCCAGCCGCTACGTCAAATATAAAATTATTTATTTAGCAATTCGAGTTAATTACACAAAAACGAAAAAAAGGATTTCAGCAAAAAGCTAAAACCCTTGATATAACTGGTCGGAACGACAGGATTTGAACCTGCGACCCCTACCACCCCAAGGTAGTGCGCTACCAAGCTGCGCTACGTCCCGACTAATTCAACGTTAAACTACTAATAAGCCGCTTCGCAAGAAGCTGTTTTATTAAAATATTTTTTCAAGTTTTCTACTTTATCAATATTTTCCCATGGAACTTCAATGTCTGTTCTGCCAAAATGACCATAAGCCGCAAGATTTCTATAGAAAGAACCATTATTTTTAGCAGGCATATTTCTTAAGTCAAATTGCTGAATAATTGCAGACGGTCTTAAATCAAAGTTCTCATTGATAATTCTGCTGATTTCATCATCGCTTACAGCGCCTGTTCCGAAAGTATCAACAAAAACAGAAACGGGATGAGCAACGCCAATTGCATAAGCAAGTTGAACTTCGCATTTTTTTGCCAGCCCTGCCGCCACAATGTTTTTAGCCGCATATCTTGCCGCATAAGCAGCGCTTCTGTCTACTTTTGTAGGGTCTTTGCCGCTAAAAGCTCCGCCGCCATGTCTGGAATAGCCGCCATAGGTGTCAACAATAATTTTTCTGCCTGTCAATCCGGCATCGCCCTGAGGACCGCCTATAACAAACTTCCCTGAAGGATTTATAAGGTATTTTGTTAAAGCGTCAGGTTTTATTTTATCGTTTTTAAATACCGGATCGATTACATGTTTTTTAAGATCCTCTGCAATAATTTTTTGAATTTTGCCATTATCAGTTTCATTGTCAATAACAGGATCATGTTGCGTTGAAATTATTATTGTATCGATTCTTGCAGGAGCTCCATCGACATATTCGACCGTAACTTGCGTTTTTCCATCAGGTCTTAAATATGATAAATCATTGTTTTTTCTCACCTGCGAAAGCTTAAAAGCAAGCCTGTGAGCAAGACTTATAGGAAGCGGCATTAATTCAGGAGTTTCATCACAGGCAAATCCAAACATAATGCCCTGATCTCCGGCTCCTAATTCTTCGCTTTCTCCTGTATCGCATGCGCATGGATTTCTTGTTTCAAGCGCTTTATTTACTCCACCGGCGATATCTGAAGATTGTTCATCAATGCTGGTAAGCACAGCACAGGTTCTTGCGTCAAAACCTCCGCCTGATTTACCTATATATCCAATATTTTTAACTGTATTTCTTACTATTTTCGAAATGTCTACATAGCAATTAGAAGTGATTTCTCCGGTTACAAGCACCATTCCTGTTGTAACGGTAGTTTCTGCGGCTACTCTTGATTTTGGGTCCTGAAGCAAAAATGCGTCAAGTATTGCGTCGGAAATCTGATCGCATACCTTATCCGGATGTCCTTCGGTAACTGATTCTGATGTAAATAAAAAGTTTTTTGATTTCATTTTATATTTTCTCCTTTTAAAAATTTGTTTTTAGTCTTCTCTACCTAGCTGATCCTTTAATTGTTCGGCTTTTTTCTTTTTTGCAATATAAAGATCATACATACTTGTTTCTTTAAGAGCAATCATAAACCCGTCAATTATATCATCAATATCTTTTGTCTTCATGGTGCTCAATATATTAAGCGCGCTCCGTAAAGACGAGTTTTGATCATACCATCTTCGTTTCTGATATGCTTTATAATAACCAAAAAGTTTATCTTTTCCAATACTTATAAGTTCTTCATAACTTTTAATTTCTTTCCAATGTATATTAACAACCTGATAAAGACATTTAGCCACTTGGTTTAATTCTTTTTCAGACATATAACTAAGAACAGTCATCATGTCCCCAAGTTTTTGACTTTTATCGTACCATCTTTGAATTTCAGACATAAATAAGACTCTTTTTTTATATATAATAGAAATTAATTTAACATTTATAATTAAATATTCCAACAATATTATAATAAATATATAAGTAATTGGCAAAATACATGATGTTCAAACTTTTGCAAATATACCAATCCCAATAAGTTTTCGTTAATTGCTTAAAAAGCTGATATGTATAGCCCGCGCCGCCCTGCGGGCGGCGCGGGCTAGGTAAGGGTATAGCGGATGTTTCGGCGAAGCCGAAACATCCGCTAATTAACTTGAATTGCTAAATAAATAATTTTATATTTGGCGTAGCGGCTGGCTTC
>JAKLDH010000005.1 GCA_022703625.1 Cyanobacteriota bacterium | reverse complement strand
GCTGGCGAAGCCAGCCGCTACGCCTTCTTAAGGACATGCGGCTCGCAGGCTTTGCCTGCGAGCCGCATAAAAAATTAAAATAAAGTTTCAAACTATTTCAGCGTTTCGGGTAATTAGCAATTCGAGTTAATCATTATAGTATTATAGAAGGATTGCTTAAAAAATTGGAAAAGGGGGAATAAAAAATGGATAATACGACATTAACATATATAGTTCAAGCTTTTGTGACAGTTGTTTTAATTGGAGGAACTATCTATGGTCTTTTGCAGTACCATAAAATCAATAAAGATATAGAAAATTTATAAAAACTGGAAATAAAAAAAACAGACGGGGAAGTTATAAACTTCCTCGTCTTGATATATAGATAGGGAGGAGAGGGAGTTTTTATGTAACGATGGTATCTTTCCACATATAAGCCGCTTCAGCACAGACTTGAAGCTGATCACGCAATTCGCCGACTTCATAAACATCTTGGTGATTTGAAGATTCTCTCCATTTCATGACTCTTTCATGCTCGCCGCCTTCTTCTTCGTCAAAACGATCGTTAATGATGAGCCCGGCGGACATTATTCTTAATCCCAGACGTTTAGGATAAGCGTATAATAAAGCCATTCCTTTAGTAGCGTTGATTTTCCAGATTCTTGAGGCTGTAAATTCAGTTCCTGCTTTAGTTTCTTTTGCGGTGTTTTCAATTACAGAAGGAACAATAACTTTGTCAATCTTTAAAATTCTAGCGAGCATATCGGGAGTGATGGACTCAGAGGATGTATATTTTATCTGGTCTTTGATAGCGGCGATTTCAACAACTTCATCAAAACTGTAATCATCAAGAAGCAGTCTTATTTCCAGATTAGGGTTAGAAACAATGCCTTTTTCTCTTAAAGTTTTTAAACCTTTTTTGATATCAGCGATAAAAGTATTAGTTCCTGCCGCCGCCGCCCAGGCACCTTCGGCGTCTTCGCCGCCGGAAACGCCGTCTGCCCAGGTTGCCGCAGTAATTAAAGAAGCCACTTCAGATTCTCTTTTGAGCATAACTTTTCTTTTTGCGAGTTCAACAGCTTCAATATCAGGCTGTAAAGGCTGAGCGGATTGTTTTTTTGCGTTTCTTCGCAATTCGTCAGTAATAGGAACAGCAAAAGCGGTTTCAATAGTGCTGTAAGTTACTTCTGTAGTTTTAAACCCGCCTCTTTTAGCTTCACCACCTTCGCCTCTAACGTCAGCATCGTTTCTGAAGTAGTCAGAAGGGAGATATTTTGTAATTTTCATTGTGGGAGAATTTGTCTGGAGAAGAGGAAAGACCTGATCCGCCACAAATTCCGGCGTGCTGTAGAAGATAGACGCATTTCTTAATGCACTTGCTGTTACGATATTTTTTCCGATTACCATTTATATTTCTCCTTTTTGGTTAAATTTTTGTATTTTTATTGTAATGTCATTGCGAGACGTTAAGCTGGTATGTAAAAAAGAAACTGAACACACGAAGCAATCTTCCGGCATGAAGCAGGGGAAGATTGCTTCGCAAGTTAATTATCCGCATATAATCACTATTCATCGGCTCGCAATGACAGCGCCTTATTACGCTGCTGCCAGCCCTACATAAGGGGTAAGGAACACGCTACAAAGATCATCTTCAGCACCGGAAGCCCCTATGACTCTTCCGCAGGTCATGCCGAGGCTTGCAGAAGCATCGGCGGCTTTGCCGCAATCTGTACCGCTGACATATTCGGGCTTAATAAACGTCCCTTCATCGAGAGCGGCGTTAGCGACAACTTTAGAAATGCCAAGCATTCTAACAGTAGCTTCTTCGCCGGAATCCGGTGCATTTTGCAGAACTCCGTCCGGAAGCTCAGTATTTGAGTCAAGAAGTCTGATATATCCGTTAGAATCGACTTTTACAAAATGATATTGATATGAACTTAAATTTTCAGCCGCTTTAAAGCTGAAATCGAGCACAGGTGAACTTTGAAACGCCATAATTATTTTCTCCTTTTTTTGTGTTTTTTAATGAAATAATTTGTAAATTGAGTTATAATAAATAAAAAAGTTATTAACGAGGTTTAAGTATGAGTTTTGAAATAATAGCTGTATTAATTACAATGATTTTAGGTTTTTTAAGTATTTTTATAATGCTTTTCCAGTTTATGCAACAGGTTAATCAAAGATTTGACACGTTAAGTCAAAGAATAGATTCTTTAGGACAAAAAGGGGATTCTTTAAACCAAAGAATGGACACATTAAGCCAGAGAATGGATACTTTAAGCCAAAAACAGGATGATAACTTTAAAGCGCTCCTTTCCAGAATCGACGCAGTAAATGCCCGATTAGACAGCTTATATCACGAATTATTCAGAAAAGCCGCATAATTTTTAGAATGTGTTTTATCATCACGCCCGCTTCGCATTAAATTTCCATAGCCGCTTTTTGTGCCAAATCAGGATTTTCAGCTTGAATAATGCTTAAAGCCTCGCTAAAAGAGATATTATGTTTTTTAGTTTTTTCCATCGCCAATATATTTAACTGTTCCGAAGCTGATGAGCAGTTAACATTCTCTGTTTTTGCGATTTCTCCAAATTCAACCATTTTAGGTTGTTTTTGCAGATAATTTTTAAATTTTTCGAGTGCATTTGCTTTCCCGTCCGAGAAATTTATTTCTCCGGCTTCGTGCATGGCTTCCATAAGGTCGATTGCAATATTTTGCAGATCAGAAACAATACGTCCTTCTGAATGGAGCTTGTTAATAAACTCTTTAAACTCTGCCTGCCTGTTTTTTTGTTGTTCTTTTTTGAGTTGAGCTTTGAGGGAAGAAATTTCCCTGTCTTTATCTGTTCCCGGGTAAGTCATAAAGTTTGCCTCCTTTGTTTGAGAGTTTATTTCTATTGTGATACTTTCTTTTTCGTTAAATTTTATATCCGCCAGCCCTTTTATGGCGGGCGGAACAGCTCCGAGGAACCCGACATGGCGCAATGTAAAATCGGGATAAAGAGAAATTGAGCGTTTTTTGTATAAACCCTGCTTCACAGCGTCGATAAATTCGGGAACTAACTGTTTAAAGCGTGCAAATAAAATATTCCCGTCGGTTCTAAGCTGTTCAACCCAGCCGAAAGCAGGGGCATTATCTTTTGGATGCCCGATCACGAGTGGAGCTTCATGTTTTTTCGAATTATAATTACTGACTATTTTTTGAAGGTCTGAAGCTGTCCAGTTTTTTGTGTTTCCGGCGGAATCCGTTTGTTCGCCGGCTCTAAAAATTTCTATCCATTGATTTTCAAAAAAATTCATAGATAATTACTCCATTTGTGTATAGATTTGTAAAAGTTTTTGTAAAAAACTGTCAATTATTAATATTTTCGCAAGTTATATGTTCAGAAAGCGAAAAATTTTATATAATTTTATATAAATTGAAAAAAGAGGGAAGAAAAATGACAGGAATAAATTCAATAAACTCCGCGCTACCGCAAACAGCTCAAAAACCCGCATTCGGAAAAAATGAAAAAAAATATAATTATGGAGCAGCGGCAGCTTCAGCAATTTTACCCGGATCAGGACAGTTAATTAAAGGCGAGAAAAAAGACGGCTTCACCCGCATGGGAGTTGAAGCTGGATTAATAGGAGCTTTAGGTTTAGCAGGCAAATTTGTGGCAAATGTTGCAAAAGATTTTAAACAAGGAAATGTACAGGCGTTAACTAATATGAAAGCAGTGAAACCATTATTAGCAATCACTACATTTTTTGTTGCGCCAGGTCTGATTTTATCAAATCATATAAACGCCGCAGTAAACGCTTTTAAACCGAAAAAAGATTAATTTTATTATAAATTTAAGTTAAAACCCTCTGTTAGTTAAAGATAAAAAAGGCTTAACAGGGGTTTTTGCTTTAAAAACAGTTGCAATTGGTACTAAAATATGGTATTATTAATTTAAATGGGGAGAGGATAAATAAATGAGTAAAAATAATAAATTAATAAAGAGATTTTTAAATAACCCAAAGGATTTTACATGGGAAGAACTGGTTAAACTGCTTGAAATATTAGGCTATAATGAAATAAAAACTGGAAAAACAAGCGGTTCAAGGGTTAAATTTATAAATTCAGTCGGAAATATAATTAAAACACATAAACCCCACCCGCAAAACATTGTTAAAACTTATGTAATTAATGAAATAAAAGAAAAATTAAACCTGGAGGAATAAAAAATGAAAAATATACTTGAATACAAAAATTTTTGCGGTTCTGTTGAATTTAGCCAGGAAGACAACTGCTTGTTCGGTAAAATTTTATTTGTTGAAGATTTAATTTTGTATGAAGGAAAGAACGTTGAAGAACTGATAAGCAATTTTCAGGAATCTGTGGAAGAATATATAGAAGATTGTAAAGAAAGCGGAAAAGAACCTTTTAAAAAATTCAAGGGGACGTTAAATGTAAGGATAAGTCCTGAATTGCATAAAAAAGCCGCATTAAAGGCGCAAAGCCAGAGAAAATCAATAAATTCAATAATATATGAAGCTTTGGAAAAATATATTGCTTAAATCAGCAAAACCCTTTGTTAGTCAAAGATAGAAAAGGCTTAACAGGGGTTTTTGCTTTAATGCCGTAAGAATTCAAATGCCGCTTAAATTGCTGAGCCGCCGCAAACTTATTATAGAGGTTAACAACCGCCGTATTTTTGCAAATGCGCATATTATCCCCTTTTTGCTTTTTTGTTATTATTAATAATGCGAACAGATTTGAAATAATTTATAATGAAAGTAAGAAAACTTATTCAATTAATAGAAAAAGATGGTTGGCATTTAGTTAATCAGGTTGGCAGCCATAGACAATATGGACATCCAACTAAGCCCGGCAAGGTAACAATTGCAGGAAATGCAGGAATAGATATGCCCAAAGGAACATTAAACAGCGTATTAAAGCAGGCAGGCTTAAAATAAAAACCCGAAGAAAGGATAAAATTTATGCAAAATTATCTTATTATTATAGAAAAAAGTAAAAACGGCTTTGGAGCTTATGCTCCTGATGTTGAAGGATGCGTGGCTGTAGGGAAAACCGTTGAAGAAACAATGAAAAATATGCAGGAAGCCTTGGAATTTCATATACAAAGCTTGATAAAAGACGGCTTACCAGTTCCGGAAGCTGTTACCCAGTCTGCTTACGCAAAAGTAGGTTAACAACCGCTGTATTTTTGCAAATACACATATTCTCCCCTTTATTTGTCAGTTTTATAGACTTGTTTAAAATTAAAAGCTAAAATATATAAATATGGAAAAAGATGTTATTAAAGAAAAAATAGATATGTTAAGAGATACTCGCAACCATCTCTGGAATGCAACCGTAGTAACTATTGGCGGTACAATTGCGGTTGCGTTTAATATGGGATATATTATTTCCTGGTTTTTGTTCCCGATAGGTTTTCTTTTCTCAATAATATTTTTTCAAGCGTATTTTAAAAAAGAAATTGAAATTGATAATTTAATAACAAAACTAGGAGAGGTGAATTAAAATGATTTTTAACGTAAATGGAATACCAATTGGCATCACAGAAATTGTTCAGATACTATTTTGTATATATCTTCTTGGCTTAGGCTTATATTTTAATTATAAAATAAACCGTCCCGATCCTTTTTTAGAAAAACTTAAAAAAGAAGCGAAATAAAATGAATACAAATAATCTTTTACTAATTCTTTTATTTAACTTGAATTGCTAAATAAATAATTTTATATTTGGCGTAGCGGCTCGCAGGCAAAGCCTGCGAGCCGCATAAAAAATTAAAATAAAATTTCAATCTATTTCAGCGTTTCGACTAATTAGCAATTCGAGTTATTTATAATTTTTACAGGAGGTATGATTGCAAGTGTTATTATAGCAACAGCAGACGACAAAACCCCCGCTTAATTTGTTTTATAATCCCTTATAAAATTTCAAAATCCTTATCTGCAAGTCCATAGTTGTTAATGTAATAAGACTTAGAGAACTTAACGCCCTGTTTAACGAGTATTTCATCACGTTCCGCAAGAGTTTTGTCAATATTTTCTTCCTCAAACATCGAGAACTCAGGAATTTCGCCGGAATTAAAGTTAATTTCCCAAATCCATTTAATAAGCTGGTTATGAGTGTTTTCGACAATTTTTTTATCAGAATAAACGATATCATCTCTAACGCCAGCATGAACTTTGCCGAGAGCGTATGAGCCTGAATCTCCGTGATTCCCGTCGGTAGTAAGTGTTTGTCCAAGAATAGCCTTAGAAATTGCCTGATCGCAAGCGGTAATCAATTTGTCATAAAGTTCAGAGCTGGCATTTTTCCCTGCCGGTTCAATGAAATCAAGTTGAGCGTCATCGGAAATTACCGCCACAGCATCACTAACCATATTTTCGAGTTGATTTTTCATGTTTTCTCTGTCAGAATCCATTGTTGAGCGTGGAAGCTTGCCGATAATATAGGGCATGCCGTATTTTTCAGCGAAAGTAACCCACCATTTAAAGCCGGACTTTTTAAAAGTAACGTGCCAGAAACACGAAGAAAGAATCCTGTCGCCGTACGGGTTAAAATATTTATTGTTAATGTCGTTATAAGTGGGCGTCAAGAATTTTTTATCAGGTAAAAGCTCGCCACAAAAGCCGTTATTAAGAGTAGCAAGCCTTAAATTATTGTCTTTATCGAATAAAAACCATTCGGGATTTTTAGGAATCAGGTTCACAGGGAGGATATACTCGCCGACTTTGTCCCAAACAATTTCAATAGGTTGAAACCCGAACATTGGAGCGTTAAGAATGGCGTTGTTAATGCCGTCAATATCAAGGCGGCTGTATAAATCCTTAATAAGCAAAGATTGCGGAGTTTTTGTTTTCCCCCTGTCAATTTCCCAAAGAAGGCTCATAGTTCCGGCTTTTCTGGAATTAACGCAGGCTCTGACCTGAGAATCAAGCATTAATTTTCTGTAAGCGGAGATATTTTTGCCTGTATTAGAGAGGATTTCGTCGGGATCAGGCAGATATCCGAGAATAAAATTAAGATCGAGCCGTTCTCTTTTAGCCAGCTCCTGCCCGAGCAGAGGAGGAGATTCATTATAATAGCGTTTTTTCGGAGTTGATTTTTGGGGTTTAAAAAAATCAAAAAATTTCATATTTTACCTCAAATCTGTATTTTTTATAAAAATTTGGTATAATTATTTGCAGTATAAAAGTTTAGAGTTAAAAAAAATGATATACGATATAATAACTTATTTTGGGGTTGCATTTATAGCGATAGTAACATTATATTGGGCGATTAACTTTACAAAAATCGACCCATGTAAAAACGACAATTGCAAATAAATTGAACTTACAGAAGGCGAACGGGCTTGGATTATCAAGAAATTATAGACAAAATAAAGGCATATTCAGCTAAATAAATTTTTTTTAAATAAAAGTAAATTTTTTCCTTTTATATGTTTTGTTAAAACATGAATTTAATAAATTAAAGGGAAAGAAAAGTGTCTGTTGTAAATCTAAGTTCAAATCAGCAAATGCCTATTTTCAAACAAAAAGTTTCTTTTAAAAACACACAAAATCCAAAAGTTCTGATGATTGATGTGGAAAAAAAGTATGATATTGATGGAGATGGCATTAATGATTGTAGTCATGGAGATATTGTTGAAAGATTTATAAAAGCGTATTGTCCAAAAGCTAAAATAGATAAAATAATATTACCGAAATTTTCTAATGGAACAACCGATTATAATGAGAAAGATATGCTTGAAACTTTATTAAATATTGATAAAAAATATGATGCCATCAATATTTCATTAGGAAATCCCTGTCATTATGGTATTTTTAATAATGTTAATCCTGTAAATTTAAAAGCAAACTCAGATAGTATTATGAATTTATTAAGAAAGAGTAAATACACAGATGATAATACATCAGCACAAACAATTGATAAGTTTGGAGATATAGTAAATAAATTTAAGTCTTCAATATATATAGCGCTTGGCAATGCTTTTGGATTTGAATCGTTTAATCTATATAATCTATCAGATAAAACTATTAATGTTGGTGGCTTAAATGGTCAGGGAGATAAAATTTTATCTAATAGTTTAGCCAATCGGTGGGAAAAAGCTGTTTATAATATCACAAAAGTAGAAGGCGGATTTGATTTAACCGGTGATGATAAGCCTGAAATATTGGATTCGGAAGTTTCGGGCAAAGAATCCCAGGCAAAAAAATTTATTGGCAGAAAAGCACAAGAAGTTATAGCGACAAAAGAAGATTGGGATAAAATTGAAGAAGGAGATTTATCTTCTGTTTCTAACAAATTATTTTCTTTAGGAGGTCTTTTTAATAGGGAATTAATTGAAGAAAAAGATTATTATTACCTAGTAAATTTGGGGGAATTTGTATCTATTAATGATAATAAAATCGGGGAAGTTTTTCGCAAGAAAAACGAAGTGATTGTTTATGATCCGGAAAATTCCGGAAGAACAAAAAATATAGTTAATTGTATTGCCGGTAGTTCTTTTTCAGCCCCTGTGGCTTTAGGAAAAGATTTACAAGCAAAATTTTTTAAATAAAAGTAAAATTTTTCCTTTTATATGTTTTGTTAAAACATGAATTTAATAAATTAAAGGGGAAAGAAAAGTGATAATTGGAAACGTAAACTCAAAGCAGAATACGCCTAACTTTGGAACAGTCTATTTAGAAGGCTCAGAATCAAACGCGCGTGATACGTTTACACCGGAAGCTTCAGACGCCTTTATAAAAGCCTGGAAGTCCGAAAAAGATGAGCTTATTTATACCACAAAAGATTTTGATATATCAATAACTCCCGCAAAAGGGGATATTTTTAACATTACAACGACTCACAAGAATATTGACGATATGATTTCTCAATATCAGCTTTTAAAAACCGCCTTTGAACCGCAAACAGATTTAAACAGCCAAACAAAAGCCCCTTCATTTCTTACAAAACTGAACTTAAGAGATAAAAAAACCGGCGAAGTGAATATAACGCCTGAAAGTTTTTCAACCGGCATAAAAAAAGCGATGGAACTGGCGGATTTAAAAGTTAAAGAGATTCTAAAAATCAAACCCGAAGAAGATATATTTATCGCTTAATCTGTTCTTATACCAAGTTGCAATCCAAAGAGTAATATTTTTTGATAAGGTTTTTGCCGGCGTAGCCGGCAAAAACCTTATCAACTCTTCTTCCCCTCCCTTGGGGAGGGGGCAGGGGGGGGGAGATTTAATACTAAATTGATTGCAAATTGGTATTATAATAAAAGTCATTAATCTGTTTACATTTAATGAGTGCTCCTCATTATTCCGTCGGCAATTCATGTTAATCAGTTTTGTCGTTTAGTATACAACGCTTGATAAGTAATATAGTTCAAAGATAAAGCTTATAGCTTTTTTCTGTTTAAAAAAGTATAATAAATCTTATGGACAGAGAAACTTTAAAACAAAAAATAAATTTTGAAATTCATCTTAGAAACACAAGATGGACAGCCTTGTTTCTGGTTATCGCAGGAACTATAAGTCTAGTTTTCAGATTTGATGAAGGTTTATGGGAAAAAATATTTTTTACAATAGGATTTATTTTAATCTTTTTATTTTTAAACGGCTGTGTAAAACAGGAAGATAAAATTGAAAATTTAATAAAAGATTTTGAAAGGAGCAAATAAAATGACGACTTGGGAAATTATAGGATTTGTAGGCGTTTTAATTATAGCAGGTCAATTCCTTTGGTGGATGCATAGGTCAGATAAAAGATGGGATGATTCCCACAAAAATTCTTAAGCATTAATACCCTCTTGTAACGCCTGAAGAGCGGTCGAGTTTTTGTGAGGATATCTGAACGGCGCCGCCTTTTTGCAACTGCTGAAAAGCCCCCGAAGCGGCGTCGACCATATCGTCATGAAAACCTTTTTGCGGAAAAACGGCGCATTCATTAATAAATTCTCTGTTCCAGGCTCCCCGCACAAGCTTTACGTTATTGTTTTCAACGGCTGAGGCAAGAGGTTTTGCTCTTAAAATCTTGCTTCCTGTTGATTTAACTCCTTTAAAACAGTATCCTGCAAGAATATTTCTTGCATAATGGCTAATAGTATTTAACCCGGAGCTTCCGGGTTCCTGCTCCATAAAAATTTCCGCGCGAATCCCGTCAAGCTCGGCGGTTTGCCTGATTAAGCTTTCAACGCCGGCAGGTGAGAGTTTTTTTCTTATAACGTCGACAATCCAATAAATGCCGTTTTGTTCACAGATTTTAACGCCTGCGGTATAGTCGGAATCTTTATTTGAGCATTCCTGAGTTGCCGCTAAATCCCAGTATCTGACAGAATGGGCATTTTTCGGATAAATATCCACGACCTCAAATTTTTCCTGCCTGAAAAAGTTTCCTCCTTGAATAACGTCCCAGTTACCCTCTTGAAGCTGTTTTCTTGTTACAGGATCAAGATTTGAGAGGTTTTCGAGGTAAGATTCTTTCTCTAAGTGCGGATTATCCTGTATAGTTGCCGGAACAAATTTTCTTTCAGGGCTATTTTGCGTTATAAACCTGTCTTTCACCCACTCATGCCCGATCCCGCCAGGATTAGACGCGCTTCTAAACCGTAAAGGGATTTTAGAATCATTCATTTTTCTTGTTCTGGAGAACAAATAAGTATATTGAGCCTCAGAGAACTGCGTTAGCTCGTCAAACCCGACAAAATGAAACGCTGCGCCTTGATACCTGTATTTATCTTGTTCAGCGTCGAGATATCCGAAGTTAAGAGTTGCGCCGGAGGGAAAAATCCATTGTTTTTCTTGCCCACACCATTTTGCGTCAGTCCCGCCGAGCCATTCAAAACTCATATCCATTAATGCGCCGGGAAGTGTAAGCTGCGAGTAAGTTCTTCTAAGAATCAACCCTTTATAATCGGGGTCTTCAACGAACATGAGAGCTGCCATAAGGAGCGCGGCAGATTTCCCGCCGCCTGCAGCTCCGCCATAGAGAATTTCTTTGTCAAAATTCAGCAGGAATTCGAGTTGTTTATCTGTGGGGATTACGGGGATATAAGGATTTTCAAGGATTGTAACCTGATAAATCGCTTTAAGCGTTGGTATGTCTAATTTTTTCAAAAACATGGGCTTTCTCTTCTATTTTTTCAAATACATCTATTTTGGGGGTAAACTGTTGATAATCTTTTTTGTCTTTCATCGTGAGCTTGTCAAATCCGTAAACTTTAGCTTTTGCCTGAAGAATACGCAGAGTTAAACTGACGTTCCCGTCGGAAAGAGCTTGTTTTTGGACATGGTCAAGCTCATCGAGATATTTTTCTATTGTATATTCATTTTCCTGCTGATGTTTAGCTTTCAGCAGATTGATATAATCTTTATAATCCTGTCGTTGCAACCATTTATAGGGATAAGTTTTAGCGACAGATTGCGAATACCCTGCTTTAAGCGCGGCATTATATGCGTTAGGCTCGCAAGCGTCGCAGGATTCAAGATAATATTTGCAGAATTCAATCTGCATCGCATTCATTTTTCTTGGCATAGATTTGCCTTTATCTTTGGGGGTTTAAATTTTAAATTCTATGTTGTCAAGTAACAAACAAATTGTTAAAAATAATTCTTAACTACTTGTATATTTATTGACTATTTTAAAATAATCATTTTTACTTATATAACAGTTCTTTGATAATTAAATAAGCCGAGAACCTCAGTCTTTCAGCATACTAACATTTTTGTTTCAAAAAGGAAAACTATGAAATTTAGATTTAGTTAAGACCTTAGGCAAGTCTTGATTTATGTTAGCAATGCCTTGAAAGGAGATTAACACAAGTGGATATAACAATATCTACACAGGTGGCAATTACTGCTATATTAGCCGTTATGTTTATTGGTATTTTTCTGATAGACAAAAACGCTGCTAAAAGCCTAGCAGCGCCACTTGTTAAACTATTCGATAGATTCCTGTAATCTGTTGAACTGAGGGGGAGTAGCCGCTCCCTTCTCGGTTTATTTAATTAACTTAATCTAATATTATTATAATACCACATTTAAATTTAATTTAAACTTAATTAAATGTAGAGTATTCTAAATATATAAAAACAGGGTTGAATTTAGGATTTCTGAATATACCTTTATTTTTTACAAAATGAAATATTATTAAACAGATTGGAGAAATAAAATGACAGGAATTGAAATTTTGCAATTTGGAGTTGCCGCCGGATTTTTTATTCTTATAGTGATTGCCGCTATAAAAATGACAAAGAACCCTGTCCATAAATAACTGCCGAATCAGGTCTTTAAGTTTTTAATCCGCAGGTATAAATTAATATAGAAATAATTATATCAGGGTTTAAAAAATGGAAAAACTGGAATGGAATAAGGACTTTGAAACAAACATCAGGATTATAGACGAGCAGCATCAAAGAATATTTGCTTTATTAAATGAAATCATAGATTTTTGCGAGCAGAACTTAATTTCCACAATCGAAACAGAAGAAGTAATAGACGAACTTGACAATTACATGACCCTGCATATGATGCTGGAGGAATATTACGCAAAACGGTATAAATTCCCCGGCTATAATCAATTACGCACTGAACATGAAATATTCAAAAATCTTTATAAAACGTTCAGGTATTATTTTTCCAGAGAAACCAGACCAAAAGAGCTTTCTTCAGGAATGATAGAACATATAAATATTATTTTAGCAGAATGGCTTAAAAATCATATATTTACTATTGATAAAGAATTCACCGTTTTTATGCAGGATAAAAACATTGAAATAATATAATTATTTAGGCAATTTTAGAAATTCAGTTGTTTTATAGGATTAATTAAAACAACTAAAGAGTAAAAAATGCAATTAAGTTTAAATAGTTATAATAAACAGCCGTATTTTGCCGCAAGCCCCGCAAGATATTTAAACCCCGCAAGATTTATGCTGGCTCCCGGCTATGAAAAAGATTTTAGTCTGGTTAATGTTGACGTTAAAAAGCTGGACAAACTTTTATCGGCGGACCGGCATTATTATGTCGGCAAAAATGCTGTAGGCGGAGTTAAAACAAAATATGACAGAGCAAAAGAATATATTTTTGAAACATCGGAACCGATTTACGCTTCTTTAGTTGCGGTAAGCAAAACCTCAAGGGGAATTGAAGCGGGCATAATGGACGGAAGACACCGCTTTGCGGCAATAAGGGATGCGGGAATAGATAAAGTTCCGGTTTCAATAAAAAAGGATCAGCTCCCACTTGCAAAAACCTTAAACCTACTTACCTGAACGACAAAACAGTCCGGAATAAAAATTATGCGTTTTTAATAACAGAGGAAACAAAATCTTTGTCTTTCAATTTTTTTAAATCTTCTTTTGCATGATTAATAATTTGTTTATGAACTTCAAGATAAAATAAACCCCCTTTATCTACAGGCAAATTATGTTGTTTAACGAATAAAGCCTCGTTTTTATATGCCTGAACTTCGTTTATAGCCCTTAACATGATTTCTTTATAAACAACCCTGACTTTTTCAGTTTGTTCAAAAAAGAGAAACGGAGCAACACTTTTTCGCATAGTATTAGTTATAATCTTTTCAAGCTTTTTATTTGCTTTAGCCTTAAATTTAGTTCCGTTAAAATCATTGGAGGTTATTTGATAATTATCCAAATTATTCAATATTCGATCATAAACGCCGAATGAAAAATTCCCGAGTTTCAATTCTTTATTAACTCTTTCTCTTTTCCACAGAGCTTTTTGCCTTGTATCCTGTAGAGCATGGGTTAATTCATGAACAAAATCACAAATAAATTCTTTCGGTTTTTCTTTTAGTCGTTTAAAATTAAGAATTATGTTGCTTTGAAAAGGCGAAACCTGGTCGCAAAAAGCAATCAGCTTAGGCTGCTCCAGAAATTCAGAAGTTGTCATGGAATTAATTTTTATATTATTTCCGGGAATAAACTTATCAGCGGCATCTTTTAAAACCTGTTCAGCTTTCTTTTTTTGAGCAGGCATTTTTTGAAATAATTCATCGCCGACTTTTAAGACCTGCTGTTCAATTAAAGCGGTTCCCCATAATTTTCTTGTAAGAGCATTTAACATTTTAACGGTTTCCTTTTTACTGCCACTATAAAGATAACCCCGCTAAAAATAAAAATTAATGCCAAATTGCAATTAAAAGAATAAAAACACGAAAATTGTTATAAAAAACAAATTAAGACCGATAATATTTATTATGTAATTTCGCCTGAATTTAAGGTTTTATTTAGTTAAGCCTGCCGTAAGAAATTAACTCGGGCTTAAAATCGATCCTGGAGGCTGTAAATTTTGCGAATTTATGATTTTCTGAAATCCCGAAAATTTTTATCTAAAATATAATTTCGGATTTTCAGAAATTTTATTCTGCTCAAATTTTAGGCAAAAATCAGATAAAGGCAAAAAAAGACAAAAGCAAAAAACATGCATTTAAACACGAGGGGGTTCGGGGGCTTGCCCCTGACCGATATGTCAGTTTGTCATGTTCGTTTTTCTTTTTCTTTGGTTCGTTTCTTTTTCTTTTTGCGTCAAAAAGAAAAAGAAATGAACAAACATGGAAATTAAAAGGCTTTTCTATCCAGCCTCCAATACAATACTTACCGTTTCTTCATTTTCTTTTCTTTTTGAACGCAAAAAGAAAAGAACCCGCAAAGCGGGACACTTGGGACTCAATCCAAGTAACATTTCCCTGTGAATGTGCCTTAGGCATCAAAAGAAAAGAAAAACTAAACCCCAAGGGGACAAGAGTGTCAGGGGAGAGCCCCTGAAACCCCCTATGCTTACAAATGTATGCTTTTGTCTTGGTTTTTACATAATAAATATTATCGGTCATCGCCTGTATTTAAAATTTTTAAATTATCCCCTTATATTGAACAAAGAGGATTTAAACCCTCTTTGCCCGTTAATATTCAAAGCTATAACGCTTATCATGCCACGATAAGATCAATTTCCTCCTTGCTTATGAGCCTGTCAGTCGCCAGCTCCCGTCTTTCCAGACGGATTTTGTTTTTCTTCAAATCCCAATAAGTGTTTGAATAGCAGAATCCCTTAGCGGTGTTATTTCTATATTGCCTGTGGCGCTTGGTTTCCAGAAGCTTATGCTTGTTATCTTCAATATACCTGAGGGCTTTCTTGCCCCGCAAGGTTTCTTTTTGAACTTTACCGAAGAGAGTGATTGACTCTATTTCTATTACAAGGATTCCACAGCTTGAATTCCTGCAATAGCCGATTTTTAAAACTTTAAGTCCGTCATCGTCAGTAAAACTGAATCTTTTAGGTTTAATTTGTTTACCGCAACATTTAAGCACTTCAAAACCCCCTTGTCGATCTCTTAAAGAATCCGCCGAGCCATTCCGCTAAGCGCCAGAACAGGAACACCACCAATTAAAACAGCGTGAAAATAATTATATAAAACCGGTATTTAAAATCTCAACCATTTTAAATTACTTGACTGCTTTTTATAAACCCAAAAACTTAGAATAAAAACATTGGATTTATTTTTGATGATATTTATATTTTAGCAATTTTTTGAAGTAAGATTTGTAAAAAAAGATTAAGATTTTCTTTGAAATATAGAAGATTTTATCAACTTTGTGTCTGATAACCTATACAATTCATCTAAAAACTTATGTTTATCCAGTATAAGAATTTCGACATTATCATATATATTTATTTTTTCAGTAAGCTGTTTTAAGGATGTATATCTACTGATCCACCTTTTAAAATAAACGTTGAATCTGTTCAATTTTTGCTCATCCTCAACGATTTCGGAAATGAAGTCTTCAAGGAAAATCTCTTTACAACTCATATAGCTACCCCCTTATTGTCATAAACCGGCGAATAAAGCTAACAATACCGAATTATTAGCCAAACAACCTTTTTATACTTGAAATAACCCATATTTTTTATAAATTAATGTTAATAAACGTAATAAATCCCCCAAAAAGCATTTATTTTTAAAATGTTTTTTATAAAATTTAAGTAACCCACAACTTGATATTTAAACTCTAACAAGGCATTAGTTCGCCAAAAGCCTAAAATTTATTGAAAAGACTGAGATTTTGAGTTAAAGTTTATAAGTGATTCTATTTGATATAATATATAAGCTATATTGTAAAGAATTTTGTCCTTAATGTCAAGGGGAATATCCTTATTAATTAATTTTTTGTTATTATTTTTTATTATGAACACATCTGAAAGACTAAAATATATAAGACAGAAGACCGGCTTAAGCCAGGTCAAGTTTGCATGTTTCCTTGACGAAAAACTAAGCAGAATAAACAGCATTGAAGCAGGAAAACAAGTAAAATTTCCTTATGACTTAGCGGAAAAAATACTTAAAAAAATGCCTGATGAACAATATAGTTTTAAATGGATTGCGACAGGAGAAGGAGAACCTTTTGTAAAAAGCCCTTTAAGCCCTGAAGAAGAGCCTTTTTTAAACAGGGGAAAAGCCCTTGTTAAAACAATCTCTGAAAATATTACTGATACAGAACTTGAGCTCTTATCAGAATGTCTTAAAAGCAAAAAAGAACTAACGTTCCTGGCTTTAAAAAAGCTCCTACAAGACGAGAAAGCAATTAAAACCTTTTTACTAGAGAATTAAGCGTATTAACGCTTTAAATCAGCTCTTTTCTAAATATATATACCGTCCAAATAGATTTAACTTCTTTTTTTTCAATAAAATCGAGGCTTTTCCCGCTTATTTTAATCAAATCATTAACTATTTTAGACGTAAACATCCTAAACATGGCTGTATTCTTGTATTTTTGCGGATTTTCAAGAATTTCTTTCAACTCATTTTCTTCAAAAGAAGCATAATCCGTTTTTCTTATTATTATTAGATATCTTCCCTTTTTTAAGCCTGTAATGCTTTTATTTAAATAGTTTTCAAGAGAAACAGAGGGCTTCTCCTGTATTAAATAAGTCTTTAAAAGAATATGGCTATTGTTTTTATTTGTTTTATTGATAATTTCCTGATTCGCAATAAATTTTTTCAATGACAGCTTGGATTTATCAAGAAAAACCGCTTCCATATAATTAATATCAAGTGTATTCACCGTAGGCAGGCATTTTTTTATAAACCCACTGTGGCTTGGGACTAAAACAATATCGTCTTTCCCAAGATTATAACCGGTTAAAAATCCTACTACAGGCTTGATACCGCCTCTTTCCCACCTTGCAACAGAGTCTTCTCCTATAAAATTTAAACAATAAAACAACAAAAGCCCCGAAATAAAGACCGCAACGCCCTTTCTGTTTGCAAATTTATATAAGCCTAAACAGCATAACAGCAAAATCAGCGGGAAAACCAGCAATGTATGCCTTGTTACAAGGCAAAAGCTGCCGAATAAATCCGCCAGAAACTCAAACCCTAAAAAGGCAAAACAGGGCAGGAAAATCAAAAGAGCTAACCTTTTTTCCTTTGATATACAAGCAATTAAGCCGAATAACAAGGTTAAAACCACTGACATAATTAACAAAAAGAACACAAATTGACCATTTAACCCGCTTAGAAAAATTTCTTTATAAAGACCGTCATTATAACGATATATGCCGAATAACAGGGGTGTAAACCAATCCTGAAGCATAATAAGCAAGCCATAGAAAGTAAAATCAGAATAAAAAAACGGTTCAATAAATGCAGAGCTGAAATAATAAGAAAAATTACTTATAACAGAAGCTAAATAAGGTAAATACAAAATTAAAACACTTAAAGCGGCAACAGCAAATTTTTTTAATGCCATATTTTGCGTAAATTTTAAATATAGCAATAATACTGCTACCTGTAGAAATACGAAAACAAAACCTATCGTATATGTATAAAGAATCAAAACGTTAGCCAGCCCATATATAAAGAAATTTAACCGATCAGGCTGTCTTAATGCCCTGAAAAGAAAAAGAAATGACAATACGCCAAGAAAAGACAACAAAGAATAAGGTCTGACTTCCTGTGAATAGTACACTAACAGCGGATTAAACGCCGTCATCAAAGCTATAAAAAGCCCAAATCCTTTTGAATGAACTTCTTTGCCAAGCAAATATATTGCAGGAATAAGCATTATACCAAAAATAAACGATGAAAGCCTTAATGAAAGATCACTTTCCCCGAAAAAAATCATCCATACGCCCAAATAAAGATAATGCAGAACCCCTTGAAACTCGTTTTTCATTACTGTATCAATAATCCCAAAAGGAAAAGCATTTTTAGACAAAGAATATGACAATATCTCATCATACCAGAGCCCATCAGCCTTATCAATTCCAGAAAACCTTATTAATGAGCCGATTATAACAATAAAAATCAATGCTATAAAATAAACATTTGGCTTAAGCGTTTTTATTTTCATGGTAAATCTTTTCTGTATTTATATTCCAGATATTTTCTTTAGATTGTTCTTTATTAATGATATTTTCAACCGCCTGCATTGCTGTAAGCATTGAGTGGTCCATATTATTATATCTGTGCATACCGTTTCTTCCAAGCGGGAATAAGTTTTCAAACCTGTTTAAAAACTCCTTAATCTCGTCAAATCTTGGATATGTCCCGAAATATGCCGGATATGCCTTTTTATATCTTATTATAACAGAATCTATAACCTCATTTTTATCTATAATATTAAGTTTAACAAGCTCATTAACCGCAAATTCCTTGAATTCCTCGTCTTTTTTATTCCAGAGATCGTCGCCTTCATTACAAAAATACTCTAATCCAAGCCAAATTTTATTTAAATCCTTTACCAAATAAGGACTCCAGTTATTAAAAACCTGAATTCTGCCTAATTTAACGCTTGTTTCCTGAACATAAATCCAATTATCAGGAATTATATTGTTTATTGTCTTTATAGATGTATTATTTTGAAGCTTCATGCTATTTAACAATAAGCCGACAGTTATAAAATCACGATACATAAGCCCATCAGCTATTTCTTTTATGTTATCCGGCGTATTATAATCAAAACAGCTTATTAAATCCTTAATCGCCATTGACGAGAAGTAATAATCAGCCGACGCAAAAAACTTTATCCCTGAATCCTGATTTTCCGCTATTATGGCAGAAATACTGTTTCCAACAGCTTTTATTCCTGTAACTTTATGATTTAAATATATTTTACCGCCTTTTTGAAGAATTTTTTCCGCTACTTCTTCCCAAAGTTGACCTGGTCCGTATTTAGGATACATAAATTGTTCTATAAGACTTGTTTCAATCTTATTTTGTTTTATAAAATCTTTAAAAAAGATCTTTTTAATAAAGTGAGAAACCGCTTTAGCGATAGAAAGCCCCTTAATCCTCTGCGCTCCCCACTCTGCATTTATATTTTTGCAGGAAACCCCCCAGACTTTTTCTGTATAATCCTTAAAAAACGTTTGATAAAGCTCGTTTCCGAATCTGTTTATAAAAAACTCCTCAAGATTTTTTTCTGATTTTATCGGAAAAATTTTAGCTTTTAAATAACTGCATCCTGTTTTCAAGACCCTAAAAACGCCAAGATTTGCTAAAGTATTGACGTTTAAAGAAATCGGATAATCAAAAAGCTTACCTAGAAAGAGGATTCTAGAAACTCTTTGTCTTAAAAGCGTTATTTTATCTGTTTTATCGGGATTACCGCTTAAAGGCAACATATTTTGCCACCAGGACACAACTTTTTCCGACTTTGAAAAGAACCTGTGCCCACCGATGTCGATTTTATTGCCTTTATAGTCGATGGTTCTTGATATCCCGCCAATAAGCCCGCTTTCTTCAAAGATCACAGGAACAATGTCTGTTTTTTCAAGCAGTTCATAAGCCGCCGTAAGCCCCGCAGGTCCCGCTCCTATTATAATCGCCTGTTTTTTGCTCAAACTTTATTTTCCCACAATTATTTATTATTTAATTTTACACTTTATTTAAAAATTTATCTAATAATAAAGTTCTTGCCACCTCAACAATTAAAAAGTAAAATTTAAATAAAGTTTATGCTAAAAATCATTAATATGTTTACATTTAACGAGTTTTACTCATTATCGCGTAAACAATTTATGTTAATTAGTTTTGTCGTTTAGTATATTTATACTTTTCGGGTGAGAGCGTGAAATTAATAATTCAAATCCCTTGCTATAATGAAGAAAACTCCCTGCCGGAAACATTATCTCAATTGCCAAGACACGTTGAAGGCTTTACATCAGTTGAATGGCTTATAATTAATGACGGATGTACAGATAAAACTTCTGAAATCGCTTTAAAATGCGGGGCTGACCATATAATTTGTTTTAATAAAAACAAAGGGCTTGCCAGCGCATTTATGGCGGGAATTAGCACTTGCCTTGATCTTGGCGCTGATGTAATAGTCAATACTGATGCTGATAATCAATATAACGCGCATGATATTCCCGCTCTATCCCGCCCTATCCTTGAAGGAAAAGCTGATATCACAATAGGCGCAAGACCTATAGAACAAATAAAACATTTTTCGCCTTTAAAAAAAATCCTTCAAAAAATAGGGAGCTCTGTTGTCAGAATGGTGAGTAATACTTGCGTAGAAGATGCCCCGTGCGGATTTAGGGCTTTTAGTAAAGATGCGGCAATGCGGATAAACGTTTTCAGCAAATATACATATACTCTTGAAACAATTATTCAGGCTGGCGAAAAAAACATGTCTATAATGTCTGTACCCATAAGGGTTAACAAAGATTTAAGAGAATCCAAGCTTATAAAAAGCGTTTCTTGCTATATACGGACCTCTATTTTAACCATGCTCAGGTTTTTTGTGGTTTATAATCCCTTTAAATACTTTGTTTATATAGGTTTTGGTTTATTCTGGGTTGGTTTTATAATCGGACTTAGATATGTTTATTTTGTATTAATTGGTGAGGGCGGAGGAAATCTGCATTCTTTAATCTTATCCGCCATCTTCCTGGGGATGGGATTTCAAACAATTCTTGTGGCTTTCATGGCTGATTTACTTGCAGTAAACAGAAAACTCCTTGAAGATATCCAGTATAAACTTAGAAAACTGGAAAATGAAAAAGCAAAAAGCAAGCATTAAGGCATTAAAGATGATTACTTTTGTGAAATTCTGTATAAAATTAATAAATTTGTACAATAAAAGAGGTCAAAACTATTTTATTTTCCAAAAATTTCAAGCTGAAAATATAATAAAAACATTAAAAAACAAGTTAAACTTAACCTGTAATTCAACTGTAATAGATTATGGCTGTGGATATGGCGGTTATTCTTCGGTTTTAGCCGATTATTTCCAACAGGTTAAAGCTGTAGATTATTATTCTTCTTCTCAAATTTCCGAAAAACAAAATATTAATTATGAAAAAGCTGATCTTATCAGCTATAAAACCGCTCCCGTTGATTTTATATTCTGTACTTCAGTTATAGAGCATATTCCCAAAGAAAAACAAGCTTTATTTGTTGAAAATATCAAAGATAATCTTAAAAAGCGCGGATATTTATATTTAAGCTTTCCTCCTTTTCTTTCATTACAAGGAGGACATGCAACATATCCCTTTCACTATTTCCCTGATAAAACAGCTTTTTTCCTTACAAAAATCTTTAGAAAAGCAAATATAACTTCTTATTCAACAATGTGGGGAGATTGGGGACTTTATAAAACATCCATAAAAGAAGTTGAAACAATGCTTTTAGACAATAATTTTAAGATTATTGAAATTAATTCAAGATTTATGCCGAAATGGTACTCTAAGTTCTTTGGCAAGATTGATTTTTTAAACTGGCACGTCGAATTTATCGCGCAAAAAAGGGGTTAAATATGCTTTTTATTTCAAAAATTAAAGAATATAAAAACATTATTTTATTACTATTAATAATTATAACGGGTTTTTTACTGAGAATGTGGCATTTAGATAAGCCGGAAGGACTCTGGTTTGACGAAATGCATACATATATAGAAGCCAGGATGCCAATAGGGGATCTTTTTAAGCTATATTTCACAAAACACATTCACGCCCCGCTGTTTTATATTATTCTTCACTACTGGATGAAGCTCTTCGGCGAAGCTGACTTTGTATTAAGAGTTTTACCCGTTATTTTCGGCGCATTAACAATCCCTGTCGCTTATTTATGCGGCAAAGAATTAAAATGCGATAAAACCGCATTATTAGCGGCGTTTTTAACAGCTATTAATTCACTTTTAATTTATTATTCGCAGGAATTGCGCTTTTATTCGCTTGTGGCTCTTTTCACCTCCCTGATAGCGTTATTTCTACTAAGAACGAATAATAATCCTTCCAAATTAAACATTGCCGGGCTTATTCTGGCAAATACAGGGCTTTTATACACTCATTCCATTTCCTTTGTTTTTGTTTTTTTTGAATTCCTGTTTTTCGGTTTATATTTTTTCTTTAAACAAAAAAACAGCTTTAAACCCCTTATTATTACTGGCTTTATAACTTTTATTTTATACATTCCATATTTATTCAGGGTATTTAATCTTGTTAATCAAGGAATGCAATATTCCGGCGTTGGTACTCAATGGTGGGCGACTTTTAGTTTTTCAAAAATCCTATTTGCTTTGGGAGATTCTTTTTCTCCTTTTCTAATCGCTTTTGCAAACCCTCCTGAAAACTACTTCGCTTTTGTGTTTCAGGATAAATTATTTTCAATTGTATTTTTAATTTTTGTGTTTTTGCCGATAATTATAAGTCTTTATGGAATTATTATTGCTGTTACAAAAAAACAGATTAATTTAACGCTGTTATTAATGTGTCTTGGCTTTACCGTTGTGTTTGGTATTGTTTCAGCTCAGGGAAAAGTTGTATGCGTAAGCAGGTATTTAATTGAAATTACTCCTGTTTTCATTCTTTTAACGGCTTACGGGCTTTCATTCCAAGATAATATTTTTAAAAAAAGCGTCCTTATTTTTCTTATTTCTGTAAACCTGCTCTTTTTAATCTACCTACCGATCAGCGCGCCTAAAAAAACAAGACCGCTGGGATTTAAACCTGCTACAGACATGCTTAACAAATATAATTTTACAGACAAAGACTCTTTTGTTTTGATCGGCAGCAGAAAAATTCTTTTTGATAAAGATTTTACCCCTAGCCGATCTGATTTTTTTTATTACATCTTTAATTGTAATGTTGAAATATTTCCTTTTTTCCTAACTAAAGATACTTCTCTAAAAGACTTATCAGAAATCGGATCTTATATGATCGGGTTTCCTTGCGCTAAGGAATCAGAAAAAAAATTGAAAAATTTATATATTAAAATGGCGGAAACCCAACCATATAAAGAATATTTAAAACATAAAAATTATAAAAAATTTAATTATGATTATTATAAAAATATACTTACTAGCCCAAACAATATTTTTGCCGACACAAAACTAAAAGAAGAAATTTTTTCTAAACTTGAACATAATAACCATCTTGTAATAATATCTTTTAAAGGTCTTGTAATTTATCCCGATGTTTCAAGAATAAAGGAAATAGCAAATAATAAACAGGAATATGAAAACACAATTTTAATGTATCTTGTACTATCAAGAATAAACAATGATCTTGTTGAATTTAGCAAGCAAAATCTTGAATTTGAAAAGAAAGAAAGCTCTAAAATGTGGGATATTTATATTTTCAAGAAAAGGGCTTTATGCAGAAAAAACGCATTTTAATTACAGCGTCCACCTTTCCAAGATATAAAGGGGACGCATGCCCCGGATTTATTCTGGATTTTTGCAAAAGCCTTGCGGCATCAGATGACTTTGAGTGTTTAGTTTTATCGCCTCATTCTGAAAAAGCTCAAACAAGTGAACTTATGGAAGGAATACAAGTTAAAAGATATAAATATTTTTTTCCTTATTCGCTTGAAAAACTTTCAGGAAACGGCATTATGTCTTTTTTAAAAAAAAATTCCTTGTTTTTTATCGTTATTCCTTTTTTCCTGTTTTTTCAATTTATATCAACTTTTATAACAATTAAACAATTTAAACCCGACATTATAATTGCGCACTGGCTTATTCCGCAAGGCTTAATTGCGGCTATCGTTAAACTTTTTTTGCCTGACATAAAAATATTAACCGTTTCTCTTGGGGGGGATGCGGCTTTAATAAAAAACAATTTTTTTGCTAACTTATCGGGAAAATTTACTGTTAAACAAGCAAACAAAGTTGTTGCCGTAAGCGGCTTTATAAAAAATATATTAATAAAAGAATTGAAAATAAACTCTTTTATACCCGTTATTCCTATGGCAATAGATGAAAAGCTTTTTAAAACCCAAAATTCAACTGAAAAAACAAAAATAAACAAAAATATTCTGTTTTTAGGTAGGCTGGTAGAGAAAAAAGGCGTTAAATATCTTATTGAAGCAATGCCCTTAGTTATTAAAAACCATTCTGACGCCATATTACATATAATTGGCGACGGCTTATTAAAAAACGAGTTAGTTATTCAGGCAAAAAATTTAAATATAGAAAAAAATATAATTTTTCGCGGAGCAATAGAATACGCCAAACTTCCTGAAGTTTTTGCCTCGACTTTAATCTTTGTAGCCCCGTCAATTAATGAAAAGGATGACTTGGAAGGACTGCCTACAGTATTAGCAATATCTGCGGCGGCAAAAACTCCGATAATTACAACTGATGCAGGCGGAATAACTGATCTGATCCAAAATTATACGACGGGAATTATTGTTGAACAAAGAAATAGTGTTCAACTTGCCGAAAAAATAATAGAATTAATAGAAAACGGACAATTAAGAAAAGAACTTGCAGATAATGCTTATAATAAATTATTAACAGATTTTACCCTGGATAAAACCGGCGAAAAATACAGAAACTTAATTTTTGAATGTATAAATGGAGCTTAAAATGATCTCAATAATAATACCCGCTTATAATGCTGAAAATTATATTAAAAACGCTATAAATTCTGTTTTAAACCAGACTTATCAGAATTTTGAAATTATCATAATTAATGACGGCTCTACAGACAATACAGAAAACGTTATAAAACAATTTGACGACACCCGAATAAAATATTTTTATCAGGAAAATCAGGGGGTTTCGTCAGCAAGGAATAAAGGCATTGAGCTATCACAGGGCGAATATATAGCCTTTTTAGATGCCGATGATCTATGGCTTCCTGAAAAACTACAGCTACAGCTTGATTTCCTTAAAAAAAATCCTGAAATATCTCTTGTGTATTCAAATCTTGAATTAATAGAAGAGTCAACAGGAATAAAATTTATTAAAACTTATGATAATTTTAAAAACCAAAAAACTCTTATTAAAACTCTTGTTTTAACTCCTTTTAATAGCCCGATTCCTTGCTCTATACTATTAAAAAAAGATGTTTTATTAAAAGCCGGATTGTTTGATTCAAATTTAAGCTTTGGAGAAGATTTAGAGTTATGTATAAGAATTGCCTTAATTAGTAATTTGTACTGTATTCAAAAACCTTTAGCCATAATGATACGTCCTAAAAACAGCGCAACAAGAACAATGAGTCCTTTTAAAATACTTCAAAACAATATTTATATCCTAAATAAATTTTTTAATGAAACAGACAAAAATAAAATCTATTCTCAATATCAAAATATAGCATTTGCTTTTGCTTATTTTAATATTGGTTTTCATTATTTCTTTAACAAAGATTCAAACAACAATTTTTCTATAAAAACCAAAAATATTTCTTTTGCTTTTCTCAAAAAATTCCTGAGAAAAATAATTAATTTTTATATTTCCCTTATTTAAAAAGGTAAAACTTTTGAAATATCTTTAATTTAAAAACATCAGGAATAAATTTTAATAATATTATTAAAATTAAAGTTCTGGCAAGCATCAATATATAATAAATATGGACTTTAAAATGATTTATATATCTGGAAATCAATTTCCACCTGTTAATTTTCAAATTAACACCCGAAAATGTCGGGTTTTCAAAAACAATCGCTGAAGAAAATCCGCCCCCCAAAAAATTAGCAACGATAATATTTTCCCTGCGGAATTTTAATTTCTTTTTATAATAAAAATCCAAAAGAATATCGCAATCAGCCAAAACCTTTAAAACAGGATCATTTACCTTAAATAAATTTTGCTTCATTAAAACGGTTCTAATAAAACAACTTTGATGACAGGGATAATATTTCCATAATTCATCAGTTAGTTCAGGCGCCGACATTTCTTTGCGGGAAATATATTTGCCAATATGAAAATTAACCAAAGTTCCGCCATAAATGAAATCTTCCTTAATCTCTTTATCTTGAAAAATCCTCTCTAAAACGTCGTCAGAATAAAAATAATCGCCTGCGTTCATGAAATTAATCCATACGCCGGTCGCAATATCTATACCCTTATTCATGGCGTCGAAAATGCCCTCGTCCGGCTCAGACTTCCAAAACGTTATTTTATCCTGATATTTTTTGATTATATTAAGCGTTCCGTCCGTAGAGCCGCCATCTATAACAATATATTCAATATTTTGGTAAGTTTGATTTATTACGCTTAAAATCGTTTTTTCAATATGTTTTTCAGCGTTTAAAACAACTGTAACTACTGTTATTACGGGGTTATTCTTTTCATTCATGCTTGTTTACCGGCAATAAAACAACTGCTCCAGGAATTAAACCCCAATTCCTTTCCGGTAATCCATTCTTCGCTATCTATCAGGCTTAAACCCGCATTTTCCAGCATTATTTTTGCTTCCGGCAAAAATAAATAGCGCATTTTATGTGTTTCAGCTATTTTCTCAACTTTAGAGGTTGTTTTATCTTCTATAACAACATCATAGTTCACATCAACAGTATTTTCATTAGGATATAAAACAGGTTGAGCCGTTCTTGCAATTTTTAAAAGAGTATTTTCAAACACTTTTGTTCTTTTTTCAGGCTTTTCAGTCAAAACAGCAGGTCCATACCAGGAATCAAAAACAAAAATTCCTTTTGGCTCCAAGTGTTTTTCAGCCGTTAAAAAGTAATTTTGCAACTCTTCGTTAGTTGTTTGATAACTTGAAACGTGAAAAAGCGATAATATAACATCAAATTTCCTGTTAAACTCTACGTTCTGAACATTACCCAAGTTAAATTCAAGCCTGTTTGCTATATCAGAATTAAGCAGAGCCTTTCTTGATTCTGCTATTTCAAGCATAGTAGAACTTAAATCCACTCCTAAAACATTATATCCTTTTTCAGCAAGCAATGCCGCATGCTTACCAGTCCCACAACCCAATTCTAAAACATTTTTTGGATTATCTGCATGCTTTTTAACAAGCTTTTCAATATATTCAACCTCCCCGTTATAATCTTTATCCTGATATAACAGGTCATAATATGCAGAATAATTTTTAAACACACTCATATAAAGCTTCTCTAACTTTCGTTGCGACTATTTTTATTTGCTCATCTGTAAGAGCCATACCGCTGGGTATATAAAAACCTTTCCGAACCAGATTTTCAGCCACAGGATATTTTTCATTTTTAAACAATCCCATTTTATGAAAAACCGGCTGTTCATGCATTCCAAGAAAAAAGGGTCTTGTTCCAACGCCTTTTTCATTAAGCTTTTGCATGATTATTTCAGCGGAAACTTCTATTTCAGGCTTTAATACAATGCCATATACCCAATAAATGTTTTCCGCATAAGCTGTTTTAGCCAAAGGCAATTGTATAAACGAAATATTTTCAAGCAATTCGGTATATTTTTTACCCATATTACGCTTAATTTCTGTAAATTCATCGATTCTTTCAAGCTGAGCCACTCCCAAAGCCGCTTGAAGATTTGTCATTCGGAAATTATGCCCTAATTCTTCATGTAAAAACCTTTTTTGCGGCTGAAAACATAAATTTCTAAGCGATCTGCACTTTTCAGCGAGCGTTTCATCTTCTGTCAAAATCATTCCACCTTCACCGGTCGTTATATGCTTATTGGGATAAAAGCTAAAAATGCTGATATCTCCAAAACTGCCGCATTTTTTCTCTTTATAAGTCTGCCCATGAACTTCTGCGGCGTCTTCAATTATTTTCAAGCCGTATTTTTGAGCTATTTCAACGATCGGATCAATATCAACAGGCAACCCGTAAATATGAACAACCATTATAGCCTTTGTTTTAGAGGTAATTTTAGATTCAAGCTGATTTACATCCATATTCCAGGCTAAAGGATCGCTGTCAACAAGAACAGGAGTTAAGCCCGCCCGAATAACAGCCGCGGCGCAGGAAATTATTGTAAAGCTCGGCATTATAACTTCGCCGCCTTTTTCGAGATTTAAAGCTTCCACAGCCGCTTCAAGAGCAACGCTACCGTTACATACAGCTACGGCATATTTTCTGCCGATATAATTCGCGAATTTTTCTTCAAACTGTTTTATAAACGGTCCTTCTGACGATATCCAGCCGGTTTCTATTGCTTCAACAAGATATTTTTTCTCATTTCCGTTTAATAAAGGTTCATTTACAGGAATAAATCCGCTCATTTTTACACCAGACAACTTGCATAATCTTTTTACATATTAACCCTATAAACAATCATAGCATAAACCGCCCAAAACCCTTTTTAAAAATAATTTTTTACATTTGTAACAATTGAAAAAACGCTAATTTTAATATAAATTAAAAATAACAAACGGGGAGTAAAAATGGAAGAAAAAATATTACAGGCTTTAGCGGCATTAAACGGAAGATTTGACAATTTAGAACATCGTTTTGACAAACTCGAAAAACGGTTTGACAATTTGGAACAGCGTTTTGATCTTCTGGAAATCCAAACCAAAGAAAATACAGAAATGTTACGGGCTCTTGTACACTCAGCAGAAGTAAACAAAGCCGAGCATGACCAAATAAACATAACTCTGGCAAAAATGGAAGGCAATCAGGAAGCTTTAACAAAAGATTTAAGAACCGTAGAAGCAGTAACCGCCAATAATTATTCTTTTATCGTCAATTTAAAAACAATGCTGAAAGAAGCTTGCTAATCCCTGACAATTTTTTTACAGGAACATTCAAACCTTGTTTTATCAGAATCTCCGGCATAAGGTCCCTGCTTAACCTCTATCATTTCAATCTCTTCCAAAACTTCGAACCCGTGTCCTCCGCTTGCAAGTAATATTGTATCTCCCTGCTTCAAAACATGACTTTCTATATACGCTTTTTCGTCATCGTAAAAATCAACTCTAAGCTTGCCTTTTTTAATAAAAAGAACTTCTTTTGTGTAAAAAATCTCTCTTTTAACGGGATTATGCAGATGCGGCGGGATAATTTTACCTTTTGGATGTTTCATATAAGCCAACTGCTGGGAAAAATCGTTCGGGGTGCAAAAATAGACGCCGTTTTCACAAAAATCATTTGTGATTATTACAGCCAGCAAATTTTCTTTGTTAAAAATTTGTTTTATCATAAATTTTATTTTACCAACATTCTCTATAATCTTCAAATTCATTAAAAATTGCTAATAGTTTTTAAAAGCAGTATAGTATTTAAAGACTGGGCACTATGTACAGAGATTTTATTAAGATAAAAACAATGTTTTTTATAAAAAATGCTTTTAAAAAAATATTTAATACAGAAAACAAAATAAATATAGCGAAAAACTCCGGCTGGCTAATTTTAGACCATGGAATAAAAATAATTTTTGGCATATTAGTTGGAGCTTGGGTGGCAAGGTATTTAGGACCTGATGATTATGGCAAATTTAATTATGCGCTTGCCCTGTTAGCACTTTTTTCCCCTTTTTCGGATTTGGGACTACTTGCTACTGTACCAAAAGAACTTATAAACAGAGAAGCGCATCAGGAAAACATTATTGGATCAGCTTTTTTTCTTAAATTTTTTGGTGGTATTTTAATTCTTATTTTATCTGTTCTAGTTTGTTTTTGGACTTATCCAAACGATATAATATATTTATTTCTAACGTTTTTTATTGGATTAAGTTTTTTATTTAAATCTTTTGATGTTTTAAGCATCTGGTTTTTAAATAAACTTCAATCTAAATATACCGTAATCGCCAGAACTTCAGGACTTATGGTTTCAGCTTTGTTTAAAATATTTTTTATTATCTCCGGATTTTCACTTGTTTATTTTAGTATTGCTTTAACTATTGAATCTTTTATTATATCGCTGATTTTAATTTTTCTTTTTATTAAAACCGAGCCTTTCTTTAACTATAAAAAAATTAAATTAAATTTTAAAGAATCTTTTAATCTTATAAAAATTAGCTGGGTGTTTATATTATCAGCATTTCTTAATATGATTATGTTAAATATAGACAAAATTATGATAGAAAAAATGCTGGGTTCTTATGAATTAGGTTTATATAGCGTTATCGCATTTTTTTCTTATTATTTTATTATACTTGCTAATTGTATTTTTCAATCTACTTATCCTATATTAATAAAACTTGATAAAAATAACTCTTTTGAACATTATACGAAAGATTTTCAAAAACTGCTTAACTATCTGGCAATATCAGCATATTTCATAATAATTATTATCTTTTTTAATTATGACTTTATCGTTCAGTTTCTATGGGGAAGTCAGTATAAAAACTCGGGATATCTTTTATCAATTCAAATATTTTCTATTCTTCCATTTTTTATTGGGCTTTCTACAACAGGATTGATCATTGTTAAAAATTATATAAAACTTTATGTCATAACTATTTTTACCGGAACTATCATAAATGCCTTATTAAATTATTTTTTAATAAAACGATTCGGTGCCGCAGGAGCTTCTTACGCAACCATTATCACTTTTTTCTGGTGTAATAATATAATTTACCTCTTTAGCGACAAAACGCGTCACCTGTTTAAAATGCAACTGAAAGCATTGTTTTTAGCAGATTATATAAAGCTTATCGTCTTAAAAATTTTAAAACTGCCGTAAAGAAAAACACTATAAAAATTAAAATTATTATGTTTTAATATTTAAGGAGGGTGTCTTAATGAAAATTGTTAAAAAAATATTATTTATATTGCTGGTATTTATTAATAGGCTTTCCGGAAAGATTATAGTCGGAAATTTTAAGTTAAAAGCTCCTTATTATCATTGTTATCATTCTCTTTTTTTGATTTATAAAGATTATTCCAGAAATTTTAGAGAAATAGTTAAAAAAACAAAAAAATATCATCCTGATCTTAAACTTATTGATGTTGGAGCAAACATTGGAGATACCGTGGCTTTTGTTAAAACAGACGTTGATGTTCCAATTTTAGCAATTGAACCTAATGACGCTTATTTTAAATATTTAAAACAAAACACTCAAAGTTTTAATAATGTAAAAAACGTCAAAGTTTTTTTAAGCAACAAGAATGAAAAAACAAATCAAAAGTTAATTTGCAAAAACGGCAGCGGTTTTTTGTCAGAAAACAACAAAAATCCTTTAAATCCAATTGAATTAATAACCCTTGATTCTTTACTTGAAAAAGAGCAGGACTTCCAATTTTCAAAAATATTGAAAGTGGATACAGATGGATATGACATTAAAATATTAAAAGGAGCAAAAGACTACATTAAAAAAGCACAGCCGGTTATATTTTTTGAATACACTGCCACAAAAGGACAAAACGCTGAATATGTTTTCAAAGATGACAAAAATCAGCTTATGTTTTTCAATGATATGCTAAACTTTGGATACAACTATGCAATTTTTTATGATCATTTAGGGAATTTTTTACTCTCCATGAATCTTGAAAATAAATCTCTGCTGGAAGAATTAACTAATTATATTAATATTCAAAGACATATTCCATATTTTGATATTTGTATGTTTCACAATCAGGATAAACAAATTTATAAGGATATAAGAAATGAATATATTTAAATCTTTAAATAATTTATATAAACGTATTTTTTTATTGAGAAAAAGTGTTTGTTATGTAGTTCAGGGGGACTACTGGCAGAAATATTTTATTGAAAATCCTGTAAAAACAAAAAAAGAACTGGAAAATTTAAAAAAAAATCTGGACAAAGAAAGCTCTGATCTTATAGATTTAATTTTTGACAGATTTATATATCTTGTTCCTTCAACTAAATATATAGACCACTGCTGGTATTTTGCCGACGGAATTTATACAAAAGAAGAAAAAACGGAACAAAATAAAAATTTAAACATCAAAAAATTGCGCAAAAAATATAAAATGCCCGATCATCAGGCAAAAAATGCAATCCCTACTTATCCAAAACAAACCTTTTTATATGATTACGGTTTAAAGTTTTTATCTGATTCTGTTCTTAAAAATTTAAAAAACAAGGACTTTCTTGACTGTGGGGCTTATATAGGAGATACAGCCTTACTTTTTTGCAACTATACCAATAATAAAATATACGCCTTTGAACCAAATCAAGAAAATCATGACGTTTTAAAAAAAACTATTAAAATAAATGATTATGAAAATAAAATTTTTCCGATTAAAGCCGGATTGGGAGAAAAAGAAGAAGAGCTTGAGCTATACGGAGAAGTTAGCGCGGCAAGTGTTTTAAGAGAACATGTCCCTCTTCTTTTTGACAAAATAAACAGCGAGAAAATAAAAATAACTACAATTGATAAATTTGTTCAAGACAATAATTTAAATCCAGGCTTAATTAAAATGGACATAGAAGGTTATGAATTGGAAGCGGTAAAAGGCGCTTTGGAAACAATTAAAAAGTTTAAACCCCTAATAATAATTTCTGTATACCATCATCCGAAAGACTTTTTTCAAATAAAGCCCTTAATAGAATCTCTAAATCTTGATTATAAATTTATGTTCAAAAAACTGGAACCTAACCATTTTGTAAATGAAACTGTACTTATTGGCTACGTTGATTTAATTTAATGAATATTTTATTTTTAAATACGCGCGACGGAAACGGCGGAGCTGCGATTGCGGCTTACAGGCTTTTGGAAGGAATTAAAAACCTCACGGGCTCTCAAATTAAAATGCTTGTTAATAACAAATCAACAACGCCTTATTATGTAGAAGGACCTGAAACCGATTTTAAAAAACTTAAAGCGCTTTTTAGAAATCCTGCTGAAAAACTGGCTTTAATTCCTTATACTCAAAGAGAAAAGGTTATTTTTTCTTCCTCAATCGTTCCAAATTATGATTTATTTAATAAAATAAAAAATATAAATCCTGACATTCTTCATCTTCATTGGATTAACTCCGGCTTTTTAAGGCTGGAACAGCTTTTAAAAATTAAAGCGCCAATAGCTTGGACTTTACATGACATGTGGGCTTTTACAGGAGGCTGTCATTGCGCCGGTAAATGTTTAAAATATCTTGAAGAATGTAATAACTGTCCTGTTTTAAATTCAAACAACTATAGGGACTTGGCTTATAGGAATTTTAAAAATAAAGAAAAAATTTTTAAAAATCTTGACTTAACTATTATATGCCCTAGTTCTTGGCTAAGCGAAAACGCTAAAAAGAGTAAATTACTTAAAAATATCAATACTATAACCATTCCTAACGGCTTAGACATAAATATTTTTAAACCTTCAGAAAAAAAGGTTGCCAGAAATATATTAAATTTACCGCAAGACAAAAAACTATTACTTTTTGGCGCGTTTAACTGTTTAATTGATAAAAACAAAGGACTTAATCACCTTATTAACGCGCTAACTTTTTTCAAAAATGAAGAATTTGAACTGGTTATTTTTGGGGCTAATAAACCTGAAAACCCTCTTGGTTTTGACCTAAAAACCCATTATATGGGCATATTAAAAGATGAAATAACAATGGCTTTATTATATTCAGCTTGTGATGCAACAATAGCGCCGTCTATTCAGGAATCTTTCGGACAAACCGCTTCAGAATCACTTGCATGCGCTACTCCTGTAATTGCTTTTGAAGCAACCGGATTATTAGATATCGTAGACCATAAAACAAGCGGCTATCTTGCAAAACCTTATGAAGCCGCTGACCTTGCGCAGGGAATTAAATGGGCTTTAAGCTTAAGTAACGATGAATATAAAATAATATCAACTAATGCAAGAAAAAAAGCTGAAGAAAATTTTGATATAAAGTTAGTTTCACAAAAATATTATGATTTATACAAAACCTTAAATATTCATCTTTAATGCTTTTATACCAATCCAAATAAGTTTTCGTTAATTTATTAAAAAGCTAATATCTATAGCCCGCGCCGCCCTGCGGGCGGCGCGGGCTATAGACGGTTATAGCAGGTGTTTTGCCTTTGGCAAAACACCTGCAAATTAAGGATTTACAAAAATCATCTTTTTCATTTGCCGATTTCTTTTAATGCTTTTATCACCTTTTGAAACTGCTTTTCAAACTCCAAATTTTCAATATAAAACTTTTCAACATTTTCAGTAAATTTATTATAATTAAGCTCAATCTGTTTAACCGCCTCCGGAATGTCTGAAACGTCAGCGCAAGTTTTGCCTATTTGATTTACGTCTATTATTTCCGAATATTTATAAAGAAAAGAAGGAGCAATAACAGGCTTTTTACAGGACAAATATTTTGTTAATTTTCCTGACGATAAACCCATATAATAAAGATTTTTAACTTTTGTCTTTTTATACCAGGCAAGCCCAATATAACAGCTTCTTATAAGCTCGTCATATTCCTGTTCATCAAGATTAACGTCATTTATAACAAGTCTTTTGTTTTCAATCAAAAGTTTATATTGTCTTTTAATTTCTTCGAGATAGTTAAACCTGCTAAATCCGCTTAACAAAAGCGTGTATTCTGTTCCAAGCTTTTCAAGCGCTAAAGGCAATTTTTCGTCAAAAACCGCTTTTTCAATACCGCCTGTAAACAACAGAATTTTTTTATCCGCCGGAATATTAAACTTTTTATAAGCAAAATCCGAGGAAGCTTCTAAAAAACCTATATAACTGTTAGGCAAAAGAACTATCCTGTCTACAAAATCAAATTCCCGTTTCAAAATCTCCGCTCTGTCTTTATCCATAACCACTGAAAATTTTATTATTTTTTTCATTTTTTCTTTTTGAAAACTATAAATAAACAAAGTTTTTAACACCTTAAACTTAATTTTAGAGAAACTAAATCTTAACAAAAAATATATAAATATAATTTCTAATATATAAAGAAAAATAATATATTTGTATTTTAATTCCATTGAAAAATAAACTGCCGGAATAATATTTTTAGCGTACTGATTTAACAAAAAGCTTATTAAAAGACCTTCCGGCGAATACACAAACAAAAAATCATAGTTATAGCGTTGATCGTGAACCTGTTTTGCCGTATTAAAAATATAGTTATATCTATCTAAATCACTGACTATAAAAAATTTGCAATTTTCAATGTCTAATTCTGTTTTTTGAGATTCATTCAGGTAAATATCAACAAAATATCCCTGCTCCGCCAACAAACGCGCTGAATTAACGACATATGGGTAAGTATTAATATTTCTATTTTCATAGAAAAAAACCGCTATTCTTTTTTTATTGTTTTCCGACATTTTTTATAAATAATTTTCTTTCAACACATATTTTAACAACTCAGGATTATTTTCCACTTTTTCTTTATGAAAAAGCTTGCCTTTATTATAGCTTTTTTTCGCTTCTGACAAAATCTTTTGACATTTTTTATAATTATCATCATGAGAAAACAGCAATTTCTCTGCAAAATGCCGTGATAATTTCTCAAAAAACCTGAAATAATTAGCCAAAACCAAATATTTATTTCTTTCTTTCCCGTATAAACCGTATTTTTGCCGATATTCCGTAAAGGAATTACAGATTCCTTCATGAAAAAAACGTTTTACAAAATAATCTTCTGTCATTCTTGAATCAGCAACAAAATGATTAATCTTGATTTCCGGCGAATATAAAGCCTGTATTCCTTTTAAAACAAGTTTTTTTGCCAGTCCTGTTTCTCCATCGCCAATATATTCAAACAAACCTTCCGGCATACTACAGGGATGGGTTCCTTTAAAGTCAAAAAAGACCTGTTTTCTAATTATAAAATTACATCCGAAAACAAATAAAGGCGAAACTATTTTTTCTTTTTGCCCAAAATCAAGCAAGCTTAAAGAACCTAAATATTTACCGTGTTTATTTTTTATCCAGGCATATTTTAGCCATTCCGGCGGTTTAACTTCATATTCCGGAAGAACTAACCCTGTGGCAATCTTAATTTCAGGATTTTTAAAAGCTTTTTCTATAGCTATAAGCCAATTTTTATCAACAAAACTATCCTCATCAAGATAACAAAGAATTTCTCCCTGAGCTTTTCTTGCGCCTGAATGTCTTCCAACGAGCAGCCCCGATTCTTTTTCATAAAAGTAGCTTAAATTTGGAATTTTCCCTATAAATGATTCGTAAACCCTTTTGTTTTTGTCTGTTGGACCGTTATCTGCAACTAAAACTTCATAGTCAAAGTCCGGCTTATTTAATCCGGAAAGATGTTTAAGACACCGCTCAAGCAAACAACTTCTATTGTATGCAGGAATAATTATTGAATACTTCATCATTTTAATTTAAACGCCTGCATATTTTTAAGCTCAAGAATTTTATCAGCGATATTAACAACATTTTCTTTTATAACCCTTTGTGCTCCCTCAGCCCAACCTGTATCATGAAAAATAACAACAGCATTTTTATTTAAAAGTGGGCTGTATAAATCCCAATCTGTTTTACAGCTTTCATAACTATGATCGCCGTCAATAAAAAGCAAATCTATATTTTTTCCTGTTTTTCTAAATTCTTCAACAACTTTACAACTTTTCCCCTTTAAAGGAATTATTATATCCGTATATTTTTTTATATTTTGCGTAAATTCATTAAAAGTATCTCTTTCAGGCTCGTCCATAGCGTTATTCTGCCAGGTATCAACACAATAAAGCCTCCCGTTAAAACCCTTTAATCCCTTTGCCAAAAAACAACCGCTAGCCCCCAAATAACTTCCTATTTCCAAAGCAATGGGATTTTGCTTTTTTAATTTCTTAGAAAATCTATATAAGTTAATTTTTTCCTCATTCGTCAAATGAGTTCTTATAAAGGCTTCTTTAATTAAATTATTAAATATAATATAATTTAAACAAAAAATTTCTTTAATCATTTATGCTCTTTTATACCTTATAAACTCATTATTAAGTCTGTCCCTAATATAATTATCAATATATTCCGACATTTCCTGCGATAATTCCTCTTTATATGAACCGACCTGCCCTTTTCTGGTCATTAAAAAATTTTGTTGAACAAAATTTTCTTTTTTTGTTAAATACAAATCTTCCCATTTTATAGAGCCTTCAAGTTCAATTTTCCTCATATTTTCAAAAGAAGCAAATTCAATAGCTTCTTTAATTAAATAATCCTCACATTTTATTTCAAGAAACTCTAACATTTGTTTAAAAGACAGAAACGGCTCTTTTCTTATATCTTCATAATAAAAAATCCTAAAATCAGCAAAAGAATTTTTATTTTCTACCCAGGAGTTCAAATAATTAACGATTGTTTCCAACCCAAATCTTTCCGCATACATTCGGTATTTACTTTTGCCTATATTATCAATAAAAATATCTTTATGCGCCTTATTATGAATAAAATTTAAAAAAGGACAAATAATAAAATTAAAAAAGCCAAAATATTTTAAAATATTATTATTTGTTAAAAACGTAGTTATATAAAAATATTTTTTATTATATTTAAATTTAATAAAATCATTTATATCACTTTTTATTATTCCGTATCTGTTTTTAAAAAAATGATAGTGAGAAACCAATACATCCTTAGGATCTCTGGCTAAAAGCAAAATTTTTCTATTTTTATAAAAATCCAGAGGAAACTTTTTCCCCTGATAAATATATTCCTCTTTAAAAGCGTGATCAATTATAATTTTCGGAAAATTTAAATCATCTTTTTTTGACTTATAAACACCAAAATTATATAAACAAGCGTCTATTTCCTGACCTGTCATTTTTGCCTGAATATAAGCCAGCATCATCGTAATCCAGGTTCTGCCGGATTTTGGATATGACACAAAATATATTGGTTTTCTTTTTTTCATTTAAACTTTCTTTAATTTATTTTATTATAATTTAGTTTTTCTGAGATAACCAAAGAAAAATTGTCGCTGAATTATTCCTATTGAAAATAAATATTTTATCCAATAAAAAGCTTATTATATTTAAAAAACCTATTATTGGAAAAAACAAAAACTCTCTAACATATAAATTATCAATTATTTTAAAACATTTATTAATTTTTTCAAAATTTGTTTTAAAAGGGCATATTAATCCTCTATTTATAATAACTGTTATTGCTGAAAAAACACCAAAATTTCTATCAAATTCAAGTAATTCAAAGTTTTCTTTTAATAATATTTTTTTTATTCCAAAATCAGTAAATCTCCAATAATCATAAGGCTCCATGTGTATAGGATACAAAAAAGGAATAGAGCCTATAAAAAAACCGCCTGGTTTTAATACCCTATATATTTCTTTAAATGCTTTAAAGGGATCCTCAACATGTTCTAAAACAGCGGCGCAAAGAATTATATCCGCTGAATTATCAGAAAAAGGCAGGCATTCTATTGACCCGACTATTTGTTTTATTTTTCTCTTTTCATTTTTAGGTAATGCTGTTTGAAGATCAACCGCAATATATTCTTTATCTATGTCTTGAAAAAAATTATAATACGGGCTTGCCCCTGAGCCAACATCAATAATAATATAAGACGACTTTATAAAATGTTTTTTTATTTTTTTAAAAAATTTGCAACTAACTCTGGTATTTATCCAATCTGCGCTAAATACTGTACATTTCGGAAATTCCCCTATAATTTTATAATATAAATTTAATATTTTTAATTTTATTTTCAAAAACATCCCTTATTTTAATAAACAATAATTTTACAAAATTCAATAAATCTTTGTCAAATAACAATATTAAAAAATAAACTAATATAATTAAACTTATATGAAAAACAAGTTCATAAATTGAATTAACAATAAAACCATCAATAATTTTTATAAAAACAAAAGAAATTAATCCTGCAATAAAACTCCACTTAACATTATTAAAATAACTGATTAAACTTATTTTAAAAACTTTTTTAACAATCAATACCTGCAATAATACCGGTATTATAGTAATTATTAATCTTGTCCACAAAAAACAATTAAAACTTATAGTGATTGAATATAAATAAAGCGGCAAATACCAAAACAACCCAAAAACAGTAATTTTAGTTGACAAATCAGGTCTGTTAATAGCCATATAAGCAAAAGTATTTATATAAACCAAATAAGTTAAAGCATTTTTTAAACCGGTTGTAACAATAACCGGACCAATTCCGTTCCAGGCGCTCCCAAACAATAAACCAGAGATTGATTGACCTTCAAGACACAAAAAAAGTCCAATAAAAAGAACTATTGAAAAAACGATTTTATTAGCATCCATTAATATTTTTTTAAATTTAGAAAAATCGTTTTGCCAACGGGAAAGATAACTGTATATTATAGGCTCTAAGGGCAACACAGTTACCGCCAAAAAGATTAATACAAAATTACCGCCTGTTTTAAACAATCCCAACTCATGCGAAGTTAAAAAACATCCGACAATAATCGAATCAGTCCATACAATCAGCCATCCCAATAAATCCCTTCCTAAAACCCAGCAACCAAAACCCAAAAGCTCTTTTGCTATCCTTAAATTATATTGAAAAACCGGACGCCATGAACTTATAAACCATAAAATAAAAACCTGCGCCACTGATCCGGATAATGTTCCTGCGACTAAAGCCCAATAATTAAAGCCCATTAAAGCAAGAGGAATTGACAAAAAACCCGGAAGCGCAGAAGAAATGAATTTTGTCCAGAATATAGGCTTAAAATTCATTTCTTTTTGAAATAAAGCCGTTTGTACCGAACAAAGCGAAGCTAAAATTATTTGCAACCCCTGAACTTTAATTACGGCTTCCGCCCTCATCTCCTTGAACAATGCGGCAATTTCTCCCGCAAATACAAAAAGGACCAGATAAATTAAAATACTTAAAGTTATATTTGTCCAAAATACAATATTTGCGGTTTCTTCAACATCTTTTTGCCGCTGAATAAGCGTTTTATTTAAACCGGCATCCCAAAAAATCTGTGAAAAACTTATTATAATAGCCGCAATAGCAGTAACCCCAAAATCTTCAGGACTTAAAATCCTTGCCAAAATTATAAAAATTAGAGGAGTAACAGCTTTAGAAGAGATTTCCGCCAACATCGACCATTTTACAGCTCCAAAAAGTTTATTTGCGTTTTCCATTTTTAATTATATTTTCCATTTTTTCTTTAATTCTAAAGCAAAATAGGTATTATGCATACTTTTAGGCAATTTTTCCAAAAAACTGATTGCTTGTTCTTCATTTAAATCCAAAGGAGAACTTTTTTCATGTTTTATTGGTTTTTGCCATTTTGGATAATTAATTCCCGTTAAATAAGTATTCTTATAATCTTTAGGTTCCTTTCCCCTTTTTTCCAAAAAATTTAATTTTTTTTCAAATTTATTATTTATATTTTTATTTATTTGTTTATGACCAATTTTTGTACCACCACCACTACAATCCCTGTACCCGCCAGGTCCAACTTTTAAAATTTCAAAAAAATAAGAAGTAAAAGTGTAATGGTTAACATTTTTTGTTTCATACAAAACAAACCCTGCTTTTGACAATTCCTTCAAGGAATTAATAACGCTTGTTTTAGAAGCGATACCCGACTCATTTTGAATAGTTTTTATGCTTGGATACACATTAGGATAATGCGAACACAAAACAATTAAAACAAGCCTTGCAGACGGGCTCATTTTATTCTTTGAAAAAAAATGACTTGTAATAAGCAATTTAGAAAGCTCAAACTGAGTAAAATTGTTTTTAGCCGCGCCGGTTAAATTTTGCATAAGAAATCCTCCTCCATCAGGTTAAAACTGAAATAAAACATTGACAAAATTCCCTTAAGGGAGGATAATAATTTTGCAAATATTAAAAAGAAATTTTTAAAGCCCCTCCCTTAAAGAGGGTTTTTTCATATTTAATTTTTATCATGTTCATGATATACACTTTAAAAGCGCTGTCAAGAGCCATATTAAAAGGGTATTAAAATTAGAAATAAAAGGGGTTTCAAATGGGCTTTAAATACACCATAAGTGAACTGGCAGAAACATTATCCGTTTCCAGAACAACAATAGAGAAAAAAATCAGAAAAATGGGTATTGAAACGGTTGTGAAACATGTAAACAATAGAGCTGTAAAGGCTGTTGAGTTAACAAGCAAACAATTAAACGAATTTGGCATTGAAATAAGTAACGAAACAATTGAAACCCACAACGAAACCAGTTTTGTTTCCCAGAATAGCCAGTTAGATCAAGGAGAAATCGTTAATAAAATTTTAGAGTATTCAAAGGGGTATAATGACAGAATTGAATCGTATATTGAAAGGGCTTTAAAAGCAGAATTGCAACAAAAGTTAATAGAAGACTCAGAAAACCGAAAAGATAAAGAATTAATAAGATTAAACGCCGAATTAAAACAGGTATTGGAACAATCAAAACAATTAAAGCGGGAAAATGAAGAGTTAAAACAAAAAATAAATAAAAAATGGTGGAAAATCAGGGTAATATAAACAAAAAAAGCAGGATTTCAAATCCTGCTTTTTAATAAAATAAAGGGTTTTGCGGGTGTTTTGGCGAAAATCCTTTTATTTGTTAAAAAAATTATATTTGTTAAAAATAAAAACAATTAAATCTATAATTAAAGAAAAGGCCTGTTCTTCCAGAAATTCGGGAATAACAGGGATATCAATTATTTTGTTAATAGTTTCAATCACTATTTCTTTTTTTTGTTTTCCGCTTTGCGGAATATTTATATAAGTGTTTTCAGCTTCAATAATGGCATTAATAATCGTTTCAAAAAAATCTTTCATAAATTATCCTTTCACAGTTTATTTAAACCGTCGTTAATTGATTTATAAACATCGTTAATTCTTGACCATCTGGCTTTTTCTCCTCTTGCGTCAAGATGAAAACCAGGATTAATCCAATCAGGATAAACGCCAAGACCAACAAAATTTTCTGTTTGCGTGTCTTTCAATACTTTTATAATGGTTTCATATGTTTTAAAAGGGGGTATATTGCTAAAATGAAAGTCAGCCGCATTTCCTTTATAGTGTTGTGAATTAGGGGAATGTCCTGAGGTTTCATAAGCGCAATGTATAATACAGGGTGAATTTTTATTATAATTACAGAGGGAATAGCTTTTAACCTGTTCTGTTATTTCATCAAGCAGTAAAAGAAGCATGCCATTTATTTTTTTAGAGTTGCCCCAATTTTCATGCGGCTTAAAGTGTTTTAAAGCGCGCCATATATCCATATTAATCACCTTTTTCCCAATAAGTGTTCAAGAATCATATCAATTTTTTTGTTTAAACTGTTTAATTGATCGTGTATCGGGCAATTTATTTCATGGGTTTCAATTCTGCTGTTAACATATAAAACCATGCCAAGAGCAATAGGCAGAGGCACTAGATTTAACCATTCCATTCTTTTGTTCCTTTTAGTTATATAAATAATTTGAAATTTATATTGTTGACGGGGCGGTTTTATAAGGAGGATCAGTTAAGACACCCCATATCTAGTCATTAAAGCGTCCCTTATGGCTTCACGATCTGTTGTGTTAGTGTTGTTAGCAAAAATTACAGCTCCCAATTTGCCTGTAAAAAGATTAAGTCCTGCCCAAGTGGCTCCCATTGTAAAATGAGCCGCTCCTGTAGCTGAACCGGCAGCGCTTTTGATGTCATCGCCATCATTGTTAACATACAAACCCATATTAGTTCCGTCATTGGACCCGGAGCAAATATTAAAACTTGCTTGCTTAGCTTCTGTGCAGGTTACTACAGATGGGACAATAGTTATAGTATTGTAGTTAGAGCTGGCTTTGCGTAAAAACTGGGCTACACGAGGGTTTTGATCATGATCAAGAATTTGGTCCGTTGTTGTATCTCCGGAATCGTCAATTACTCCGCATAAAAACGTCCATGTTCCGCTTGTTTGATTAATTATAACCGCATCTTGGCGCTGAAGCCAATCCCCGCCGTCAAAACTTAAGACAGGACTGGAATTTTGAGTTATTAACGACCCGGCGTTTATAATTTTAGGCTGAGCCGAATCCGTTGCTTGTATTACATGCTGCGCCCCGATTTGGTCGTAATATTTTTTGCAATAAGCGCTGTCGCTGCCCACAAGATCGCCAAGAGCGCCCTGATAAGCGTCCGAAGAGTCATAACAAGGACTATTGAGGGAAAAAACATTATTAGCGTCGTATTTAACCCTATATTCAGGCTGCCCGACTTTGTCGATCCGAATATCGCAAAGATAACCCGTATAACTGGTTAATTCCCTTATTAATGACCAAACCGCAGAAAAAGAAAGATTTGAAATATTATCAAGGAGCAGCGGCGCGGAGGAAAATGCAGCTAATCCTTGAAAGCTTGGGATTATAAAACTCATGATGCGGTGTCCCCCTGTAATAAGACATTGTTTGAGGCATACACAAAAAGCGTAGACAAGGCGTATTGCCCCGCTGTCTTTGTGTGGGATTGCCTGTTTCTAATCGCCATGCTTCCAGAGCCGGAAAAAGCGACCTGTCCCGCTCCAATTTGAAGAACAGAGCAGGAAAAACCGGCGGAAAGACTATCCGGAACAGTTATAGTTTTTGCAGTCGCCGCATTAAGAGTAATTACCCTGCCGTTATCAGCTAAAGCGAGCGTATAGTCGTCTGTTTTTGTTGAGATATTGCCCCAGTTAACATTTGCGACATCGCCGAGCCCGACATCAGACTTACTAATGCTTACATCAATATCAACTTCGCTGTTTTCAGTATCATCAGTTACGGTAACCTTTGCAGAGCCTGCATTTATTTTTTTGAACTGTAAATCAACGCCTGATTTTTGTTTAAAAACGCCAACACCGGAAGTTCCGACATTACTGGCTGTATTTGTTTCTCCGCCACCAAGCCCCGTCATTTCATCAAGGGTTTCAAGCGCTTTTTGAACGTTGGTATCGGCGGAGGATAAATTTCCGTCAAAATTTGTTGCGCTAACAGCAATTTGAGAGGCTCTTGTATTGTCCCCGTTAAGGGCTACAGAGATTGTTTCGCCGGAACTTATTGTTACAGAGATGTCACTCATTATGAAACCCCCTTTGTTATGTATAAATAACCGGTTTTATTTGCGTTTGACGGGAAAATAGTATGCACGGCGCCGCCCTGAAGGTTAATTTGAATGTCATAAACATATTGCCCTGCTGTAATATTTGTGTCAGTAGAGCTTAAAGTAATTGTCGTAAGACCGTTTGCGGCATCAGAATGAGAAGTTACGACTTTTTGAAAAGTATTTTCCGTGTTGTCAATAGATGCTTTCACGGTAAAATAGAGGGTTGCTCCTGTAATATTAATATTAAAATCAAGGTTAATAGAGGCAGAATCCCCTTTTTTTATATATATGTCATTTCCTGATATAGTAATTGCCATAAATAGCCCCCTAATTCAAAGTTATATAGGTTGAACCGTCGTAAATTTTAATTTTATCGCTGTCAGAGGTGTCTTTATATAAATCACCCGCCAGATTTGAGCCTGGATCACCGGCGGAAGCGCCTCTCCAGCGGCAAAATATGTTGTCAGTCGTAGTAATTTTTCCACTACCGTCAGAAACGAGGTTTTTTGACGCGGTTAAATTAGCGTCCATGATGGCTGAACATGCGCCGTCAGCCGCTCCAGCCTTGGTTATATTTTTTGCGGTAGCTTTTTTGCTTACAGGCGTACCGCTAGGGTCATCTACAATATAAAGAATATCCGCTTTATCAACCGCTGTAAGCTCTGTTAATTGTGTAATTTTTTGATTAGCCATAATTTACTCCTTATTAAAATGCTTATAATCTTCTGTAACAATAAACCCGCTTAAATCTTCAGTGTATAAGCAATCATTTATTTCAGAATACCCTGTTTCAACGATAATAATATAAGGAATTCCAAGCCCGTTAAACCTGTCCCCAATTGTTAAAACAGGACCAGAAGTTTTAGCGCCCAGTCTTAAAGATAAACTAAACGGATTAATGCTTGAAATATCAATCATAGTGGTTAATTGTATAAAATCGCCGGAGCTTGAGCCTGTATTTGGAAGCCTTATACCGGTAGCTCCAATGCAATCCGAATTTTTAAAAAGGCTTAACACCGCATTTGTCGCCACATCCGTATATACAGCAGGTATTATGCAGTCCAGTTTAATTAAAGCTTTAGTATTTTTAGGCTGATACACGCAGTTTAAAACTTCTTCACCTTCTGTTATAAGCGGTGTGGTCCCGTCAAAAGGAATTAATGCCGTAATATTTGCGCCAGATGCAGAAACAGTATCTGAAAAAACAATTTCACTGTGGATATAGTTGTTTTTAATCAATATTCCACTGTCAGAACCGCCTTCTTCTGCTTCAATTGTTTCAGAAAAGCCTTGAACGTCATTATTTTTGAATATATATCCGTCATTTCCCGAAACGTCATCAAGAACAACGCTGTCAAAAAAATCTTTTAACCTGTTATTTTCGCAAATAAAGCCTGTACAGTTCTTTATTCTGGCAAATTTATTGCCTTTGAGAATAACATTATTGCTGATTAATAGATTAGCGCTGTTATCAGCATCTATAAACCACGGGTCAACCGTATTTTCAATGCCGTTAATAAAAGTATTGTCCAGTATTTTACAATTAACGGTGTTTTTAAAGCTTTTGAAGTAAGTTTCAATGTTTTTAAACAAACAATTATCAATAACCAAGCCGTCTATAACCCGGGAACTTCCTCCGTTTACAGTTGAATCAACAGTTCCAAGATCAGAAGTTACCGTATCTATAATGCAGTTTTTAATTATATTGTTTGAAGCAGTTAAAGTTCCGTCAAGAGAGAGATCAACGCATCTTATTAACTGCTCAATATTTCTAAATGTAACATTTTCAACAATATTGTTTTCTGAAATCGGCGTTATGCCTGTTCCATAGCCTTTATAATCAACAACAGTTCCGTTTCGGACAATATTATTATAAGAGCCTGCAACATGGGACTCATTGCCAAATTTAATCGCTTCAAGGTTAGAGCCATATTTCTGATTGCCTCCGATAATTGTAAAACCGTCAACAACATTGGCGTATTCGTCGCCGCCATGGAAGTCAATGTCGCTTTTTCGGCAGTTTATGGAAATCACATCGTTAAATCTGTTCTGGCTAGCCCCTCTAAACGTCAAAAATGAGTGTCTGCAACCTTTAGCGTAACTATTGTTGTGTGAACAACCATTGCAACGGTAAAAGCTGAACCCGTAACCTTCAGACGCTTCAATGTATTTAGGAGAATAAACAGCGCAATTATTTGTATGGCAATTAATTGCCCTGTCTATTCTGAACCCGTGCCCTTTGCTGGTGTAATCTCCTTCATTTTCAACAACGCAATCAGTTATTCTGCAATCTTTTGCGTAAGCTATTGTAAACGCATTTATTGTAAACGAATCGGGTTCAGCGTTATAATTTACTTTAGCGCCTTTTATAGAAGCATTTTTAACCACATTCATTTTAACTATATATGCTTTGTAAGAGGTTTCATAGTCATGACAAAGAGCATTTTCAAGGCTGATGGTTGTTCCTGAGATGTCAATAATTTTATTTACCTCATGCCTAAAGGTATTTGTTGAACTCCCGGTAATATCAGCAGGTGTTTTATTATCTCCAAAGAAAATATAATCTCCAAGATTAAAGCCTGAAGAGTTAGAAACTGTAATGGAAGTGTCAGCTCTTTGCGCGTCAGCATTTAACGTTGTAAAAGTCATGAAAGTTATATATGTTCTGTCGACCACGCCAAAATTTTCTTCGTAATCTCCTGTGGGATAGCTTGCTTTAAAGTTATATTCTAAATTTTCTTCGATAGTAATATTGTTTTCTTCGATATTAACGCTTGAAACAGTTGCTTCCTGATATTCAATAGCCTCGCCGTTTCCGTCCGATAAGCCCCTTATTATAATTCTGTTTCCGACAGAGTAATTATCAGCGGTGGAGTAAACATCCGTTCCGCAGTAAATCGTTTTTGTTCCAGCGGTAAGGTCGGAGCGGATTTGAGGGAGGTTTTCAGAAGGCGTTTCCGCAAATCCGCCATATATTCTAAGTTGCCCGTATTTTCCCAAAAAAACAGGGCATTTAAAGTTAACATCAACATTTGACTTAACATTTAACGCCGCATTAATATACACGCCTGTTTCAGAGGCGTCTACATTTAAAGTTCCGCCGGTTCCATCTGCCAGATTATCTATTAATTGTTGTAAAACCCTTGTTTGATCGGTATTTGTATCGCCCTGAACGGTAACATCAGTAACGGCAGTGTTAAATATATTTGTTCCGTCAATTATATCAATGCTTGGCGCAACGCTTCCCTGTGTGTCATCATATAAATTTGCGTTATATTCCTTGCATGTAAGCTCAATTTGTCCTTCCTGAACTTCACTCATAGAGATAATTCTAAAAATTTTATTTGTATACCCCATTACAGAGGAACTAACGCTTATTATATCGCCTATAGTTCTGTCCAGACCTTCTTTTGTCGTAGAAAAAGTTATAAATTTGTTTGTTGTAGTTGCTTCATTGAGGTAAAACCAGGCTAATCTTGAAGCCTGCTTGAAATTTGTTATCCCGAGAGCCTCAACGGTTTTAACAATAGGCTGTTCATTGCCGTAATCCGAAAGTTCCGCAACGGCATAAACTCTTGCGTATTCATTGTTTGGGTCAATAAACTGAACTTTTACTATGTCATACTTGTTTTCTCTTGGCGTCGTCCAGAATTTTTCGCTTCCCGCAATAATATTAGAGCTGTCAAAGCTTTGAACGCCGCTTCCTGACTGATCTATTTTAAGATATATTTTGCCGGACTGATAAACAATATAGCCTCTGCAAACTAATAACATGGCATTAAGCCAGTCAAGCCGCGATAATTTAGCGTCAAGAACAATATTAAGTTTAAACCTGTCCTGCCCGTCAACCTGTTCAGAGCAGTAAGAAGCCGCATTTATAAAGCTTTGAATGTCTATTTCGCTGTAAGAAAGACCTGTTCCGTTGTAGCAAGCAAGAAAATCAAGTATGCACCAGGCTGGATTACTGCTGTAAGTTGTTGTATAGGTTTCAGTATTTGTATAAACCCTAATTTTTTTGCCTTCAACAATACAGGTTACGTTAAACCCCGAGCTAGACAGATTTTTAGAAGCTTGAGCCGTAATTGCCAAGTAAGCGTCATATTTAAGCCCGCCCACTTTTTCCGCTTTAATTGCCTGAGTTGCTCCCGGGACTCTTGAGTCAATATTTTGAGTTCCGTTGCCGTAATAAGCAGTATATGAACAGCCTGAAAGCGTTGTAATATCTAAATCATTAAGTTTTATTTCTGAAATAGAGTTTATTTCACCGTCGCAAAGGCATATTATTTGTTTAACGGTTGATGTATTTTCGCCTGTTTGCCAGATTTTATTTCCGGCAATTTTAACTTGTCCATAGACAATAGGACGGGCAAGCAGGTTTGAAACCTGTGTTTGCAGAGGACCAAAAGTATAAGTAGGGCTTGATGAATTTTGCAGAGGAGTTTCCTGTTTATTTGTCAAAGCATCTATCGCATTAAAAGTAAAACTTGCGACTTTTATTATTGTTCCAAACCCGCCGCTGAAAGAAAAAGCTGATGCGGCAGCGCCTGCAACCGCAAATCCTATTGATGACACCGCGCTAATTATTGATGAAACCATTTATATACACCTTTTAAAAACTTTTTATACGCTGATAAATTCGTTAATCTTAATTTATGCTTTTTACAGCAATGAAAAAACTTGTCATCACCGGCATATATACCGAAATGAAAGCCGTTAAACAATTTAAAAAGAAGCAAATCGCCTTGTTCAGGAGTTTGAATTTCTATAAAGTATTTGTTTATAAGGGGTACAAAGTAATTTTCGTCCTGAATCAAATTATATGAAGGAATTTCTGGATAAAGAAGATACACAGTATAAAGACAGTCAAGCTTTTCGTCATAACCGCCGATGTTTTGGCATAAAATACTTATGTTCATGATTGATTTATATGTTATAATTATTAAATTATGGAAAGATATGAAATTTGGTTTAATATTGCAGAAGAAGATTTACAGGCTGCCGAGTGGAGTTTTAAGGGCAATCAGTTTTTGTGGTCTGTTTTTATGTGTCAACAGTGCGTTGAAAAAGCCATAAAGGCTATATATATTTATAAAAATGAAAAAGATGCGCCTAAAAAGCACGATTTAATATATCTTTCAGAAATTACAAAGTTGACTGAAAAACTTTCAGAAGAAACAAAAATTCTATTTAGATATTTAAATGTTTATTATATTGAAACCAGATATGCGGAAAAAAGAAATGAATTAAAAGTAAAATGTACAAAGGAAAATACTTTAAAAATTATCAACCAAACAAGAGAGGTTTTTAAATGGCTAAAAAACCAATTATGAAAAAACTTAAAGATTATATAAAAGCAATTAAAAATAGTAATATAAAGGTTGAAGTTGCTTTTTTATTTGGTTCTTATGCTGAAAACAGAGCAGGAGAAGACAGCGATATTGATGTTGCCGTTGTTTCTCCAGATTTTGGAAAAGATTTCTTTGATGAATGCGTAAAATTAAAAGAAATTAGCGAAAAATTTGATTTTGACATTTCGCCACGGGCATATTCACTTGAAGAATATCAAAATGTCAAAGAAGGCGATTTTTTATACCAGGAAATAATCAAAAAAGGCAAAATTATTAAAGTTTAAAGTTTTCATCCCCTGATAACAAGCTCCCCCGGAATGGAAGGATATCCGCCGAATCTTGTTTCATTGCTCCTCGCCTTGCAGGAAGTCAGCGTTTTATCGCAAGTTGTTTGCTCTCCTGAATATTGACATCGAGAATCTTTAAATTTCCACTGACAGTTTACGTCATAAGTTGTATTTGGGCTGTAAGTAGAATACCCGCCGAGTATACGTTCAACATCAAAAGTGAATTCCTTTTCTGTCAGCTGAACATTATTTACAAAACCCTCAAAAATATTGATTGCGTTATCTAAAACAAGATCAAATAATTCTAATAACAGATAGTTATTGTCTTCAAAGATTATATTATCGTTATTTTCAAAAAGTAAAAGGTCTTGATTGTCGTAAAATATGATTTCTTCAACAATACAGCGGGAATTTGTGAGAACATCGCCTTGGTTGGCAATTATATTGCTATATGCCTGGTTAATGTTACTGATTTTTATGTTAACTTTTTGAGGACCGCCTTCAATCCGGCTGTCAAGGCTTCCTCTTTTAACCATAGCGGCAATATAAGTATTTCCGCCATGCTCAAAGCTTGTCAGAGTATCATTTTCAATTATTCGAATCACGTCATTAGCAATGTTATTGAGGGTTATAGTTAATAAAATACGGGTTTTAACCGCATTTTTAGTAATTTCAGTTTTTTGAGAAGCGCTTAATCCTTTTGACATGAAAAATTCCTTTAATATGATATAATTAAAATAAATAAATTAAGGTATAATTTATGATTAATTTTTCTAAAAAAATTTTTCTAAAAAAAATCAAAAATATAATTTCAGAAATTGAAAAATTCGATGAGATTGTTTCTGTTACAGATGAAGATAATGAAGGTTTTGTTATCATTAACATGAAGGAATGGGAAAAAATCCAGGATTTGATTGATTATGAGTTGATTAAACAAACAAGAGGCGAAGAAAGCATTTCATTGGAAGAATATGTAAAAAATGAAAGCGCAACTTAGAAAATCCGCTCAAAAAGATTTAAACAAACTGGATAAATCTGTAACAAAACAGCTTCTTGAAACATTAAAGACACTGGAAAATTTCCCAAATGTTTCAAACTGTAAGAAATTAGTAAATTTTGATCCAGCATATATAATGAGGTCAGGAGATTACCGGATTTTATTTGATGTAGTAGAGGACATTATTTATATTGCAAGAATTTTGCATAGAAAAGACAGCTATAAAGTTAAATAACAGTTTCAACAAGCGTAATCTGAAAAGTTTTATACCCTAAAGCCAGATGCTCCAGGTTAAGTTCGTCCTGGTCAAACCTGACGGTATATTGCGTTCCGTCCCCGCCCATAGATTTCCCTGTTACAGGATGTGTAGCTTGCCATGTCCAGTAGAACGCCTCATAACGCCCTTTTCTTGCGTTAAAAAAAGCCATTATTGCGTTTGCGTCAGCGTCATTTTTAGAAAACTCCAGAACCCATTTTTTGCGGGAATTTGTCCATAAATTCCGGCGTTGTTCACCGCCTGAATATACCTCATCGATAATGGTATTCCATTGAGAGCTTGTTTGATAAGCTGTTTTATATTGATAATTAAACGTTTCTGTCATAAAAAAGGCTCCTGTTGACAATCTAAGCTCAAAGTATAAAATAATATAAGGGAGCAGATTAAAATGAATGATAAAATTAAAGAAGCAATTTCTTTTTTTAAATTGTTATTAACATTTTTAGTAACACTTGATGCAGGTTGTACCGCATGGTTATTTCAAAATTTTAAAAATGTTTCAATATTTCAAAAAAATTTATCATATTTAGCCATAATTACTTTAACGTTTATGGCGTTTATTTTAATAAAGGCAATTAGCGCCTTTTTAAGAGAATTAAAGGAGTAAGAAAAAATGCTGGACGAAATTATGCTTACAATAATGGTGCTTTTGTTTTTATCGATTTTCATTTATGCGATTTATAAAGCCCGGGATCTCCACCCATCTAAAAAATAATAGTTAAACCCCTTTAACGGCGTTTCTTAGGGTTGAATCTGTATGTATGCCGTCTGCGACCATAGCAAAGAACTGTCTGCTGTGTGTATTTAACACGTCCATAACTTCATGAGGAGTTGCGCCGGTTTTAATTTGAGGGGCATAAACATAATTAGGCGTTTGTGTATTTGCAGAAGACGCCTGCCCGTTGATTTGGCGAAATAAATTCGCCTGTTGTTTAGGATTTAAGATCATTTCAGACCCATGAGCAATCACGGGCACGCTTTGACTAAAACTTCCCGGAACAATGCCTCCGGCATCAAACAAAATATCTTCTTGATTGCCCAGCTTTAATAAAGCCGATAATGCTCCTCGAATCCCGCCTTTTGATTGAGAGGAGGTATTTTCTGTTTTGGTCAAAACTTCCAAAAAAGAGGTTTTATTTCCCAAAATAGAGTTCAGGCTTGTAACTATTTTATTTATTTCTTTTCCAGCCTCACCGGTTTCGGCTTTAAATGATTTCATGTTGTCTATTAATTGTTTAGAGTGAGTAGCGGTATTTTTTAAAGGTTCAAAGCTTTTTGATATTTCTTTTGAAGACATTTCAAAAGCGGTTTTTAATTCAGCGAGAGTTTTTTTAACCTCATTAGTTTGTAGAGTCAGGTTAACGTCAAATTTTTTATCCATTTTATTTTCACCACAAATTAAGTAAAAAATCCTTATAATAAAGTATAATTTCCGTATAGAATTAAGAGGCAATAAAAAATTCTTCAAATACAAATTAAGACCGATAATATTTTTTATGTAATTTTTAAATTAACCGTTCAACGTCGCTAAAAGTGTCATGCTGAACTTGTTTCAGCATCTTTCCAGCATGCAATAGAATACTTACCGTTTCTTCATTTTCTTTCTTTTTGAACGCAAAAAGAAAGAAAACGAAGCAAAAGAAAGAAAAACGAACATGACAAACTGACATATCGGTCAGGGGCAAGCCCCCGAACCCCCTACGCTTTCAAATGTATGTTTTTTTTGTTTTTTACATAAAAATATTATCGGTATATTTTTTATAAAATTTCCTTAAAGCCGCATAAGTCGGCTAAAAGCCTCATTATTTTGTTCTTCTTCTGATTTTTTTTCAAGCCCGCAAGCTTCAAAATGCTTAGAAATCAATACGGATAATTTCCGCAAAGATGTTTTCCAGAATTCTTTTTCAGACATCCCTAAAAAGACCGTAGCGCAATAATATAACCATACCCAATCAAGTTCCATCTTTTCTTTCAGGTCTTTTTTTTTGCGGTGGAGTCTTTTTGTTCAGGAATCGCAAGGATTATTGCTTTATTGATCAAACTTCCAATTTCCTGTATTTGAGAGAGATCAAACATCTTGCCGACGTCTTTTATTGAGAGGGTTTCGTCTTCGTGAATCAGCCCCGCCCAAAGGAAATTTATTATTGCTTTTACGCGCCCTTCAGAGAGTTCGTTTAAAGCCTTGTCTATTGACCCGTAGATTTCTTCAAGCTCCGCAAAGGCGTTCAGATCGTAATGCAGATATTTTGTTTTGTTATTTATAGTTATAGGCATTTTTTTCTCTTTTATATCAGCCAAATTGCTCATAAATGCTCCTTTTGCATAAAAAATATTATCGGTTTTTATTAAAGAAAAACCTCGGGGAGTTGATCGCCAAGCCCCCGAAATATAGAGAAGGTCAGAAAATGAGTTTATACTAAACGATAAAACTATGCCAATCAATTTAAAAAACCGTTAAATAAAAAAGATGGTTTTTGTAAATCCTTAATTAGCAGGTGTTTTGCCTTCGGCAAAACACCTGCCCTACCCTTACTCAGCCCGCGACGCCCGCAGGGCGTCGCGGGCTGTAGATATCAGCTTTTTAACAAATTAACGAAAACTTATTTTGATTGGTATAATTCATATATTATTGAAAAAATTTTTCTTATCAGCGGAATTTTTTTATTAAAAGATTGAATTATTAATATTAATATAATTAATAAAAAAATTATTATTATGTTAAATGAATTAAAATAAAAAGGGGAATATTTTATGGAATATCTTGCCATTTTAACAGCAGTTATTATTTTTGGGGGAATCGCATATATTTCCTTTAAGTCTATTCCTAAAGATATAGATTTAAAACAGTAAAGAAAAACCTCGGGGGAGTTGATCGCCAAGCCCCCCGAAGCGAATAAAAGGTCAGAACCTTGTTGTAAAGGGAATTTAACAGTTATTAGCTTATTGCTGTAGCTGTTTCATTGAAAACAACAGATTTTATCTGACCGTCATAAATTGTTCTGATTGCTTTAGCGGAGAAGTTGACCGTTGCGAAACCGTCTTCAATGTTGTAATCAAGGCTTAAAATTTTGCATTTTTTGAATTGAATATGGACATCAGCGACATCGCCGGCGTCAGCATGAGCTTTAGCGGAGGCGAGCTCAAGGAAGAAATAGCTTGGGTTGTCGTTATAATCGAGATCATAGGTTTGAACTTCTGTTGAATCAGCCCCGGAAGCGGTAACGCCTCCACCTGTGAAAATATTTAAAACATTCATGGGAATGCGGGCAATAGACCCGCTAATATTAGCTGATTGCAGAACAGATTCGAGAGCCTGAACCTGGTCATCGTGTTTAAGTTCGTAATTTTCTCTATTTTCAGTGATGTTAAGGTTTTTAACGGGAACGTCATAAAGGGTTCCTTTTGTGTATGTTGCTGCTGTGTCGGCTGTTACAGCTGCAATTTTGCAGTCAGAAATCCCCCTGAATGCGGCGGTTGTACTTATTGCCATTTTATTTTCTCCTTAATTATTATAATTTTCTGTAGGAACTGAAAAAGTAAAGGTATATTGCCAGATTCCGTTATCTTCTCTTAAGAATTCAACTTTCACAGGATATATTTTGCCGCAGTCTGTGGGATTAAACCCTGTCAGAGAAGAGATAACGGACTCTATATATGAATATGCTCCGTTTTTATCACGAAGTCCTTTTATAATAAGAGTTAGAGCGAATTCAAGATTTACAGCCTGCTGTATAAAAATGTTTTCTTCAGGCTTATTATAATTTGCGTCGAGGAAATGAACCAGGATTGCTCCTTTAGGGTGAATTAATTTATATTGAGCGGGATTATCAGGGAATCCTTCTATTTTTAGATCGGTTATATCGCTTTGTAATTGAGCGATTATTTCATTTTCAATCGTGTTTATATTCATAAATCATACTCATCCCATTTTTCAGAAGTGTAAAACTTGTTAACAGAAGAAGAAGTTGAATCCTTGTTTGTTTTCAGAGCAGGATTTCCAAAAGCTTCCGATGTTTCAACGCCAAGGTTAAAAGTTCCTTTTTGTATTTGCTCAAGGATTTTAATTACATTCTGGTAAGATTTGTTAACGCTGTCAGGGATTTCAGAGAACATCCTGCGGCTGTATAGCTTATAAACAACGAAATCAACGGCAAGATATTTCAATTCATCGGGAATGACAGCGAGCGGAAGGTCGTATCTTCCCCGCAAATAGCCGTCAATGATGTTATCAACGTAGTTTAAGGCGTCGATAATCCTGGAAGAATCAACGGTATCCCCGCCGGAATCATTGGTAAGCTGCGCAAGATCGCTGTTAGAGATGGCGGCTGTTATGTCAGAAATTGAACAATAAGTCATAATTAAACCTCATTAAATTATGATTAACTTTATGGATTATTTCCGGATTTATAGTTATAATTGAAAAATGAAACAAGATGCAATAAAATCGCTTATAAGCAAATTAAAAAATGAAGAATAAGAGATGAGTATTGAAGAAATTATATTATTGATTGGCTCTCTTTATATTTGCGGGCTTATGTTATATATAGCAATACGTTTAAACAAAACTGAAGAAAATATATAGAATAGAAATGAAACAAGATTATATAAAAGAAAAAATTAATCACCATAAAGATATAAAGAATAATTGCTGGACAGCTATTATAGTTTCTCTTAGCGGAACTTTTAAATTTTTATAAAATTATTCTTATTCTTGTTGGAACAGGATTTTTTATTATATTTTTATGCGGATATTTTAATCAACCTGAATTGCTAAATAAATAATTTTATATTTGGCGTAGCGGCTGGCTTCGCCAGCCGCTACGCCTTCTTAAGGACATGCGGCT
>JAKLDH010000049.1 GCA_022703625.1 Cyanobacteriota bacterium | reverse complement strand
ACGAAATGATAAGAATATTGGCGTTAAATGGAGGTTTACAAAAAATGATGCAAGAATAAAATTAAATAGACTTTATCCTTAATAATTAATCGGTCAGAGCAGTAGTCCAATTTCATGAAAATTTCAAAAAATTGAGTTTTTAGAGGAGTCCTTGTCAGTTTAAAACTACTCATTGCCAAAATTTTTGATGATAACTTTGTGTAAAATTATGCCCCAAGATAATTTTTCAGGCTTTTTACTCCTCTATTATTTCTACAAAGTCTTTTGAGCTTGCTTATAGCCCTGTTCTCAATTTGCCTGATTCTTTCTCTGGAAACCCCATATCTTGAGCCGATTTCTTCAAGCGTTTTTTTGTTTCCGTCATCGTCAAGCCCAAAACGCATAATTAACACGTCTTTTTCCTTGGGGCTTAACTGTCCAAGAATTTTTCTTATTTCACTAAACAAATTTTCCTGAATAACTTTATTGTCAGGAGAACTTGAGCTGTTGTCTATAAGAAAATCACCGATTCTTGTGGCCTCTTCCTTTTTATTAAGAGGCGTTTCAAGACTGATAGTGGATTGAGCTGATTTCATCACGGCTCTTAGTTTGGAAACAGAAATTTCAAGCTTTTCAGCTATTTCTTCTTTTGAGGGTTTTCTGTTTAACTCATTTGTCAGGTCATAAGTAGCTTTTTTAATTTTTCCGAGGGTTTCTATCATATGAACAGGAAGCCTGATTGTTCTGGACTTGTCAGCAATGCCTCGTGTTATTGCCTGCTGAATCCACCAGGTCGCATAAGTGCTGAACTTATATCCTTTGGCGTAGTCAAATTTTTCAGCGGCTTTAATTAAACCCATATTTCCTTCCTGGATAAGATCAAGGAAAGACAGACCTCTGCCGATATATTTTTTTGCAATGCTCACTACCAGACGTAAATTTGCATTGACAAGCTTTTCTTTTGCTTTCTGGTTATTATTTTCTTTTATTTCCTTGGCAACTTCAACTTCTTCCTTACTGCTTAACAGGGGAACTCTTCCTATTTGTTGAAGATATATTTTAACGGCGTCATCGCTTGAAGAGGTTTCCACTTCCCGATGAGAAGGCTCTTCATCAGTAATATCCATTGAATCAATATCAAATGACTGGTCATCTTCCAGTTCATCTTCCATTGAATCTTCTAAAAATTCATCATTTTCGCCGTCAATTGATTTTTTTGTCATTTTATTCTGTTTGTCTCCGGATGGCTCTGCTAAAATTTTTTCTTTTGCAGCTTTCATTAAAATCTCCCCTTAAATTATTTTAGTATAAATTTTGAGAATAATATACTTCATATGAGTGAACTTTTTAAATTTTAGTTATAGATGATCCCGAAACAAGTTCGGGATGACATGGCAAGTTTAAACTGACATTACAGATTCAAACTAATATTGCAAGTTCAAACTGATAAGAACTTCTTAATTGAAATTTAATTTTAGCGCTTATGTTTTATTTTTTAATATTCTCTGCCTTACTATTTCATAAATTAATATACTTGCTGCATTAGATACATTCAAAGAATTAACATTGTTTGACATTGGTATTTTAACGAGGATATCACAGTTTTTAGCAACCAGAGGGCTTATGCCCTGATCTTCTCCGCCAAGAATAATTGCGCAGTTCATATCATAGTCCTGCTCAAAATAGTATTTTTCGCCGCTTGATTCCGCTCCGATTACCCAGAAGTTGTTTTCTTTTAATTTTTCAATGGCATTAGCAATATTACTTGCCTGAACAATAGGCGTTAATTCTATTGTGCCTGCGCTGGCTTTTTCCACAGTAGAGGTAACGGGGGAAGAATGTCTTTTAGCGATAATTATCCCGTCTGCTCCTGCTGAAGCCGCTGTTCTGATTATCGAACCGAAATTATGGGGGTCTTCCACTTTATCAAGAATGATTAAAAGCGCATTAGTTCTGTTTTTTAAGGATTTTAACAGCTCGTTAAAATCCGCAAATTCTATTGGGGCAACTGAAGCGGCGATTCCCTGATGGACGCCTTTAGTAAGGTTATCAAGCTTTTCTCTTGGAATTTCATGAATACTTATCTTATATTCCTTTGCCCTGCTTAGAATTCGCTTTATTTTTTCATCATATTTAATGCCTTTTGCGATGAAAATTTTGTTTATTCTTCTTTTATTTGATTCAAGAAGGGCATCTACAGGGTTTTTTCCATATATTATTTCTGTGTTTTCCATATTATTAATACTCGCTCATCATTTCTTCGCCTATTGTGTCAACCTGTTCAACTCTGATATCAGTTATAAGCTCGCTGTAAGAAAGAACTACAACCGTTGGAATATGTCTTTCAAGGAGCTGGAATAGCGGAAGCCTTATTCTTGGCGAACAAATAATTACAGGCTGGTGTCCTACTGTCTGATGAGCTCTCATAAGCACAGAAGCCGCCATTTCAATTAATTCCTGCACCTGTAAAGGATTTAGCAGGAACATTGTGCCAAGCTCCGTTCTTTGACAGGAATCATCAAGTATTTTTTCCCATTCCTGAGAAAGCGTAACAACATAAAGCACATTGTTTGGAGAGGTGTTGTTCAGACAAATTTGTCTTCCAAGAGCCGCTCTTAACCGCTCAGACAGAATATCGGGCTCTCTGGAATATCTCGCAAAGTCGCATAGCCGCTCAAAAATAAAGATTATATCCTTAATGGAAATTTTCTCTCTTATCAGGTTTACAAATATTTTTCTAAGATCACTGGTTGAAATAATTGCCGGAACAAGGTCGTTAACAAGCGTTGGATCCTGCGTTTTTACAAGCTCCATAAGCTTTATGACGTCTGTTTTTGTCATAATTTCATCTACATATTTGCGTACGCATTCCTGTAAGTGTGAAACAATAGCATTTGCAGGGTCAACTGTGGTAAAGTTATCTTCTTTTTTGATTACATCAGGTTTTACCCAGTAAACCGGTTGATGATATGTAGGATCAACGCCGGTAATAACATCCTGCGGAACGGGTTTCCCCGAAGAATCCCATTGTTCTGACATTATCATAAGCCTGTCGGCATAAACCGTTCCTGTTGCCACATCGTTGTTTCGTATTGAAATTAAATATTCGTTTTCACCAATGGCGGTACTGTCCATAATTCTTATACTAGGTATGATATATCCGAATTGATCGGTCATACGTTGCCTTAAAGCCGCTATTTTTGCGAGAAGCTGACCTTCTTTTTCAGGATCGGCTATTACAAGAAGATCATTACCCACCTGAAGACTTAATATATCTACTCCAAGCCGCTCATACATTTTATTAGGGTTTACAAGATCCTGCATATTCTGTTTTACAGACTCTAATTCATGATAATGCATCTGCACATCCTGCTGAAGAAGCACCGTGAATGCGGCAAAGCCAAGTATAAGAGAAAGCAGCAAAAACCAGTACCATGGAAGTCCTGTTATTCCAGCCGTTAAAGCAATAAACAAAAGAAAACCCGATGCAAACCATAAACTGTTCGGTTTGTTCATTAACTGGGCAAAAATATCTCTTGCAAGGGATTTGTCTGAAGCTGTCGTCCTTGTCATTGTGATACCGCAGGAAACAGCCATTAGAAGCGAAGGAATTTGCGCCGCCAATCCGTCACCGATTGTAAGCTTTGTGAATGTTTCAACCGCTTCGCCAAGTTCCATTCCCATCATAAGCATGCCGACCGCTAAGCCGCCTATAATGTTAATTACAGTGATAATAATTCCGGCAATCGTATCTCCTTTTACAAATTTCATTGCCCCGTCAAGCGAACCGTAAAGAGCAGATTCCCGCTGAAGGTCTTCTCTTCTTCTGACAGCTTCTTCAGGACCGATTAAGCCCTGGTTAAAATCAGCGTCAATAGACATTTGTTTACCGGGCATCGCATCAAGAGCAAACCTTGCACCAACTTCAGCTATACGCTCCGAACCCTTTGTGATAACCAAAAACTGAACAATTGTTATAATAAGAAATATTACAAAGCCTACAACTAAATTACCGCCTGAAACAAACTCGCCGAAGGTGTGAATAACCGCTCCCGCTTCGCCTTTTGTCAAAATTACCCTTGTTGCGGCAATACTAAGCACCAGACGAAACATTGTTCCGATAAGTATAACTGACGGAAATGCCGCAAGATCAAGCGGTTTTTGAACATACAGGGAAATAGCTATTAAAACTACTCCTATTGTTATATTTATTGATATAAACAGGTCAATAAAAGGAGTAGGAAGCTCAATAAGCAGAATTACTATCATTCCCAGCACAAATACGCCGAGTCCGATCTCTGTAAAAAAGCCTGATTGTGTTTGAGCTTTTGCCATTTTAATTCCTCTTTACAAGCCAGCTTCAAGTGCTTTTTGCAGCACTTGAAGCTGTGTTGAAAATTTTGCGTCAACTATGCCGTTTTTGGTTTCTACAATACAACTGCCCCAGTCCACGCTCTCATCCGGTATTACCATTATCTTTGTGCTTTGGTTATAAGGGAAAAGTTCGGGCAGATTTTCCCTTACCAATTCAGCGTCATTAGGATTCGTTTTTATTCTGATCTCGGTTTCGTCTTTGCTTATAGACTTTATAACGTCTGTAACCACTTTTAATATTATGGTTTCATCAATTTTAAGTTCTTTTTTAATAAGTTTCTCTGCCGCTTTTACCGCAAGTAGGGCAATATCAGGAATAGCATTCTGCATAACCCTTTCTTTTGCCGTTATAAACTCATTAATTGCGGCATTTAACTTTTTAATTTCTTCCGCAGACAGATTAACTCCGTACTCAAAACCTTCCATTGCGGCAGATTCCTTGATTGCGTTAGCTTCTTCCTGAGCTCGTGAAATCAAACTTCTGTCGTCATTCCGTCTATAGCCTCTTCTTCTGTCCCCTCTTCTTCTTTCCTGTCTTTCTTTTATGATTGCCCTTGAAAAATCAAAAGCTTCCTGTTTTTTTTCAGCTTTAACCGGCGGCAATGGTTTTTTTTCACCTGTATTTACCGCTTCTTTCCCGGGATTTTTTGTTTGATTGTTTTTTTTAATTATCATTTATGTCGAAAACGTTTAATTTTGCATAACAAGTTTAGTTTTAAGGTAATTATACAATATTTTAAGAATATATGGTGATAATTCTATTTTTATCGCTTTTAAGTTGTCGTTAAAAAGGCAATCGCTTAGAAAATTCTGAATTTTTGCTCTTTCAAAGATAGTAAGTTCTATTATTTCCTCTTCGCCATACTTTGATTGAAGCTTTTTAAAGGATTTAACAAGATCATTAACGCCGGGTTTTGAATGTGAGGCGATGTTTCGCTTTAAATCTTTGATATAATTATTAATTACAGAGGCATCCAGCTTTTTTTCAAGGTCATTTATTTGCAAACAGGACATAATTTGCGTTCTTTCCGGTTCATTCATTTTTGCCAGAATTTTTTCAGCTTTTTCTTTCGGCATTTTTTTAAGAAACATAGCAATAGTTGCGTATTTTAAAGTCTTTTCATCTTCTTCTGCGGCAGAAACCTGTTGTACGGTTGATTCTTTTGCCATTTTCTCAAGGTTGGAATGCGAAAGGATTTCTTTTACCTTTTCCTGTTTTATTACATTTGCTTTAACAAGCTGGTTTATACTCTCTTCATAGGCTTTTGTTACATTATATTCTATAAATTCCGCTATTTTAATCTCTTCAAATTTTTCAGTATAGGCATGAAGAGCCCCTTTTAATGCCGCAAAAGCTACTTGCTGAAGAATTTGATCCCTATATTTTGGGTCAATGTCAGCTCTTATAACGTCAACGCTTTTATGAAAGGTCCATTCACCAATAAATTGAATTATTACAACAGCCTGTTCATCTGTAAACTGCTCCTTATATTGCTTTAAAAGATAATCTCCGGTTATAACACAGAATTCATATACTTTTTTGGCGATATAATTTTTAATTTCTTCCGAAAACTCGGCAGGAACATATCCCATTGCTTGTTGAGCAAGGTTTTTTGAATATTCCTGACAGTTTAATTCTTTTATAGGCAACTTATTTCTTCTTTTCCTCCCTTTTTGCCACCCTAATCCTTGTTATTATTAAATTATACCGAACTTTCTATCCAGCTTTTAAGAGTTGTTACCAATTCTTCGTCGTCAATTTCTTCTTCTATAATTAAACTTTTTTCTTCAACAGGCTGAATGGCTTTTCTTGGCGGAGGTTGTTGAGTAACCGCCTGTTGTTGGTTTGTTGCGATTTGCTGATACATTTGTTGTTGAAGTTGTTGCATTGCGGCTGTTTTCTGCGTTGCTTCCTCAATTGCTTTTCCCTGTTTTTTCGCAATATCCATAATTGAATCGATTTCTCTTTTATGCTTATTAGCCGCATCTTTTGCCCTGCCTGAAATAAATACAAGCCCTACAAAAAGAATAACTCCAAGTATAGCCGCAACTGTCCACCAGGGATTGCCTGAACCTTCAGGTTGGGGAAGCTGAACAGGTCTTTCCTGAGAAAGAAACGGTCTGATTTTGTCTGAGAACGCTATTTGCACATTATTTGCAGATGCTTTAGGGCTTGCTGATTTTGCTATAAGTTCTTTTAATTCGGCTGTTTCCATTCCGGTAGGCAATGAACCTTTGCTGATTGTTACCGCAATTGAGATTTCTTCAAGAACTCCCGGTTCTTTTAACTCTGAAATCCGTGTTTGACCTACTTTATAGCTATATTCCTCGGCGGCTCTTGTATAATTTCTGTTTGATCTGGATTCGGGATTAGATAAATTTGTCGGTAAATATGAACTTACAGCACCGTTTAGTTTATTTTTGTCTTCGGACCTGTCCCCCAGGTTTTCTGTAAAGCTTTGTTTGCTTCCCACGCTTGATTCTTCAGGAGTATAAACCACTTTGTCAGTTTCCAAAGGGGTTTCTCTTAAATAAGTGCTTACTGTTACGACATAATTGCCTTTTCCAATAAGTCTGTCAAGCTGAGCAATAATTTTTTTCTTCATATAGATATCTTTATCTTCAAGAAGCTTCATCATATCGTCGCTTGCGTTCATTATACTGGCGTAAACATTACCGTTAGTGTCGGTAATGGATACATTTTCTGCGTCTAAATCTTCTACACTGCCGATAAGCAAATTTTTAACAGCTCTTATTACATTATTATCAAGTTTTTCGGAATCAGGAGGTAAAACTAACTGCACAGTTGCAGTTTTTGGCGTTTGTAAAGAAGTAAAAATCGTATCTTTAGGAATAGCAACAAATACTGAAGCGTCTTCTATGCCGGGAATTTTTTTGATAAGTCTTGCCAATTCGCCGTTTATTGCTCTTTGAAGCCTGATTTTTTTATCTTCTCTTGAAGAAGTGAAATCGCCTTTGTCGAAAATTTCAAGACCTATGTTTTTATCCATTACGCCGCTTTTAACTATTGTTATAATTGCAATATCTCTTTGATTAACGGTTATATCGTCTTCTTTAGCCAGAACAAGATCAATTTTAGTGCCTTTTCCTGCCTGTCTTACTGTTATCCCTTCTCTTGCAAGCATTGCCTGTATCTCAAGTGCTTTTCCGATATCACTTGTCGTTAAAAGCTTTACATCTTCCTTAATTTTTTCAATTTTTGGAGCTTTATTGTTTCCTTCAGAGGAGGATTTATTGATTCCCATTGCAAAAACCAGAATTACAATCACAATAACTCCGGATATAATTCCAATTAACAGATTTTTATTTTTTAAAATTGCATTAGGATCCAATATATAACCTCACTTTAAACCCTTTTTATTAAATTTTAAATAAAATTTACAGTTATTTGCATTAAAATAATTCTACAACTGAATTGAAATTACTTTCTCATACGCCTGTATTACTTTTGATGTTAACTGTGTTGCAATATTCACATTTAAGCCGGCTTTGGACATGGCGATCATAACATCGTGTATATCGGCACCATTTCCGAGCATAGCGTCATTCATCACCTTTTCAGGCTCTTTTAATGACAAATCGACGTTTTTTACAAGGTCTGTAAAAACATCTTTAAAATCCGGAATTTCGTCTGTTATACCGATTCTGTTCATTCTCATTGGCGTATCAAGTGTATTAAGCTTGGTTTCTGTAATATTTGCGCTAAGATTTAATCTGGGTACAAATTTATCCTTCATTTTTATCTCCTTTTCCTCTCCTTCTCTAAAAAAAGTTTAATGATTTTATAATTTAAGTCTATTTATCATAAAATATGCGAAAGTATGCTTTTTACATAATTTTGAGTTTCTTTAAAAGGCGGGACTCCGCCGTATTTGTCAACGTTGCCGGGTCCTGCATTATATGCCGCAAGAGCAAGAATCACATTGCCCTGATATTTATCCAGCATTTGTTTTATATATCTTACTCCGCCTTCAACGTTTTGTACGGGGCTAAAGGGATTTAATACCCCAAGTTTTTTTGCTGTTCCCGGCATTAATTGCATTAATCCCATTGCGCCTGCTTTTGACACTGCATTAGGGTTAAAACCGGATTCCTGTCTGATAATCGCTGTTACAAGTTTTTCATTTACCTGATATTTTTCTGCAACTTTATTTACGATATTTTGAAGTTCCGCCCTTGAAACCTTTTGAGGGTCTGCCAGTTTATATTTCAAAGGGACAGTGGGCGGCTGGTTTAAAATCTCCGCAAACTTTGACGGAGCTTGTGTTTTTAAAGACTCCAATTGTTTTGTTGTTTCTACAATCTGATTTTCTATCTGCGAAACTCTTTGCTGCGCAGATGTAAAACTTGCGCCTTGAAGCATTTTTGATATTGAATTACTAAACATATTTCCCTGTACCTCTCTCATTTTTTTTATCGGAATAGAGAAGGTTAATATTTAGACATTTATAGAAATTTCATTTATTTAAAGGAGTTTAAGTATTTTTTAAAAAAAATCAAAAAAAGGCTGCTTTTGTAAAGTCTTAATTAGCTTTTTAACAAATTAACGAAAACTTATTTTGATTGTTATAGAATTGAAAAACTCTGTATCCTTATCTTTGTTAAAAAAATTTGACATTAATACTATAATTATAATAAGAATTTATTTAAATAAGGATTTTATCTTGATAAATCAAACAAAAGAACAAACTATTAGAAAAATTCTTTCCAAATATGAAACAGAACCTTCTCATGCCCTGCAGGTTGCGAAACTTGCCTTGATTATTTTTGATAAAACAAAAGATATTATTCATAATATGTCGGGCAAAGAAAGATATTTTCTTGAAATCGCCGCGCTTTTGCATGATATAGGCTATTATATTTCCGCAAAAGGTCATCACAAAAATTCTTTTAAAATCATAGAACAGGAAAAATTTTCAGGATTTTCTGATCTGGAAAAACTAATTATAGGCAATATAGCCCGATATCATCGGGGAAATCTTCCTGATGAAAAACATTCCGGATATGCGCGTCTGTCTAAATCAGATAAGGGAATTGTTAATAAATTAAGCGCATTTTTAAGACTGGCGGATGCTTTTGACCGTTCACATCGCAGTATTGTTGATGATATTGACTTTGTTTACGATTCTTTTTCCTCTAATTTAATTATATTACTAAAATTAAATGTCTTAAACGGCTCTTTTGAGCTCATAAAGGCAAACGACAAGAAAGACCTTTTTGAAAAAGAATTTAAGCTTGAATTAAGTTTTAGAATAATTGAAAATCAAAAAATGGAAAATGTTTCTTATTCCGGTTTTTAGACTAAGCTATTCCTGTAAAGATAAGGACTGTTTATGATTACAGAATTATTAATCCTCTTTATATTGATAAACCAAGCCTCTACAATATATAAAATAAAAAAAAATATTGATCTGCAATTTTTTTTATTTCACAGCGCAAGCATGGGGACAATTTATCCGGTTCTTCAAAAGCTGTATTCAAGCGGATATGTTGCCGTTAAAAAATCAATGAGTTCAAGAGGTCAAAAAAGCTCGGTATATTCAATTACAGGGAAGGGAAAAAAATATTTTGAGGAATTGCTGATTCAGGACTTGCCGGAGAATCCTTCTCTTTCCGCTCAAGTAGCGAAAATAAAAATTTTGTTGCTTCCGCAGCTTGAAAAATCTCATAAAATTGCTGTAATAAACTTATTAAAAAATTATTGCCAAAACAGGTTTCTGGACTTAAAAAACTATCAGGAAGACAATAAAGAAAATAAGAATTTAAATATAAATTACATAAAATTTTTGGCTAATGCTATTTCAGAAGAAATAAACTGGCTAAAGTTTCAGGAATTAAATTAATGCGAATCATTGAAAGAAGCTCCCGCAAATTAAGGACTTACAGCCAGCGCCGCCCAAAAGGCGACATTGGCTATTGCTCTGTTAATTTAATTTTGTAGAATTTATGACCTATAATATTTTTTATGTAAAAAGCCAAGAAAAGACAAAAAGTGAGCATTTTAATACAAGGGGGTTCGGGGGCTTGCCCCTGACCGATATGTCAGTTTGACATGTTAGTTTTTTCTTTTCTTTTGGGCGCGTAAGGCACATTCACATGGAAATGTTACTTCGATTATGTCCCAAATGTCCCGCTTTGCGGGTTCTTTTCTTTTTTGTAAAAAAGAAAAGAGAATGAACAAACATGGAAATTAAAAGGCTTTTCTTTCTAGTTTTCAATACAATACTTGCCGTTTCTTCATTTTCTTTCTTTTTGAACGCAAAAAGAAAGAAAACGAAGCAAAAGAAAGAAAAACCAACATGTCAAACTGACATATCCATCAGGGGCAAGCCCCCGAACCCCCTTGTATTAAAATGCTCACTTTTTGTCTTTTCTTGGCTTTTTACATAAAAAATATTATCGCTCTATATTTTTAAAAATTTTGCTTAAAAACTTTTTCTTCTTTCCTTAATAAGAAGAGTTCGCAGAATCGGACAGGACAATCTATGCAACAAGGATGCAAATTCTATTTAAAGAAGTTTATCCAGCATTTTAACGGCGCTGAAATGCTTTTTAACATCATGAACCCTGATAATATTAACTCCTTTTATTATTAAATAAGAGTTTAATGCGATATTCGCATCTTCTCTTTCTTCCGCCGAACCGTCAATAACCTTTGATATTACAGATTTTCTTGAAACACCGACTAAAACAGGATATTTCATCGATTTAAATTCGTCAATTCTCTTTATAAGCTCAATATTATGCTCAAAGGTTTTTCCAAAGCCGATTCCCGGGTCTATTATTATATTTTTCGGGCTTATCCCTGCATTTATGGCTGTTTGCGTTTTCCTAAAAAGCTCTTTATAAACGCAGTCAACTATATTTTCTTCATAAACAGGATTTATCTGCATTGTTTCAGGCGAAGAAAGACTATGCGTTATAATAACCGGAACATTGAATTTTGCCGCAACTTCCGGCATTTTATCGTCCCACTCCAGCCCTGACACATCGTTTATAATATCAACACCGTATTTAACCGCTTCTTCGGCTGTTTCTGAATGTCTTGTATCTATGCTTAAAACGATTTGCGAATTAACGCTTCTGATTTTTTGTATAACAGGAATCACTCTTGCCATTTCTTCCTGCGGATTCACTTCTTTTGAATACGCTCTTGTCGATTCTCCTCCGATATCTATAATATCAACGCCGCATTCAATCATTTCTTCGGCATGCTTTGCCGCTTTATCGGGAGCTAAATAAATTCCTCCATCTGAAAAAGAATCCGGCGTTATATTTAAAATCCCCATTATATATGTTTTTTTAGCCCTGTTAAATTCTTTTCTCCTTATAATAATTGGCGAAGGACTTTGATTTAACTGCTCTAATAGCTGTTCAGAAATTTTTTGCAGACTAAAAGGCTGTTTTTTCATTTTCTGACAGATTATTTCCAGTTGAGAAATTGTACTTCCCAGTAATAAATCTGTTTTTTCTATTTTACATGTAATAACTTCCCTGTGTATAGCGGCATCCGCCCCCACAGAAAGTGCCAGTTGCTTTATAATAGTAGCTTGCTGGCAGGAAAGACAACAAATTTTATAAAGTTTAAAATCATATTTTTTAAGAGCAGTTTTGATATAGCTTTTATCAAAACCTATATCTTTTATTACGCTTTCAGCGTTTTCCGGAGAAATTTCCCTAATGTAAAAATCATTCATTTTTTTATATTATATTAAATAAAATTATATTTAAATTATACTAAAATTAAATTCATGTATCGTAAATTTTTAAGGGCACCTCTAAAAACTCAATTTTTTGAAATTTTCATGAAATTTGGTTGGGGTTTGGTGTAGGGGCGAAGCCCCTACCCGCAAACTTCTCCCCCCTTTGAAGGGGGGCAGGGGGGTAGATAAAAACAATAAAATTCTTTTGTTTTTAGAGGTGTCCTTAACAAACTGGAGGAGAGAAATTAATTGATGAAAAAAATATTTTTTTATCCGTGTCTTTTTATCCTTGTTTTGCTTTATGCGGTAAAATTCAACGACGTTGACTTTGATTTCTGGGCAAGAATAGCTGTTGGAAAAATGTTTTTTCAAACAGGAAACGTTTTGCCATTCGATATATTCTCTTACACCATAACAAAACCCTGGATTGACCACGAGTGGGGCTCAGGAGTCATCTTTTATTTTTTCCTTGACCATTTTGGAGATGCAGGTTTAATCGGGCTAAAAACAGCTCTGATGTTTACAATTATGTTCTTGATTTCACAAATAATTAAACTCCAAAATCCAAAACCTGACGCGCATTTAAATATTTTATTTTATCTTTTTGTTATACTTGGGGCATTTTACGGAATTTGTCATACTATAAGATGCCAATTATTTACGTTTACATTTTTTACCCTGTGGATTTATGCGCTTGAAAGAGTAAGACGGGGCGAAACAAGGCTTTTATGGATACTGCCGGCAACAATGCTTGTGTGGGCAAATCTTCACGGAGGGTTTGTTGCGGGTATAGGACTGCTTCTTATGTATGGCGTCGGGGAATTTTTAAACAGAAAGCCCTGTTTAAAGTATTTTCTTACTGTTATACCGGTTTCTTTAGTAACTTTAATCAATCCTTACGGCATTAAATACCTGCAATACATTATCTTTGCCACAACAATGGACAGAAGTAACATTGGTGAGTGGCAAATGACCGATTTGTTCACAAGCTGGAACAAATGGTATTCTTTAAAAATCATCATTTTAATTGCAATAATCGGTATAATTTTTTATTTCGTAAAAAACAGACCAAAGTTTCACGAAATTGACAAAGTCAGGTTTATTATACTGGGAGTAACATCTTATCTTGCTATAAGTCATATAAAACACCAGGCGTTTTTTGTTATAACAGCCGCCAGTTTCTTTTATCATAATTTTTACGGGATTTTTCAGGAAGCTGGAAATTTTCTGAAAGTTAAAAAAGGAGAAATAGTCTATAAAATTTTAAATGGGCTTGATTTGGCAAAAAATGCCGTAATTTATACGTTAATAATTATTTCAGGCATTTTATTCATAAAATTTCAACCTATTTTTGTAAATCTTGCGATTAATAAATTTCCTGTGGGGTCTGTTGAATTTGTAAGACAGAATAACCTTAAAGGGAATACGCTGACTGTTTTTGAGTGGGGGAGTTATGCCGCATGGAAACTTTACCCGAATTGCCTGATTGCTCTTGATGGGCGATATGAAGAGGTTTACCCTGAAAAAACATTTTTATATGTAGGGTTTCTTATGTCTTATTTAAATTCCCCTGAACATAATATCAGGTGGGATTATGTACTTGATAAGTATCATACGGATATAATAATAATTGGAACTCAAAGTGAAAAGAAAAAACAGGCATATAAAGCTTTAACAGAAAAGCCGGAATGGAAAATGGTCTACGAAGACCTTATAAGCGCAGTTTTTATAAGAAAAAAAGACTTTAAAGACAATTATATAAAGCCTAAACTTTATCCTCACAAAGTAATAAAAGAAAAATATTACAATAATGTTGATTTTTTATTTTAAAATACGCCTTATAAACTTGTTAAAATTCCCGCAATTGTCGCTGACATATAAGAAGCAAGGGTTCCGCAAATTAAAGCTCTTATTCCAAGTTTTGCAAGATCAGCCCTTCTATTTGGGGCAATTTCTCCGATGCCTCCTATTTGAATCGCAATTGAGCCGAGATTTGCAAATCCACACAACGCAAAACTTGCAATTACAACGGATTTTTCTGAAAGTGCAATATCAGAAGTCCCTTTTATAATAGGCGCAAGGTCCATATACGCCACAAATTCATTAATCGCCATTTTTGTTCCCATCAAAGACCCTACAGTTAAAGTTTCTGACCAGGGAACGCCCATAAGCCATGCCAATAAAGAAAACACGCTGCCTAAAATGGTTTTTAAACTTAATCCCGAAAAATCAATCCAGTTGATTCCTAAAACAGGCGCAATATTTCCAAGAACGCCTCCGGTATAGCCAAGTAATCCGTCAATCATTGAAATAAGAGCGAGAAACCCTATTAGCATTGCGATTACATTTATGGAAATTCTCATTCCGTCGCTTGCTCCATGCGATATGGCATCTATAAGGTTTGCATGGGTTTTTTTTACCTCAAGATTAATCTCTCCTCGTGTTTCAGACTTTTGTGTTTCGGGATAAACAATTTTGGAGATAACAAGAGCTCCTGGAGCCGCCATTAAGCTTGCCGCTAAAAGATATTCTGCCGGAACGCCAAGCGAAATATATATCGCCATAACCCCGCCGGCAATACATGCCATGCTGCCTGTCATAGAAGCAAGTAATTCTGATTTTGTCATGCCGGAAACATAAGGTTTAATCATAATTTGCGCTTCAACCTGTCCTACGAAGGCGCTGGAAACATTTGAAAGAGCTTCACTTCCGCTTACACCCATAAGTTTATAAACAATTTTTGCCACAAAAGATACTATTCTTTGCATTAAGCCTATGTGATAAGCTATATTTACCAGTACAGCAACAAATATAATGGTGGGAATTATCTTAAACGCAAATATAAAACCGCTTCCAGCTCCAAAAATCTGGTCAAAAACAGCAGGTTTATTAACTAATACTCCAAAAACAAATTCTCCGCCTTTGTCAGCAAATGCGAGCAAGTGTTTTATTAAATTTCCAATATGTTCAAATAAAACTTTGCCGTATGGAATTTTCAGGACAAATACAGCAATAATCAATTGCAGACCTAAGCCTGTTCCGACCAGTTTCCAGTCAATCGCTTTTTTATCCCTTGACATAAGAAATGCAATGCCAAGAATTATAATTATTCCAAATAGTCCAAAAAACTTATCCATTTAAATCCAGCCATTCTTTTTATTAACAGTATTTTATTTATTTTCCTTTAGTCATAAATATTTATCAAGGCATGGTAAAGGAAAAATAACTACAGTTCAATTATAGGGCAATTATAGTTTGCAAATGGGTTAAAATTAATATATACTATAACCTAAATGAATTTCGGCTTTTGTTGCGCAACTGCAAAGCCGCTTGCGCAACAAAAATAAGTTTAAAAAATCTAAAATTCATTTTACTTGAATAGATTTATGAAAAAAACAATTAAACTTTTTAATAATTTATTTTTAATTTTAGCATTAATCGCAATTAGTGCCGGAATATGGCACTATAAACCGGCTTTAACAAACAAATTCTTTCAAAGCGAAGATTTTACAAGAAATCTTTATAAAGAAGCAAGATTATTGCAGTCAAATCAAGACTTTAGTTCAGCCTATTACACTTATAGCAAGATTTCAAAATATTATAAAATGTATGATATAGTTCTTTACCAACAGGCAAGCTGCGCTGTTGCAATAGAAGACGAAAAAACAGCTATAGCTAAATACGAAAGCATCTTGAAATCTTATCCTAAAAGCCCTGTAGCGTCTTTGGCAAGTTATAATCTGGGACAGGCTTATTTAAGGATTAAAGCGGATTTACAGGCGGAAAAACAGTTTTTAAACACCATAAAAAACTATCCTGACACAGATTATGCGATTGGCAGTTTTTATTATCTGGGCGAATTAAATAAAAACAAAAACAAGGAAATTGCCGCTCAATACTGGCTGAAATATATAGCGACCGCCCCTTCCGGGAAATTTGCATTAAACAGCTATTATGGTCTAAGGGATTTAAATTACGCTTTTAATCAAACTGATAAAAAGCGCATCGGCATAGTTTTTTTTATGCGCCAAAACTACAGAAAAGCCCTTGAATATTTCAATCAGCTGCCGCAAAAGGAAATCTGGCATTACAGCGCAATGTGCCATAAAGTTCTGGGAAACAAACAAACTTCGTTTTCTATTTTAAAAAACGGGCTGAGATATTATCTTGATGAGAAAACAGACAGATCAAAAATTGAAAAAGCAATGTTATCTTATGTTGAGCTTAATAATTCAGAGCAAAAAACAAGCTGGTCAGATATTTTATCGTGGACAAATATAGCAAAAGACTTTGCTCTCTATCATAAAGCCCAATTACTGCCTTTTGAAGAAGCGAAAAAGCTTTATGAGCAAATTTACAGCAAATATCCCGAAAGTAATTACGCTTCAGAATCTCTATGGAGGCTTTTTTGGCATGCATACGATAAAGGGGATTATAAAAATGCCTTAAGTCTTGGTAAAAAGCATTTAGACTCTTATGAAAACAAAAAAGCATCTCCGGCGGTATATTTCTGGATGGGAAAAATCTTTGAAAAATACGAAAACTTTTCAACGGCTGAAAATTTTTATAACGCTACGTTAAAAAAGTTCCCTGACAGCTATTATGCGTTTAGAGCAAACGGGAGATTAAATGAAATCAAAGGCAGAAGCGATAATCAATGGTTAACAAACCGTAATAACCTGCTTCCTGTCGAAGAGAAAAAAATGGAAACGCCTTATTCATACGGGGAAATTTCTGAAAAGTATGGAATTCAGGCGGCAGAACTGATTTATCTTGAAGATTATGATACAGCTCTTATGATTATGCCTGAAAAGGACCCGTTTTTAGAGAGTTGGATAAAGCTTCAAAAAAATTTGATAACAGGCTCAATTGTTGTAGCAAGAAATGAGATGGAAAGTATTGCAAGCAAGCCGGAAACACGGGATAATAAATGGAAACTTATATATCCTGTGTATTATGCCGAAGAAATTAACCAAAATGCACTTATATACGATATTGATCCTATTCTTATATTGTCTTTAATGAAGGAAGAAAGTCATTTTAATCAGTTTGCCGTCAGTTCTTCCAATGCTCGAGGGCTTATGCAGGTTTTGCCGCAAACGGCAAGCGATATAATAAGATGGAAAAACTTGTCAGATTGTACTCCAAATGAGCTGTTTAACCCTAAAACCAATATAAAAGTCGGAGCGACTTATCTTGAATATACAGGCGAAATGTTCGATCGCAACATGCTTTTTGCTGTTGCAAGTTACAACGCAGGACCAGGAGCTGTTCAAACATGGTTAAAAAGATATCCTGATGAGGATTTAGACAGATTTGTAGAAAATATACCTTACAGCCAGACGAAAAATTATGTTAAAAAAGTTTTCGGGTCATACTGGAATTATAAAAGAATTTACGGGTTTGAGTAAAAACAGCTATGTCATTTGAATTTACGAAAATAAAAATTGAAAAAATTGATTCTGTCGGGAAAATAATTCTTAATAGTCCTGAAACATTGAATATTATTGAAAAAGAAACGTTTGAGGAAATAAACGAAGCTTTAAATCATTTTGAAACCCAAAACGAAACAAAAATAATCCTGATAAGCGCAATTTGCGGGGTTTCAAGAGCTGGCGGAAAAATTTTTTCAGCCGGCGTTAATTTAAAAAAATACAATGAAAAATTAGACATGGTAAACACCTCTCCTGATTACTTCAAAGAACATTTAAAAAGCTCAAGGGCTTTAATTAGAAGGATAGAACAGTTTAACAAACCTGTTGTTATTGCTGTTGACGGTTTTGTAACAGGAGGTTTTTTTGAACTTGCGCTTGCCTGCGATGTGGTATTAACGTCAAGGTCTGCTGTTTTTAGTCTTAACGAGGTTAATGTCGGATTAATTCCCGGATATGGCGGTATTCACAGGCTGTTAAGACTTATTGGAAAGAACAGGGCTTTTGAAATAATAGCAACATCAAGGAAAATCAATGCAGAAGAAGCTTTTAGCCTTGGAATCAGTTTACAAATTTTTGATGAAGACAATTTTGACATTGAAACAAACAAATTTTGCCAGCAATTGGCGTTAAAGCCGCAAAGTTCAATTAATCTTGTTAAAGAAACGATTTATGGAATTTTAAGCGGTAAAAACGTTGAACAAATTGAAATAGAGAATTTTATAAAAGCGATTTCCTCTGAAGACGCAGAAAAACAGATCAAACTTTTTTGCAATTTTGCTCATACCAAGTAAAAACAAGAAGATTGCAATGCCGAATTCTGAAACAAGTTCAGGGCGACGGGATTAGTATAGAGTTATACCAAGTTGCAATCAAAAGAATATTATTTTTTTAGAACTTTAGGAACATAAAATTGATTGGAAAAAAAGAACCCTCCTGGTTGACAATGTTGTCAAAAAGGAGGATTTAATCATGAGTCCAATGTACTGGCTCTCATATTTTATAAATTTCATATTAC